>CALJLK010000396.1 GCA_937982655.1 uncultured Sandaracinus sp.
GGAGCCGGCCGCCAGGCCGAGCGACCCGACGTCACGTGAGTGTCGCCGTCAGGCGACCGAACCATCGAATCGCTGAGCGGTTCGCTCAGCGCTGCCGCTCGGACACGCCGCTCGTGATGATGTCCGGGCGTCCCGCGTCGTTGAGCAACTCGGTGACGGTGCAGCGGCCCACGCCATCGATCTGCACGTCGGCCACGCGCCAGAAGTCGCGGTTCATGCCGCCGCTGCGATCGTCGAGGCGCGTCGGCCCGAAGGTCGCGCGCGCGTCGGTTCGCGAGCCGCCGCAGTAGATGCGGACGGTCACGCCGGCGTCGCCGCTGAAGGCGTGCACGCCGACGCGGTAGGTCCCGGGGGAGGGCGTCTCGATGTTGATGTTCTCGGGTCCGAAGCCGTCGGTGTCGTCGATGTCGAGCGAGGGATCGTCGGCCGCGCCCGCGGGGGGCCACATCAATCCGCCGCGACAGTTTGCGTAGTAACAGTCGTTCGAGTTGAACCACGACGTCGCGGTCGGGTTCAACAGATGAAGATCCATGTCCGTGCGCGGCGTGTTCCAGAACATCTCGATGCGCAGACCCTCGTCGACGATCGCGCGGACGAGCGTGGTGCAGGTCGCGGTCATTCCGTCTTCGTCCGTGACCGTGATGTCGACCGGGAACTCACCGGCGAGGTCGGGCTCGAAGGCGAAGGGCAGCATGCCGGGGGTGTCGATGCGCGCGCTCCCCGTGAAGGCCGCTGCGGAGCCATCCGGGCGGCTCGCGAGCATCCAACGTGCGGTCGACGTGAAGCCGTCGTCCTGCACGCCCATGCTCCACGTGATCGTGGTGAGCGGACGACCCTCCACGACCTCGGGGCACATCAGGGTCGGTGGCGTCGGCGTCGCGAGCACGGTGACGATGCACTCCGCGGTGAGGCCGTCGGTGTCGGTCGCGCGGTAGAGCAGCTCGTGGGGACCTTGGCGCTGCGGCGTGAGCGTCGCGCTGCTGCCGCTCGGGCGGAGCATGAGATCGGTGGTGCGCGGGGGAGTCGCGAGGATCTCCCAGTCGTGGCGGGCGATCGAGGTGTCGTCGGTCACGTTCAGACGCACCGTGAGCGGCTGCCGCGTCGGCGCGACGAGCGGCTCGCTCGGGCAGTCGATCACCGGCGGCGCGGTCAGACGCACCCGCGCGTCGCAGGTGTCGGTCATGCCGAAGACGTCGGTCACCACGAGGCGGACCACGTAGCGGCCCGCGGTGTCGCCGAGGAAGATGGGCATCGCGACGTCGACCGGGTTCAAGCTCGTGAACGAGCCCATGGGCGAGCTCGCGACCGTCCATGCGAACTGGACCTCGCCGTCGTCGTCGAAGCCCGCGCCGGGGATCGTGATCTCCGTGTCGACCGGCGCGACGAGCTCCGCGCTCGGGCACACCGCGACGGGCGGACCGGCGACGACCGCGACCACGGCCTCGCAGGTCGCGACCTGGCCGATCGAGTCGACGGCCTCGAAGACGTAGCAGTAGCGGCCGGGGAGATCACCGATGACCTGCGTGCTCGTCGCGCCCGGATCGCGAATCTCGGGCGAGGAGCCCATGGGCTGTTCGACGACCGTCCACGTGCCCTCGACGAAGCTGCCTTCGACGATCATCGCGGAGATGATCGCGGGCACGTTCGGTCGCGCGGAGAGCGGCTCGGAGCAGAGGATCTCGAACGGGACACCCGAGTCGGTGCCGCCGTCGAAGGGCGGCGCGTCGCGTCCGGCGTCGCGAGCGCCGTCCGGGCGACCTCCGTCCGGCAACGATCCGTCGAGCTCTTCGCCGGTGACGAGCGCGGAGCGCGCCCCGCACGCCCCGAGCATCACGAGCAACCCAATCCCAAGCCAAGCACGCATGACCGCGGAGCATGCCACCGGTCCGAGCTGGCGCCAAAGGAGGACGTGCGGAGGCGCCGGAGCGCGATTCACGAAGTGAGGGTCGGCGGGCCTTGCGGCCGTGGAACGGCTCACGAAGCGATGCCGTTCAGCATCGCAAAGGAACGTTCGGCTCACGAAGGGTGGGTCGTGCGACGAGGCGACGTGAGAGGACGCTGCGTGCGATCGCGACGTGCGAGCACGCCATCGCCACCCGGTGCACCCACGGGCAATCGCGGTGACGCCGCGTGCAAGCTCAGGACGAGCTGCCGTTCAGCTTCGCTTCTGCCTTCTCGAGCCGCTCCGTGAGCTTGCGGAGCTGCTTCTCCAGCTCCTCCACTCGCTTCTCGGTCTCGTTGCCGTTTTCGCCGCGGTCGAGCGCGCGCAGCCGCCGATCGAAACGAACGCGATCCTGCGGCGTGAGGCGCAGGCGGTGGCGCTCGAGATCTTCGCGGGCCTCGCGGGCGCGTCCGATCGTGAGAGCGACCGCGGCTGCGTCGCGCACCTTCGGGCTCTCGTCGCGCAGCAGATCACGCAGCGCTTCGATGGCTCGTTCGCGCGCCGCGTCCTTCGCGTGACGCAGCAGCACGCCGACCGCCTGCACCGCGTGGGGCCGCGCCTTGATCGGGAGCCGCCCTGGCGCCGCGCGTTCGATCAGCGTCGCGAGCGCGTCCTCGTGTCGCGTGTGCGCGAGCGCTCGCAGCGCGCCGCCTTGGGCGAAGGCGCCGAAGCTCGTGCGATCGGCGGCGGTGACGAGGTGCGCGAAGGGCGCGGCCTCTCGTTGTTGACCGAGGCCCTCCCACGCGGCTTCGGCGGCGCGCGGCGGGAGCCCCGCTTCGAGGCGACGCTCGAGCGTCTCGATCACGCGCGGATCGCGGAAGGTCGAGAGCGCGCGCATCAGCGCGGCGAGGCTCTGCGGCTCGTCGTGATCCTTCGCGAGCGCGAGCAGCGCTTCGAGCGCGGGCTCGGACTTCGCGTCCGCGAGCGCCTCCGCGAAGACCGTGCGCACGCCCCAGACCGTTTCGCGTCGGAACGCCGCCGCGACCTCGTCCACCGACGCGCGTTTGCCGTCCTCGAGCAGCGCGCGCGCGGCGAGGATGCGACCCCAGACGTCGTCGTGCTCGAGCTGGTTGCGCAGGCGCGCCTCGCCCACGTCGAGCTTCAGATCGTGCAGCACCTTCAGGTCCGGATCGAGACGCACGCGCTCCGGCTCCTTCGTCATCGGGATCACGACCACGAGGCGCTCACGATCGAAACGTGCCGTCTTCACGTGGCGCGTTCCGTCGATCCACCAGGCGAGGTCGAGCTCGAGATCGAAGAGCGGCGCGTCCTTCTTGCCGGTGGAGCACCGCTGCGAGAGCTCGAACGTTCCCTCGTTGCGGCGCGCGTCGTAGCGGAAGCGGCCTTCGAGCTTCGGGTAACCGGCGGCGAAGAGCCAACGATCGAAGAACGCCGCGAGCGAACGACCCGAGGCTTCTTCGAGGCAACGACGGAAGTCGTCCGTCTCCACGAGCCCGCCCGCGTGACGCTGCAGGTACGTCGTCACCGCGGTCCAGAACGGGCCCTCGCCGAGGAGCTTGCGCAACATGTGGATTCGCCACGCGGCCCCCGGGTAGAGGTGGTGGTCGTACATGTCCCAGCTCGAGTCGAAGCGGCGCGTCACGATCGGGCGCGCGTAGCGTTCGTCGCTCTCCTTCATGTACGCGCGCGCGTCCGCCCAGAGATCGAAGTCCGCCAGCTCGCGGCCGCGTTCGGCCTCGAGCCACACCGTCTCCATGTACGTGGCCCAACCTTCTTTGAGCCACGCGTGTGCGTAGTCGCGGCAGACCACGAGGTCGCCGAACCAGGTGTGCGCCATCTCGTGGAGGTTGATGACGTCGAGGAGCTGCCGCTCTTCGGTCTCGAGGGCTGCGTCGAGCAGGAAGCGGTCGTCCCAGCTCACGAGCGAGATGTTCTCCATCGCGCCGCCGATGTCGGGCACCGCGAACTGGAAGTACTTCGGGTAGGGGTAGGGCACGCCGAGGCGCTTCGGGATCCAGCGCAGCATGTCGGCGGTGTGGCGGAACGCGCGCTCGAGGTGCGCTTCCTCGTAGAGGTTCTTCGGCGCGAAGCACGCGACGGGAACGCCGTCGACCTCGCCGCCCTCCCAGCGCACGAAGTCGCCCACCGCGAAGCACGTGAGGTAGCTCGGGCAGCGTTGGTCGAGCGCCCACTCGGTGGTCTTGGTCGCGCCTTCGACGTGCTCGCCCACGAGCCGTCCGTTCGCGAGCGCGGTGAGCGATGTGTCGGCGGTCAGCCGAATGCGAAGGGTCGGGCGCACGGCGGGTAGATCGACGGTGCAGAGCCAGTGGCGTGCGCGCTCGGTCTCGTGATCGGAGGCCACGAAGCGTGGCGCGTTCGGATCGGCCTTCGTGGGCGAACGAAAGAGCAGACCGCTCTTGGGCTCGATCACGTGGTAGCGCAGGCGCACCTCGCGCTCTTCACCTTTGGTGAACGGACGATCGAACGCGAGCGTGAGCGTCGCGTCGTCGTAGCTGGAGCGCACGCCGTCGCCTTCGACGCGCACGTCGCGCAGCTCGAGGCCGTTGAGCACGATCGTGTCCGCGCCTTCGTCGTTGCAGCGCAGCCGGTGCACGAGCTCCACGTCCACGCGGCGCGCGTCGAGATCGATCGTGAGGTGCAGATCGAGGTGGATCGGCTCGAGGCGGAGCTCGGGCGCGTAGTGGCGCGAGGCGTCGGTCGAAGCGAACTCTCCCGCGGCGCGCTTTTCACGGGCGTCGAGGTCGAGGAAAGTCGCAGTGCGGTCGGCGAGGAGGATCGTCATGAGCGGCGGATTCGTAGCAGATCCGACGGCGCGCGCGGGAAGGACGCGCGTCGAGCCACGCCGAGCGTGACGAGCCCGTTCGTGGTCGCACGCACGGCGTCATAGGTACGGCGTCGCAGGTACGGGAGTAACGCTTCGCGTCATCCGCTCGACGGGGCAGGCCGCACGCCATGAGCACATCGAAGATCGTCATCCACCGCGCGGGCTCGTACGAGCAGCTCCGCGTCGAGTCCCACCCCACGCCCCGCCCGAAGGCGGGCGAAGTCGCGATCGACGTGAAGGCGAGCGGTGTGAACTACGCCGACGTGATCGTGCGCATGGGGCTCTACGCGTCCGCGAAGGAGCTCGTGGGTTGGCCGATCACGCCCGGCTTCGAGGTCGCGGGCGTGGTACGCGAGCTCGGCGAGGGCGTGACGGATCTGCAAGTCGGCGATCGTGTGATCGCGGGGCTGCTCTTCGGGGGATACGCGAGCGCGGTGGTCGCGCCGCGCACGCAGGTGTGGAAGCTCCCCGCAGACCTGAGCTTCGAAGAAGGCGCCGCGATCCCCGCGGTGTATCTGACCGGTTGGTTCGCGCTGCACTACCTCGCGCATCCGCGCCCCGGGGACCGCGTGCTCGTGCACAGCGCGGCGGGCGGCGTGGGCTCGGTGCTCGTGCAGATGGCCAAGCGCATCGGCTGCGAGGTCACGGGCGTGGTCGGTCGCACCGAGAAGGTCGAGGTCGCGCGCGCGCTCGGCTGCGATCACGCGATCGACAAGTCGAAAGAAGACCTTTGGGCGCGCGCGAAGACGATCTCGCCGCGCGGCTTCGACGTGGTGCTCGACGCGAACGGGGTCGAGACGCTCAAGCAGAGCTACGAGCACCTGCGCCCCGCGGGCAAGCTCGTGGTCTACGGCTTCGCGACGATGATGCCGAAGACGGGCGGCAAGCCGAACTACCTCAAGCTCGCCGCCGATTGGATCCGCACCCCACGCTACAACCCGCTCGATCTCACGAACCAGAGCAAGAGCGTGCTCGCGTTCAACCTGAGCTACTTGTTCGACCGCATGGATCTGCTGGGCGAAGCGATGGACGACGTGCTCGCGTGGATGGCGGCGGGTGAGCTGCGACCGCCGGCGGTCAAGACGTTCCCGATGAGCGCGGTCGCGGACGCACACCGGCACATCGAGTCGGGCAAGAGCACGGGCAAGCTCGTGCTGATTCCTTGAAAAGAGACTGATTGCCGATTGCGCAAGCCGCCCCACTGGACGGCGCGCAGCGAGCGACAGCGAGCGAAGGCTCGCGGGAGGGGGCCCCATCGGGGCTTCATGCCCCGTGGGGGAGGGTCTGGCGACAGACCCTCAAGGAAGCTGAAGAGAAGCTCGGCCGAATTCCGCAAGCCGCCCTACCGGACGGCGCGCAGCGAACGAAGTGAGCGAAGGCTCGTGGGAGGGGGCCCCATCGGGGCTTCATGCCCCGTGGGGGAGGGGCTGGCGACAGCCCCTCAAGGAAGCTGAGCGCGCGAATCAATCCACGCGTCCGTCGAGGCAGCGCAGGTAGGCGACGAGCGCGCTCATCGCCGCTTCGTCGAGCGCGTCGGGATCGACCGCGGTCTCGTCGTGCGCGCGGATCGCCTCTTCGATCGTCGACGCGCTGCCGTCGTGGAGAAACCGTGTTTGATGCCAGAGGCCGTGCAGGGTCGGGGTGTCGAGACCGGTCAGCGGCGCGCCGAGGCGCGAGCCCGAGGCCGCGCTCAGGGTGCCGACGTCGTGCAGCACGGGCTCGCCGTCGACGAGCGCGCTGTCGGTGAGCACGGCGCCCGCGTGGCAGCTCGCGCAGCCCGCGCTCGCGAAAACATCGCGCCCCGTGCGCGCGAGCTCGGGCAACGAATCATCGACGCGTCGGTGCGGGCTCGGCGGCTCGCGCAGCGACGCGACGTAGGCGGCGAGCGCGTCGAGCTCTTCGGAGCGACCGGCCTTCGACGTTCCGAGGGTGTCCGAGGTCGCCGCGAAGTCGGCGTCGCTCAGCAGTCCCCGCCCGCCCTGGTGCGCGCGGATGTCGTTCTCGAAGTCCTGCACCTCGTCGAAGTTCGCGCTCCAATGCAGCGGTCCGTGATCGACGCGCCCGAAGAGCGGCGGCGTGCGGCGCAATCCTTCGCCGCGCGCGGTGAAGTCCCACACGTGGTGGTCGGAATCGCCGTCGAGGTGGCAGTGCGCGCAGGCGACGTAGCCGTCGCGCGCGAGGCGAGGATCGACCGCGTCACCGAAGAGCTGTTTTCCCCGCAGCACGTTCGGCGCGAGGGGCTCTTCGTCGACGGTGGCGAGGGTGCCGATCGCGACCGGCAGCGCGCTCAGATCGCTCACGTCCCAGAGCTCCACGCGCCGATCGAGCGACGCGTTCACCACGAGCCACCGATCGTCCGCCGAGAGCGCGACGCCGTCGGGCGCGTAACCCGTGCCCTGCAAGCTCCCCGACTGGGTCCGGTTGATCACGTCGAGGCGTTCGATCGCGCGGTGCCCGCGATCGGCGAGGTAGAGGTAGTCGCCGCGCGCGCTGTAGACGCCCGCCGCCACGAAGCCTCGGTTGTCGAACTGTTTGCGGCGCGCGAACCGCTCCACGAACGCGCCCTCGCGGAGCTCGAGGAACGAGACCACCGCGCGCACGCTCGTCTCGAAGGTGAGTGGGCGCGTGCTGCGGAAGGTGCCCTCGCCGAGGTTCGCTTGGGTCGAAGGGATCGCCGCTTCGCGTCCCGTCGGATCGAAGAGCACCTGCTCGAGGTAGCTCGGCAGCCCGCCGCTCTCGCTGTCGTTGCTCGGCTGGGGATCGAACGCGAGCGGGATCACGTCGCGCGCGCCGCTCTCGCGATCGAGGAGCACGAGCTCGCCGACCTCCTGTGAGCGCCAGCGCGTGATCGCGAGCCGTCCGTCGGGCGCGAGCGCGATGCCACGCGCGTCGACGATCGCATCGAGCGTGCGGATGACCGCGCCCTCGCGAACTTCTGCGACCGTCCCGAGCGCCTGCAGCGTGACGAAGAACGAGCCGTCCACGGCCACGACGCCGAAGGGGCGCGACGCGTGTGGGAGCGCGATCACCTGCGGAGCTTCGTCCGACTCCGGTCGCGCGATCACCGCGAGCGCGGCCCCGTCTTGGCAGGCGATCGCGAGCGCTCCGTCGTCGGCGAACGCGAGCGTGCGGGGACCGCGCGGCACCGACACGCGACGCACGAGCGAGAGCGATCCGTCGCGAAGCCGAAAGATCGTCACGAGGTCGGCGTCGGTGCTCACGACCGCGCCGAGCTCGCCGCGCAGCGCGATCGTGCTGCTCTGCCGTGGCACGAACATCGGCGGCTCGGTGACGGAGACGAGCCGGCGCGCGTTCGCCTCTTCGCCTTCGCGCGAGACCACCAAGCGCACCGTGAAGCGACCGATGCTCTCCCAACTCGCCTCGACCCGCGCGTCCGGGCCTTCGATCACGCGACCGTCGCCGAGCTCGAAGCGGTAGCGCTCCGCGTTCGAGGCGCTCGCGTCGAGCACGATCGTCGCGCCGACGTCGGCGTAGGCTGGGGCATCCAAGAGCGCGACGAGCGGGGTAGGGCCCGCGTCGACCGCCTCCGCGTCGAGCTCCGCATCCCGCGCGGCGTCGAGCGCCCCGTCGAGACCCGCATCGCTCGGGGCGTCGTCGTCGCCACAGCCGAGCGCGAGGCTCGTGAGGACCAGCAGGAACGCGCCGCATCTCGGTCGTGTCACCGCGGACGCGCGGGCTCGGAGAGCGCGGCGTGCCGCCACACCCGACGTGAGCTCCTGCCCACGCGAAGCACGCACCGACATCCCATGCTCGACCAAGCTTGGCATCACTCGCGCGTCGTGAAGGTGTAGGTCGTGCTCTCCGCGACCGCGTTGCCGACGAAGTCGACCACGCCGCCCGCGACGATCTCGAGCGTGTACGAGGTCCCCGGCGTCAGCGGGCAGAACGGGTGGAAGCTCACGAGGGTCTCCTGCGCGCTCACCGTGCCCGCCACGCGCGCGCCGCTCGCCGTCTCGTAGAGCCGCACCGAGCCTTCGAACGCGCTCTTCGAGTCGACCATCTCGGAGAAGCCGACCCCGAAGCGCGACGTGAGCGCGAGGTCCGTCGCGCCATCGGCGGGGAAGGTCCACGTCACGCGTGGCCCCTGCACGTCGCGCGCGGTCTGGAAGGGGATCACCGCGCTGCCTTGATTCCGCAGGGCTTCTGCGTCGACGCTCGCGACCACGAAGTTCCCGATCGGCGTCACGGTGTCGAGGTCGCCCGTCAGATCGAAGGTCGCGACCTCGGTCGGGCTCGACGGATCCGAGACGTCGTACGCGTAGCCGATCGAGCCCGCGCCCTCGAACGCGTGGTCGTCCTTCACGAAGACGTAGCCGCCGCCCCCTTCGCTGCGCACCGCGCCCACGAAGGTCGGCCTCGCGGGATCGCGCACGTCGTAGATCATCAAGCCCGCGCCCGAGCTCTTGCGCGCGTACCAGACGTAGCCGTTCACGAGGTTCGTGAAGTACGCCTCGCGCGGCTCGCCCTCTTCGTCGCGCGCGAGGAAGTCACCCCCGCCGATCGGCTGCGGATCGATCGGGTTCGAGAAGTCAAGCAGCACGGTGCGCGGGCCTTCCGCGGCCGTGGCCACGAGCAGGTTGCCGATCACCTGCACCTGACCGACCCGCAAGATCGGATCGAAGACGTACTGCGACGCGAGGCGCGGGTTCTCCGGATCGGTCGCGTCCACCACGTAGACGCCGTTGTCCGCGCCACCGACGTACGCGTAGGGCGCCTGCCAGAACACGCTCAGCGAGACACGCGCGTACGCGTCCGGGTAGAAGAAGCCCGGCAGGTCCATCGTGGAGACGCGGCGTGGCGCGCTCGTGTCGCTGACGTCCCAGAACTCGATCCCGCCGCCGCCGGCGAAGAGCGCACGCGTCATCGCGCCGACCACCGCCCACGATCCCCCGAGGTGCGAGAAGCCGATCGCATGCGTCTCGCGCATCGTGGGCGATCGCCCGACCCCGCGAAGGATCGGCGCGCACGGATCGGTGGCGTCCCAGAAGGTGAGCCCACCGTCCGCCCACTCCGGCGCCCACGGCATCAGCAAGTATCCGTCGTACACCACCAGCAAGTTGTGGTGTTGGATGTCTTCTTCGTGCCCGCTCAAGTAAGCGCAATGTTCGCCGAGCGCGGACTCCTCGAAGTCGACTTGACCGACGCGTGGGATCCAACCCTCCGAACGCCACGCATCGGGCGCGGGGAAGGGGCCAGGGTCGGCCTCCGGATCGCAGAGCCCGAGGGCAGGCAAGGGTCCCGCGTCGCCCGGACCCGCGTCGGTGCCCGCGTCGCGACCCGCGTCGAGCTCGCCCGCGTCTTCGGGACCCGCGTCGAGCCCGCCGTCATTCGTGGTGTCGTCGTCACCGCATCCGAAGATCGCGAGCACGAGCAGGAGCCATCGCGTCATTCGAACGAGGATAGTGGCAATCCCACCCCAGCGACGATCGGTGCCGACGATGCGCGCACCGAACGTCAGGCGGGACCGGAGAGCGTCGCGGACTGGCTCTCGGGGAGATCGGTCACGGGCGGCGGGTCCCCGCGCAGTCCGCGGATCCAGAACACCACGACCGACACGATGCCCCAGCCGAGCCCGACGACCACGCCGCCGTCCACGATCCCGCGCCACGGCTGCGGGAGCTGCCGCACCAGCACGATCACGAGCACCAGCACGACGAGGAACACCCAGCCGACGATCTGCTGGCGCCGCTTCGCGTGGAAGAGGCTCATGCAATACGGCAGCGCGAGCAGCACGTGCAGCGGTCGTGGATGGCGACCGAGGTGGAAGGCGCGCGCGACGACCCGCGGCGAGAAGCGTTTCTGGAAGCCGCGGTAGCCTTCGGCGTACGCGTTGAAGATCACGAAGCCCACGAAGAGCGCTTGCTGCCCGGCGCTCATCGCGCCGTCGCGCCACACCTCGAGCGCATAGGGCAGCAGACGCATCGTCGCCTGCGCGAGCAGCAGCACGACGAGCGCGACACCCCAAGTGGCGATCAGCGCGGGCATGAGCCGCCCTTCATAGAACGCGAGGCGACGCGCGCCAACGACGTTTTGGAGCGCTCGGTCCACCCGCTCGGGAGTGCTCACCGAACATCGGGGGCCGTCGTGTCTGGCAGACCTCGCCATGCGACGGCGGTGCACGCCGGGGCGCGCGATCTCCGATGGAAGCGGAACCGTTCGTTCCGAGACACGGTGGCGTCGCGTGAGCGCGCGGCGACACGACACTCGATCCCACCCCCGAACCGTCGCATCCTCGACCCATGACCGCGTTCAAGGTCGTCATCCCCGCGCGCCTCGCCTCCACCCGTCTCCCCGAGAAGCCGCTCGCCGATCTCGCAGGAAAACCCCTCGTGGTCCGCGTCTACGAGCGCGCCTTCCACGCCGGCGCCGACGAGGTCATCGTCGCAGCCGACGACGCGCGCATCGTCGACGTGGTGAACGCCGCGGGCGGCCGCGCGGTGCTCACGAGCCCGCACCACCCGAGCGGCACCGATCGTCTCGCGGAGGTCGCGATCCTCGAGCGTTGGCGCGACGACACGATCGTCGTGAACCTCCAGGGCGACGAGCCGCTCGTACCCGGGCCGCTCCTGCGCACCCTCGCCAACGCGCTCGCCGAAGAGCCCGAGGCCGCGCTCGCCACCGCGGCCACGCCGATCACGGAGCCGCGCGAGCTCTTCGCGCCGAGCGCGGTGAAGGTCGTGCTCGACGAGCGAAACCTCGCGCTCACCTTCAGCCGCGCGCCGATCCCCTGGGCGCGCGACGCCTTCGGCCCGCTCTTGCGCAGCGAGCCCCCGAGCGAGCTCCCGCCTGGCGTGCCCTACCTGCGCCACCTCGGCCTCTACGCCTACCGCGTCTCGACCCTGAAGCTCCTCGCCGCCACGCCGCCCGCCGCGATCGAGAAGGCCGAGAGCCTCGAGCAGCTCCGCGCCCTCGCGCTCGGTCTGCGCATCCACGTCACCGTCCTCGACGAAGCGCCCCCGCCCGGCGTCGACACTCCGGAAGACCTCGAACGCGTCCGCGCGCTCTTCGTTTGAGCGTTCCTCGATCTCAGCGCTGTTCGATCTCTCGGGTTTGTCGTTCCTACGAATCCGGGTGAAGCTCGTCGCATGATTCGCTTCTTCGCGGTCGGAGCCCTCGTCGTGGGCGCCTGCACGAGCTCCACGGATCCCACGAGCGATCCCTGCGCGCTCGTCGGCGCGTTGCCGGACGCGAGCTGCCCCGCGGGCTGCCAGGTCTTCACCGCGAGCGTCGCCGACACCACACGGGGCTGCGTGCTCCCCGAGTCGCGCGTCGTCGCGTGCGGCGAGCCCGACGTCAGCTATTCGGGAGGCCTCACGCTCACGTGCTTCGAGCACCCCGAGGCCTCGCTCGCGTTCATCCACACGATGACCGGGCTCCGCGACTACGAGGACGAGTCGGCGCCCGATCGCCTGGAGCTCGTGGGTTGGGAGCACTGCCCGGAGGGCCACGGCTTCGGAGACACGCGGCTCGAGCTACCCGCCTGCGAGTGAGCAGGCCCCGCGTCGAGTCGACGCTTCTCCACGTTCCTCCCGTGAACAGTCGAGTCGACGCCTCCGCGCGTTCCTCCCGGAGCGCCCCGCGTCGAGTCGACGCTTCGTCGCGCGGGTGCCACACCTTCGCCCCCGTGCAGCTCCCCTCTCGGCTCGGCGTCTTCTCCCCCGGAATCCTGCGCATCCCGCACCTGCGCGGATTCCTCGACGGCGCCGAGCTCGTCGCACGCCCGGATCTCTCGCGGCGTTCCGTCGACGCGGTGATCGGCTGGGGCCACAAGCCGACCGCCGATCGTGCGCGCGCGTTCGCCGCGCGTGAAGGTCTCCCCTACATCGCGCTCGAAGACGGCTTCCTGCGCTCCGTCTTGCCCGGCGTGACGGGCGAGCCGCCGCTCTCGCTCGTGGTCGACGAGCTCGGCATCCACTACGACGCGACGGGGCCGTCGCGCCTCGAGCGAACCATCGCCGAGCTCGAGCTCGACGAGCCGCTGCGCGCACGCGCCGAGCGTGGCCTTCTGACGCTCCGCAAGCACGCGCTCTCCAAGTACAACCACCAACCCGATCTCGACCTCGACGCGGCCTTCGACCTGACGCCGCGCGGCGGTCGCGAGCGTGTGCTCGTGATCGATCAGACGGCCGGCGATCTCTCCATCACCAAGGGCCTCTGCGCGACCGACTTCCCCGGGCTGCTCGCGCGCACCCTCGATGAGCACCCGCACGCCGACGTGATCGTCAAGACGCACCCCGACGTGCTCGAAGGCAAGAAGCAGGGCCACGCGCTGCGCGATCCACGCGTCCACCTGCTCACCGCGTCCGCACATCCGCCCTCGCTCTTCTCGCAGATCGATCGTGTCGTCGTGATGACCTCGCTCGTCGGCTTCGAGGCCCTCGTGCACGGTCTGCCGGTCACGACCTACGGCGTCCCGTGGTACGCGGGCTGGGGCCTCACCGACGATCGCGCGGACATCCCGGATCGTCGAGATCGCGCGCGCGATCTTCCGACCCTCTTCGCCGCCGCCTACCTCCGTTACGCGCGCTACGTCGATCCCGAGACCGGTCTGCCTGCGCCTTTCGAGACCGTCGCGTCGTGGCTCGGTCTCCAACGCCGCCTGGGCGAGCGCACCCGCGGCACGATCGTCTGTGTCGGTTTCTCTCGCTGGAAGCGGGCGTTTCTTCCGGGGTTTCTCCGGGGGCCGGGCACGACGATCGCGTTCGCGAAGGACGCGAGAGCCGCCGCGCGCGTGCTCGACCGCAGCTCCGAACGCAGCATTGGACCATCGCGCGATTCGTCACCCACCGCGTCGCGCGCGGCCTTCGTCGCCTGGGGCACCAAAGGCGACGGCGACCTCGCCGAGCTCGCCACCCGCCGCGACGTCCCGCTCTGGCGCATGGAGGACGGCTTCCTTCGCAGCGTCGGGCTCGGAAGCGACCTGCACGCGCCCGCCTCGCTCGTCCTCGATCGCCGCGGCCTCTACTACGACCCGCGCACCCCGAGCGATCTCGAAGAGCTCCTCCAGCACGCCGAGCTCGACGGCGACGAGCTCGTGCGCGCGCGCCTCCTCCGCGAGCAGCTCGTGAGCACGGGTCTGTCGAAGTACAACCTCGGCGCGTCGACCCCGCTGCGCGTGCCCCAGGGCCGCCGCGTCGCGCTCGTGATCGGCCAAGTCGAGGACGACGCCTCCATCCGCCGTGGCTGCCTCGACGTGCGCACCAACCTCGCGCTCCTGCAGGCCGCGCGTGAGGCATCTCCCGACGCCTTCCTCATCTGGAGACCCCACCCCGACGTGGTCTCCGGCAACCGCGAGGGAGCGGTCGCGGACGCCGACGTCGCGCGCCTCGCCGACCTCGCCGCGCCCGAGGCCCGCATCGCCGAATGCCTCGCCGTCGCCAACGAAATCCACACGATGACCTCGCTCGTCGGCTTCGAGGCGCTGCTGCGCGAACGCGCCGTCCACGTGTACGGCCACCCCTTCTACGCCGGCTGGGGCCTCACCCTCGATCGCCACCCCCACCCACGCCGCACCCGGCGCCGAACCCTCGACGAAATGGTCGCCTGCGTCCTTCTGCGCTATCCCACGTACGTGAGCACGGCGACCGGCCGCTACACCACGCCCGAGCGCGTGGTCGCGGAGCTACTCGAAGCACGTCATCGCGGCGGCGCCATCGCGAGCAGCCGAGGTGGCCGCTGGCTCCGCAAAGCCCGCAACCTCGCGCGCTCCTTCGACCCTCGCTGACCGTCGATCCGATTCCGTCGCCGAGCTGCCCACGTTGAACGACTCCCGCTGATCGAGAGCCCACGTCGCATGACCGCACCGCTCCATCGCGCACCGCTCGCACGCCGCCTCTTCGAGGCGCGCATGCTCCGCGTCCCGCCCAAGCGTCGCGGACCGATCGCCGGTCACCCTGGGGCGGTCGTCGGAGCACCGAGCCGACCCGGACAGGTCTCGCAGCTCCCGCACCTCGGCTGCCGCCACGCGCTCCTCCTCCAAGGCCCGGCGGGCCCCTTCATGCGCCGCTTCGGCGCCGAGCTCCGCGAAGCGGGCATCCGCACCACCAAGATCAACTTCCACGCCGGCGACGTCCTCTTCTACCCGGGCCCCGACGCGATCGCCTTCCGCGGCACTCGCGCGCAGTGGCCCGGCTTCATCAAGCAGCTCGTCCGCGAGCGCAACGTCGACGCGATCTTCCTCTTCGGCGACCAACGCGAGCACCACCGCGCCGCGATCGAGGTCGCGCGCGAGCTCCGCGTCGCGGTCTGGGTCTTCGAAGAAGGCTACCTGCGCCCCGACTGGATCACGCTCGAACAAGACGGCGTCAACGGCCACTCTCCGATGCCGCGCGACCCCGACGTCTACCGCCACCTCGATCTCCCGGAGCCGACCGAGGCCGCGAAGGTCCCGCCGAGCTTCGGCATGTCGGCCTGGTACTCGACCCTCAACGCGCTCACGTTCACGCACGCGAACCAGGGCTTCCCGTTCTACGAGCACCACCGGAACCTCAACGCCTGGTTCCACACCGCGTCGTGGGTCCGAGGCTTCGTGCGCAAGCAGCGCTTCGCCTACGAAGAGCGCGGCCTCCTCGAAGAGCTCACCACGAAGTGGAGCAAACGCTTCTTCCTCGTGCCGCTCCAGGTCTACTGCGACTTCCAGATCCGCCACTCCCGCTTCCGCGACGTAGAAGAGTTCCTTCGCGAGGTCGTCGCCCGCTTCGCCCGCAGCGCGCCTGCGGACCAAGCGCTGGTGCTCAAGCACCACCCGATGGATCGCCCCTTCAGCGAGTACGGCGCGCTCGTGAAGCAGCTCGCGAAAGAGCATGGCCTCGAAGGCCGCCTCTTCTACTGCCACGACCTCCACCTCCCCACGCTCCTCAAGCACGCCCGCGGCTGCATCACCATCAACAGCACCACCGGCCTCCAAGCCCTCCATCACGCGTGCCCCGTCCACTGCGCCGGCCGCGCGGTCTACGACCTCCCGGGCCTCACCCACCAAGGCACGCTGGAGTCCTTCTTCCGCGACCCCGGCACCTTCGACGCCGACCTCTACGACGCCTTCCGCCGCTACCTCCTCCACGCCAGCCAAGCCAACGGCAACTTCTACGTCCGCGCCGACCGAGAAGCGGGGCCTACGGGAATCCGGTGGTTCGGGGGGATTTGAGGAGCGTCGCTCACCTCTTCTGGCCGACGCTCGAACGCGCACTCGGCTCCGACTCTACGGTTCGATCTCATGCAGCCCACCGCCACCGATCTCCCCGAACGATACCTTCGCCTCGCGCGCCGCCAGTGGGAGGAAGATCAGCGACTCGACGCGCACTACGATGCCGTCTATCGCGGTCTGTACTCTCGCTCGGACCTGAAGGAGCGCAGGTTCGTCAATTTCGGACCCGGTAGCTTTCGACACCGTTTCTGGCGGAATGCGGACCGGCGATACGACGGCAAGACGTGGAGCGAGCAGCGCGACCGCGGCTACGAGATGCAGATCGACATCGAGTGGAATCTGATTCAGCAGACGAAGGTCGCGGTGCCCGACTCGTCGATTCAAGTCGTCTACTGTAGCCATCTCGTCGAGCACGGCTGGGATGACGACGTCCGCGTGTTCATGAAGGAAGTCCATCGGATCCTCGCCAAGGGCGGGGTATTTCGCATCACGTGCCCGGACACGGCGCTCGGAGTCCGGGCGATGCGGCGCGGCGATCGATTCTACTTCCCGAAACAAGGGGAGCGCCCGACGTCGTACTTGCTGCTGGAGCATTCTTCCTTGATCACGCATCCAGAGAATCCGACGCGAGTTCGCCCCGAGGAGGCCGACGGATTCTTCAAATCGTTTCCAGACGAGTATGCTGCCCTGGACGAAGCGTCTCGCCTGTCCGACCGTTCGCTTCAGGACCGGATCGGAGCTCACGTAAACTGGTTCACGATCGAGAAGCTCACCCGGTTCTTGCAAGAGGCGGGCTTTTCCCGCATCTATCGCAGTGGTCACCGGCAGAGCATTGCGCCGATTCTTCGCGACGTTCGATACTTCGACAAGACAGACGCAGAGATGAGCTGTTACATCGACGCGCTCCGCACGTGACTGTACCACCCGACACGAATGCGAGCTGAACGATGAAGGTGCTCTATTTCCTCGAGCCAGAGATTGAACGAGGAAATCCGCTGTTTCGGCTGGGGACCGTTCGCAACCACCTTCGGTTCGAGATCCCGAGCATTGCCGCTCATCCAGATGTCGATGTCCGTCTCGTGTGTTCCGACGCCGTGCACAAGGCGATCGTGGAGAACGGGTTTCTAGACGGAGTTCCGATCGTCGGAATCTCCGAAGCGGACGTTCGCGAGATTCACCGGGACTATCTCGCGGCCTCGAACGCCTGGTACAACGACAGGGCTTCGGCGCGCGCCGAAGAACGAGCGATCGAGCTCTATCGACGTCGGCTGGGGGCGTTCGTTCCCGACCTGGTCGTTTGTTACGAGTCGAGCGCACCCTTCTTCGCGCGAGCCTTCCCCGGATGCCGGATCGTCCACAACACGCTGGGAATCTTCTCTCGCGCGCCCTATCCCGAGACGTCCTGTCTCGACCCGGTCGGGGTCGGCAAAGATGCGTTCTTGCGACGTCACGCCGATCGAATCTTGTCGACCCGAATCGATCCACAGCAGACTGCGCAGCTCGCGGAGCTGGAGAGTCACTACCGCAAAGTGTTGCTGGACCACAGCCCCGTGACACGCGCGCGTGCGCGCCGACATTGGTCGCACGTGGTGCTGTTACCGCTTCAGGTCTCGAACTACTTCATGTTCGATGAGAACGTCGAGGCCGACGTCCGAATCCAGAGTCAACACGAGTTTCTGGAGTACGTCCTCGAACGAGTAGACCCCGACGTCGGTGTTCTGACGACCCTGCACGGGGCCGAGGCGGACTGGTTGACCCCCGAGGTCGCGGTCGCGATTCGCGAACGCTTTCCCAACTTCATCTTCGATCCCGACCTGCAGCGCGTGCCGTGGGCGTCGCAGCACTGCCTGCCACACGTCGATGGTGTCCTCACTGTCTCTTCCTCGGTGGGCCTCCAAGCGATGCTTTGGGATCTGCCAGTGGGGGTACTGGGCCGTTCCCACGTCGCCGCGGTGCGTGACGCGGCGACCGTGGAGGGACTGGTGGCCCTCTGCCGCGAAGGGGCGCGACCCGACAAGCGGGGCGCGCTGCACTACCTGCTCACACACTACTACCCGCTCTTGGAGCGCTACCACCACGATCCGAGTTGGTTCTACGATTTCCTCAGCCGAGTGCATTCCGCCGAAGATCCGAAGGGATTCGAGGTGATGGCACCCATCGCGGAGGACCGTGAAGTGTTCGATGCCCTTCGCGGAGCCACGCGCGCCAAGCACTACCTTCGAGACCTCGGCAAGGCCAAGGTCGAGCGGCGCGAGGAGGCGCGCTCCTCCGCGATCGTTGCCGAGCTCGAGCGGCACGACGTCATCAGCTTCGACGTCTTCGACACCCTGATCACGCGCCCCGTAGCGCATCATGGTGCCGTGCTCGAGCTGGTCGAAGAGCGGTTGTCGCGGCGACTCGACGATTCCGAGTTGCTGCGATCCGTCGCTGCAGTGGGCGGGTACAAGCGGCTTCGCCTCGACGCCGGAGCGCGCGCGATGCGACAGGCGCAGGCCGCCGGTCGCGAGGAGTTCGACATCATGACGCTCCTCGCGGAGATGTCGAACCTCGCGGGAATATCGCGGGAGAGTGCCTCGGCGTTGTTCTCCCACGAGCTCGACGTCGAACGTCGACTCGTGCTGCCTCGTGATGCAGGAGTCAGGCTTCTCCGCGCTGCTCGCGCCGCCGGCAAACGCGTGATCCTCGTGAGCGACACGTACTTCGACGCCTCGTTCGTGCGCGAGCTGCTCGAGCGCGCAGGTATCACCGAGTTCGACCGTTTGTACGTTTCCTCCGAGTTCGGACTCCTGAAGAAGACGGGGGCGCTCTTTCGAAGGGTTGGAGAGCTGGAAGGGTCCAAGCGCTTCCTGCACGTCGGCGACAATCGGATCTCCGACGAACAAATGTCGACTCGAGAAGGATGGACGGGGCGTCATCTGCCCGCGGTCTTTGCGCGCTATCAGGACTCTCCAGCCGTCAAGCGTGCGTGGGCCCGAGTCGATCTGCGAAGGAGCTTGTCCTCGTCGGTCCTTCACGGCCTCATCGCCTCACGGTACGGGGACACCCCCCCACGCGACGGAAGCGACTTCGACGGCGACCCCGTTCGCCTCGGCTTCGAGGGCGCGGGGCCGATGTTCCTTTCGTTCGCGATGTGGGTTCTGCGCGAGAGTGAACGTCGGGGTGACCAGGACCTCTTCTTTCTCGCGCGCGACGGCTTCCTCGTGAAGGAGATCTACGATCGCTTGATCGCGGCGGGGTTCCGCGGTCCGCGAAGCCACTACCTCCTCGCGTCTCGCCGCTCACTCTCGACCGCGTCGTTGTCGTCCAAGGAAGACCTGCACGCCTCGCTGCGTCTTCGATTCAGCGAGACGACTCTCCGAGCATTCTTCGCGGATCGTTTCGGGTTGGACGTCGATACGTTCGACGGACGCTGTCTCCTCGATGCAGGGTTCTCGAGTTGGGACGATCGAGTGTCTGACCGTGCGAGTCACGCACCCGCCCTCACCCGCCTGCTCGACGCCTGCTCGGAAGGGATTCTGGCCCGCAGTCGAACCGAGCGTGACGCGATGCTCCGATACCTCGAGTCGGAGTCGTTCTGTCGAGCCTCACGCAAGTCCGTGGTCGACATCGGGCACAACGCCTCGCTTCAGAAGGCGCTCGGAGAGTTGGTCGGCGTTCGTGATCTCGGAGGCTTCTACTTCGCTACTTTCGAAGGAGCGAGAGAGGTGCGAGACGCTGGCTTCGACATCGATTCGTATCTGCTTCGCTTCGAGGACAATCGTTCGAGTGATCACGTCTACTGCAGGAGCATCGGCCTGTTCGAGTTCCTCTTCCTACCGGACCTTCCTTCATTTCGAAGCTTCGAGTTGGTGGAGGGGATGCCCCGGCCGGTGTTCGTCGACGGTGACGAACGCACGCGCGCGGCGTTGGTTCGGCAGGTTCATCGCGGGGTTCTCGAGTTCTGTGACCTGGCGATTCGGACGCTCGGCGACGATCTGCAGAGCATCACGTTCAGTCCGGGCGATGCGACGCGTCGTGTACTTCGCTTTGCTGAGCGACCGTCGCGACGCGACGCGGAGATGTTCGTCGGGGTCAGCTTCGTGGACGCGTTCGGGGGCAATCGAGAGCGTTTCTTGATCGCTCCGGCGCACGTGAAGGACGAGAAGACGTTCGTAGAAATGAGTTGGTGGCGAGCGGGAGGACGAGCCTTGGTGCAGCGAACGAAGAGTGCGGAGGACGCCGTGAGCCCTGCGGCCGACAAATGGACTGATTTGCTGGCCCAAGTTGCCAAGACTCATCCGACGGTGTCCCGGAAGGCGCGCAAGCTCGCGCGCGACCCGGTGCAGTTCTTCCGAGACGCGCGCGGCCTCAAGCATGGGGTTCGCCTCGTCGAGGCAGTGGATGCTTCGCTCGGCTCGGACCGTGTCGCGCGAAAGGCGCGAAAGTTGGTTCGAGATCCCGCGCTCTTCTTTCGTGATGCCCGTGTCGTTCGAGCGGGGGTGGGTGTCGTTCACTCCATCGAGGATGCGGTCGAGCCTGATCGGATCGCCCGCAAGTTTCGCAAGCTTCGTCGCGATCCCGGTCAGTTCGTCCGCGACATGAAGGTGTGGAAGCTCTTTCGACGCGCGTGAGCGAGCTCGCGCATCGAGGAACGTGTGTAGGTAAGCACGGCTCTTACGTGTCGGCCCGCCATGCGACTCTCACTCCTCGTTGTTTGTGCTGCCGCGTGCCATCTCTCGCACGAGCGCCCCGTCGATGATGCCGGCGTTCGGGACGACGCCGCAGTGACCGTGCCGATCGACGCGCACTCACCGAGCGAGCCCGCGTGCGTGACGGACGCCTCCACCACCTACGAGGGGCCTGGATGCACCGACGAGATCCGTACGTGCCTCGCGACCTGCTCCAGCGAGGAATGTTGGTCCTGTTACCTGCGACACCCCGATTGTTTCGACTGCGAGTACTTCGCCTATGCCGCCTGCACCGTGGATCACGACTGTGAAGATCTCTGGGATTCGCTGGCGTGCTGCATGAGAACCCACTGCTCGGGCGTCGGCGTCTTGGCGTGTGAGGAGACGTTCTGTGGCGACGAGTTCATCGCGTTCGAAGATTGCGGCGAGCGGTTCTTCGACGAGTGCGCCGGCGTCGGAAGCGTCTGCGGCGCTCGGTGACGTGTCCGCCGTCATCGCGAGGCAGCTCGCCCACCATGCCCGCGAGCGTGGCCAGATCGCGGTCCTCGCGGTCCAGCGGCTCTCCCGCAGTCAGACCTGCGGGCCGCGACAATGAGTAGGCGCTTGCTCCGCTCGTCGTAGGCCACGGGTCTCTCGGACCCACTGTGCGCGTTCGGTCGCGGCGCCCCAGATGCCCATCCACGCCGTGTCTGGAGGCAAGCAGGATCGGCCATCCACGGCCAGCCCTGGCAACGATTGGCCAGCGTCGGCCGTGTCGCCGCGATTCCGCGCCCAGTTCGGGCGCCTCGTGGCGGCACGCATGTTGAAGAACCCACGCGAAGTCGATCCCCGATCTCACTTCCATGGAGTTGACATGTTGCCCGTTTCGAAGCGCCTCGACCCTGCGTCACGAGAGAACGGCAGTCGTGGTTCTGCGACGCCTCTCTCTTCTTCATTGCGGACGAAGGTGCTCGCGCTTCTCGTCCTCTCCGCCGGTTGCACCGCCGGGTCTACGGCGGACTTCGCGTTCGAAGACTCGGTGTTGGACGACGCGTGGATGGCGGACTCGGCGTTCGAAGCCGGGAAGGAGTCGTCCTTCGATGGCATGTACGAACAGTGGAAAGAGAGCGTGCTGGTCGATCCTGCGCTGCAGATCTACGCGGTGGGCGACCGCATCACTCCCACCTCGCTCGTCGGAGAGGAGGAAGCGCGCCGATACTTCGAAGCCACCGTGGCGGCGCCGAAGCTGACGCTGCACAACGGACAGGCGTATCCCGGAGACCCGATCGTCGGAAGCTACTTCCCCGAGCGCGCCGTCCTCCGCTACTGCGTCGATCGGGTGGGCTGGAACGCGGCCCAAGCTCGCTTCGCGTATCTCGGTCCGGAGGTGAGCCTCTTCGACCGCGTGGCCGATGCGTTCGGGGAGGCGGCCTCGGTATGGCAGACCATCTCGGGTGTGCGCTTCGTGCGGGACGTGGGCCGCGACGGTTCGTGCAGCCCGGCACCGGGCGACTACATCACTTGGTACGTCACGCCCTACACGCCGGATCCGGCCGAGCCGCTGGAGTACTTCGCGTTCGTCCTCCGGCCGCATCACAACGCGCTCGGTCCCAACTTCCGAGAGTTCCTCGTGTACGACGAAATGGTGGCGGAGTTCACGTTCGTGGACGCGCAACCCTTCATCAACTGGTTCACCCTCGAAGGCATCCTGCTGCACACGATCGGCACGGGGCTCGGGTTCGTTCCCGAGTCGAATCGCGGCGGCGTCGACACGAGCATCTGGCCTGCGACCTGCCGTAACGCGGACGTTGGTGGGATCTTCCTGTCGAACCCCGACGCCTACTCGGCCATGACCCACCCTTCGAACATGGCGGGCGTTCTGGCCAACCCGGACTGCGCAGGGCACCGGCCATTCGACTACGCAGTCACCTACCTCGATGCCATGGGCGCGGCATGCCAGTACGCCGGCGAGCACGGCCTCTACTTCTGTAGCCCCAGCGCACAAACGTCTCTGCTCGAGTTCGCGAACAATCCGGAATGCAGTCCGGTGCCCTTCTACAGCGGCGCCACGGGCGACTGTGGCTTCACGTTCAACTGGGTCGCACCTGCGCGGGCGTTCGAGGCCGCGCTCATCACGGCGCTGCAGTAGACGCAGGAGTTCCGCGGTCTCGCGTCGTACGGCGCGGCGCGCGTTCGCCATGCCGTCGCGGTCCGCGAGCACGCCGTGCCAGAAGCCAGGGCGCCGCTTGACGAGCCATCTCGCACGCGCTCGCCGGGACACGGTTCGACGACGGGTTGACGGACCGCGCCCGAGAGAACGTCGGAAGACACCGATAGCGAGGCGGTCGGGAGCTGTTCTGATTCGGTTTCGGTTAAATCGTCCGCTCACACTGTTGTGCGGTCGGTTCGTGACCGGTACGTCGACTGATCGCGGCTTGAAGCCCGAGCCGCCGTCGACCAGAGTCGGCCCGTGACGCGGACCTCGAGGACGGCGTCGTGAGCGCGGATGTCGAGCGGAGTCACCACGACCTTTCAGTCGACGATCGTTCGCACGGAGGTGGCTCCACGGCGGGCGTCCGTGTTGGTGATTGGAGAGTCGTCCTCGGTCGGAGTTGCGCTCCGTGAGGGGCATTCAGTCGTCGTAGGGCGCGCGAGCCCTTCCGATGTCGTGCTCGAAGATCGGGCGCTCTCTCGGCGTCATGCGCGGCTCACGTGGCGGGGCGAGGCGCTCTTCGTCGAGGATCTCGGGTCGACGAACGGGACGCTCGTGGATGGCGAGCGGGTGGCGCAGGCGACGGTCGCGCCTTCGCAGTCGCTCTCGCTCGGGGGCGTCGAGGTGCGGGTGCACGTGTCGCGGTTCGTGCCGAGCGCGAGCGGCGATCGGGCGACGGAGGACTTCGAGGCGGTGGTGGCGGTGGAGCTCGCGCGGGGGCGAGTGTTCGGTCGCCCGACCGCGGTGCTCGCGGTGCGGCATGCGTCGGACGAGGTGCGGGCCTCGGGTGAGGTGGAGTGGCTGCGGCGGATCGGCGCGGCGTTGCGGCCGGTGGATCGGGTCGCGCCCTACGCGCGCTCGGTTGGGCTCGTGTTGCTCGTGGAGGTCGACGAGCTCGCTTTGACGACGTGGGTCGCGCGGGCGCGCGCGTCGGTGGAGCCCGCGCCGCTCTTGTTCGGGGCGGCGGTCGCGCCTGTGCACGCCGACGACGCGAGCGCGTTGGTGCAGGCGGCGCTGGGAGCGCTGCGACGTGCTTCGTTGCGCGAGGTCGCATTCGCGCCGCGTGCGCGAGTGATCGCGGCGCGCCGAGAGAGCCTGGACCGTGCTTCGTCGGCTGCTGACCCGGCCGACCGAGAAGCTTCGTCGGCCGCTGACCCGGCCGACCAACAAGGTCCGCGTGAGATCGTGATCGCGAGCCCGCCGATGCGCGCGCTCCACGCCACGGTGGAGCGCGTCGCGCGCACGAAGCTGCCGGTGCTGATCCTCGGGGAGACGGGCGCAGGCAAGGAGCACGTCGCGCACGCGCTGCACGCGCGGAGCCCTCGCGCGGGTGGTCCGTTCAAGGCCGTGAACTGCGCCGCGCTGCCCGCGACGCTCCTGGAGAGCACGCTCTTCGGCCACGAGAAGGGGGCCTTCACGGGCGCGACGGAACGCGCGAGCGGGCTCTTCGAGCAGGCCGATGGCGGGACTGTCTTCCTCGACGAGATCGGCGAGCTCCCGTTGGCTGCGCAGGCGGCGCTCCTGCGGGTGCTCGAAGCGAAGAAGCTCGTGCGCGTTGGGGGCACCAAGGAGCTCGAGGTCGACGTGCGGGTGGTGGCGGCGACGCACCGGGACCTCGAGGCGATGGTGGAGGCGGGGACGTTTCGGGCGGACCTGCTCTACCGCCTCGACGCGCTCACGCTCGAGGTGCCCGCGTTGCGCGAGCGTGTGGAGGACGTCGTGCCGCTCGCGCGCGCGTTCCTGTCGCGCGCACGCGCGCAATGGGAGACGAGCGCGATCGACTTCGACGACGCCGCGCTCGACGCGCTCTGCGCGCACGATTGGCCGGGCAACGTTCGGCAGCTCAAGAACGTGGTGGAGCGCGCGGCCGCGATGGCGCTCGGTGCTCGGATCACGCTGGCGGATCTGCCGCCCGACCTCGCGCGCGCGGCGCGACCGGAAACGACCGTCGTGCGCGCCGAAGAGGCGCGGTCGCTCGCGGATCGTGTGGAGGCGTTCGAGCGGCAGATCCTCGGCGAGGTGCTCGAGCAGACGGGCGGAAACCAGAGCGAAGCCGCGCGCGTGCTGCGCATCCCGCGTCGAACGCTCGCGCACAAAGCGAAGCGGCTCGGGCTGGTGTGAGCGCGATGGGCGACGAGACCACGCATCGCTTGGGCGGGTGGGCGGACGCCCGAGCGGTGGTCGACGACGCGAGGCCGACGCGGCGTGCGCGGTCGAGCGTGCGGGTACGGCCGGTGGACGCCGCGTCGTCCGCGGACGTTGGCTTCGATGCCGCCCGAGGTTCTCACGCGTCAGTCGAACCGGATTCGCTCGCACGCGCGCCCGAGAGCGCGGTTCTCGGGCGAGTGATCGCGGATCGGTATCGGCTCGGAGCGGTCGTCGGGCGAGGTGGGAGCGCGGTGCTGCATCGCGCGGAGGATCTTCGTTTGAAGCGCGTGGTGGCGATCAAACGAATGCACCGTGACCTCTGGGATCGGAGCGCGCGGGAGCGCTTCGCGGAGGAGGCGCGCACGCTCGCGGCGTTGCGTCATCCGAACCTCGTCACGGTGTTCGACGTCGGGGAAGACGAAGGCGCGCCCTTCGTGGTGATGGAGCTGTTGGAGGGGCGCACGCTGGCGAGCGCACTCACGACCAAGCCGACGTCCGAGGCCTTGCTCGCGTGGGTGTTCCCGATCCTCGGCGCGCTCGCGTTCGCGCACGAGCTCGGGATCGTGCACCGAGACGTGAAGCCGTCGAACGTGTTCCTCGAGCGGCGCGGTGGACGCGGTGCGGAGCGGCCCGTGCTCTTGGACTTCGGGATCGCGCGTCGTTCGGGGACTCAGGCGGCGCGGTCGGTGAGCACGGGCGCGATCGACGAGACCGCGCTGGTCGGCACGCCGGCGTACGTCGCGCCGGAGCGACTCGTGGGCGCGACGCTCACGCCGGCCGCGGACGTGTGGTCGATGGGGGTGGTGCTCTTCGAAGCGCTCGCGCGGCGGCTTCCGTTCGAGGGAGATGACGCGGAGTCGGTGATGCGCGCGATCGCGCGGGAGAGCGCGCCGCCGCTCGAGTCGGTGGCGGATGTGCCGCGGCCGCTCGGGATTGCGGTCGATCGTGCTCTGCGATCGGTGGAGCGGCGGTACGCGACTGCGCGTGAGATGGCGCGGGCGCTGCTGGAGGCGGCGCTCGCGAGTGGGATCGCGGTGCCGAGCGCGCCGGATCCGATGGGGCTCGCGGAGTGGGAAGAGTGGGTTCGGGAGGCGGGGGCGGAGGAGCGGACGGCGGAGCTCGTGGGGGCGTCGAGTCGCGACGCCGTGATTCGTGTGGGCGCGGGCGCGTCGGAGACGGAGACCGAGACCGAGGCGGAGACCGAGACGGAGACGGATTCAGAGACAGAGACGGAGACGGACTCGGAGACGGACTCGGAGACGGACTCGGAGACGGGGCCCGACACCGAGACTGAGACCGAGACTGAGACCGAGACTGAGACCGAGACTGAGACCGAGACTGCGTCGGCGACGGAGGCTGCGACAGTGATGGCGGCTTCGCTTCGCGACGACACGCTTCGCTCGAGGCGCGCGGTGCTCGCGGCGTGTGCCGTGTTGGTGGTCGTCGTCGGAGGGGTCGTGGGTTGGAAGGGGCGCGAGCGCGGGGAGGGCGAAGTCGCCTCGTCGCGTGAAACGGAGATCGGCGTGCGAGAGGACGCCGACGCGACTCCTGCGGAGGCGCACGTCACGCCGTTGCGAGCGTCGCTGTCAGACGTCGCTTCGGCTCCTCCAACGAGCGCCTCGGAGGCGGCGGCGCCAAAGACGGAGCTCATCGCGCCCGGCGCGTTGGACGACGCGCTGCGAGCCACCGACGCGACCGAAACGAGCGTGCGGCCGCGGTCACGCCTCGAGGTTCTGCCGCGCGCGCCTCGGCGTCGCGGGATCTCGCCGGAGGCTTCGGTCGCCTCGCCCGCCGAGCCGGGCCCGTCGCCTGCTTCGGAGATCGTGACGTCGTGGGACTTCTGATCCGAAGTCGCTCGCGTCGAGAGTCGCGGACCGGGTCGAGCGCTCGGAGCCCTCGGGGCCCGCACGCGCACTCGAGGAATCGATGGGCTCACGTACGGCTCGCGATCGTGGTGCTGAGCGCGCTCTTCGCGTCTTCCGTTCTCCACGCGCGCGCTCACGCGCAGGAAGGCGACCCCATGGCGGCCTCACCACCCACGGAGATCGCGCGCGCGGAGTTCGAGCGCGGCGTGGAGCACGCCACCCGCGGTGAGTGGAGCGAGGCCCGCACGCGGTTCGAAGCGTCGCTTCGCGCCGTCGCGCGTGTCGCCACCGCATTCAACCTCGTGCTCGCCCTCGACCGCCTCGGCGATCACGCGCGCCTCGTCGAGGTCGCGAACGTGTTCGACTCCCTCGCGCGCGCGGCGCGATACGACACGCAGCGCCGAAGAGTCCGCGAGCTCCGATTGGCCGCGGTGCGCGCGCTTCGGAGCAACGCGTTGGATTCGGAATCGGTCTCCGCCACCGACACGGACGACTCCACGGTGGTTGCTGCCTCGGTCCCGGACTTGGAGTCGGACTCCGTGACGGACTCTGACTCTGTCGCGGAGGCTGACTCTGTCGCGGACTCTGACTCGGTCTCCGTCACGGACTCGGACTCGGTCTCCGTCACGGACTCGGACTCGGTCCCCGTCACGGACTCGGACTCGGTCTCCGTCACGGACTC
This sequence comes from uncultured Sandaracinus sp., assembly GCA_937982655.1. Classification (GTDB taxonomy): domain Bacteria; phylum Myxococcota_A; class Polyangia; order Polyangiales; family Houyiibacteriaceae; genus JACKEH01. Next base: position 27,466 of record CALJLK010000396.1, read on the forward strand.
TGACTCGGTCTCCGTCACGGACTCTGACTCGGTCTCCGTCACGGGCTCTGACACGGTCTCCATCACGGGCTCAGTCTCCGTCACGCACCCGACCACCGAAATCATCGAAGCCCCCGCGACCTCCACGCACGAACGCATCCCCCTTCGCCGCGCCCGCTTCGCGCTCGTCTCGTTCGGAGCCGCCGCGCTCGTCGCATCCCTCGCGTCCACCTCGGTCGCCATCGTCGCCGCGCGCGATCTCGACGTCGCCGATCCTCAGGCCACCGGCTTCGTCGACGACGCGCTCCGTTACCGCCGCCTTCGTGCGGCGGCCTCTCACGCCGCGTGGGTGGGCGCGCTCCCGCTCGCGGCCGCGCTCGCGTTCCAGCACGTGCGCTCGCCGCTCGTCCGCTGGATCCTTCGTGGCCTCGGCGCAGGGCTCGCCATCGTCGGCGGCGCGCTCGCGATCTCGGCCCCTCGTCGGCTCGGCGACACCACGCTCACCGGACCGCGCCGCGCGGTGGGCGCGAGCTTGCTCGGACTCGGAGTCCCGCTCCTCTCGTTCGCCTGGGGGGCCTCGTGAGCTTCGTGTCGCGTCGGCTTCTTCCGAGGTGGATTCGGCGACGCGCCTCGAGTCGACCGCAGCCTCACGCGATCCTCCGCGCGCGTCCGAGCGCGTTCGTCGTCGCGCTGCTCGGCGCGCTCGGCTGCCTCGACGAGACGAACCCCTGTCCACCCGGGCTCGTGGTCGAGCCGCGCGAGGGGCGTTGCGTGTGGCCCGACGCGAGCGCGCCCGACACCGACGCCGACGTGCTCGTCGACGCCGGCGTCGACGTCCCCGAACCGCGTTGCCCGAGCGTCGAGACGGAGTCGTGGCGCGCGCTGCACCAGAGCACCGAGCTCGTCACGACGATCCAGACGTGCAGCGAGTCGGGCTGCACGAGCAGTCCGTGCGACGTTGCGAGCTGCCTCGCCGACGAAGCTTCGGTGACCGAGTGTCGCGAGTGCGTCGCGCACGAGGCTCTCTGCGCGACCCAACGATGCCCGAACGCGTGCACCCGCAGCTCGAACGGAGACTGTCTCGCGTGTCTCTGCGAGGCGGGCTGCGTGGAGCGCTTCGAGTCGTGCGCGGTCGCGTCGATCGGCGTCTGCACGAACGCGTTCGGGCGCGACGCGACCGACGACGAGCTCGCGCTCTCGACGCCGGTCGTCTTCCGCCGCAAGTCCGCCACCGGCTTCACGCGCTCCACCGCGTTCTACGCCGACGATCCGAGCCGCGACGACGACCGCCGGAGCTACGCCGCGATCGGCCACACGCTCTTCGCGAGCTTCGCGTTCGACGGAGCGGACCTCTTGCTCGAGCACCTCGGCGAGTGCGACACGCACTGCGCCGCGCGCATCTCGCCCGTGCTGCGCGACGGGACGCTCGGACGCCCCGCGTACCTCGGTCAGTGGCCGCGCGGCTTCGACGTCGTGGTCCCGTTTCGGCTCGACGGCGCGCCGCATCTCTTCCTCTACAAGAGCGGGCGCGTTCCCACCGCGCTTCAACCGCGTGGCACCGCGATCGTCTACCGCGTCGAGGGCGAAGCGCGCGCGATCCAGCTCGTGCCGCTCTTCGAGGGCGCGTGGACAGTCCCGGTAGAGCCCGCGTGGACGCACGTGCGCGCGTTCGCCATCGAAGGCGCGACCTACCTGCTGCAGTACCGAGGGGGCGACGATCACGCGGTTCAGATCACTCGGCTGTGGATGGACGAGAGCGCGCTCCACTTCACGCGCGTTTCGCACGAGCTCGTGTGGGAGCCGGACTGGCACGTGGTCGAGACGTTCCCGATCGGCACGCGTTGGTTCGTTTTGCAGCACGCGCGCCAACGCGACGGCGAAGAAGGCGGACGCGTGCGGGTGAGCGCCCTCGATCACGACTCACGCGGCGAGCCGTTGCCCTCGTTGCCGATCCTCGCCACGAGTTGGCCCGGGACCACCCACGTCCACCCGTTCCGAACTCCGGGCGGGCTCTACCTCCTGCGGCGCGACGAGGTCTCGGGCCGTACGGACTTCGTACGCTTGCCGACCTCACCCGCGCGCTGGATCGACGAACCGGGCGAGGTGGTGAACACGCGGAGCTGGGGTACCGCGCCGCCGTGGGACGTGGTCGGCGTGGCGCGCCCGCGCCTGTGGGAGGAGCCGTGATGCGCTTTGTCGACGTGGTGTTCGCGGCGGCGCTCGCCGTCGCGCTCGCCGCCTGCGAGCCACCACCGCCGTGTCCCGAGTGTCCGCGGACGCCGCCGGCGGTGCCGCGCGACGCGGGACCGAGGGACGCTGGCCAACCGTCGCCACCCCCGCCAGGCGATGGTGGTCAAGATTGGCCGGATGGGGGCGCGGTGGAGTGCCGGACGCCCCCAGAGACATCGTTGTCTGCCGCGTTCTGGCGACTCGATCTCACGCGTGAGCTCTGGTCGTGCTCCGTGGAGCACGCGTCCTCGGACTGGCCCGGGTCGTGCACAGGATGCGCGTCGGACGTCATCTACCGATGCGCGTCCATCAGTTGTCGTGAGGAGTGCGGCCTGACTGCGACGTCATCAGCATGTCGGGCATGTGTCTGCAGATCTTGCGTCATGGAACCGTCGGTCAGAGAGCTGTGCGTTGCGTGTGATCCGACGAGTGATCGTTGTCATGACGGTCGTTCGGCTGCTTCGGTGCACGTACTTGCGTCGATGGTCATTCGATAGTCCGGTTAGGAGGAACAAGTGGGAAAGAAGAAGATCTCTGTTGTGCTCGCTGCGTTGATCACTCTCTGCGTGTCGGGAGTCGCGTTCGCGTGGGACAGTACCGTCACTGGGGTGACGATTCTCAAGATCACGGCGCTTCAGGACGGCAGCTTCTACATCCAGGCCGACAAGGATCTGTGCGATCCGAGCGCCGACAATCGGATTGGCTTCGTGTACAACGGTACGACGCTCAACGGTGGTGCACAGCCTTGGACGGAGCGCGGAGCGAACATGATGCTGAGCGTTGCTACGGCGGCTCAGCTTTCGGGGCGAACGGTCACGGTCTACGCCGATAACTCCACGGGATGGGGATGCCGTATGGGCGCGATCCGGATGGAATGAACGTTCAGATGCGGTTCTCGATTCTCTGGGTAGCCGTCCCACTGGTGCTCTTCGGAGCATCCGCATCGGCCCAAGTCATCCCCTGGACCGCGCACACCCGTGGCCGGATGATCGACGTCTACGACCCCGGTGAATCTCCCGAGCACCTGCTCGCCACCGGGCTCACGTTCGCCGCGCTCTCGAACGCGGCCTACGAGGACGACCCGATCGCACGTCGCCTCGACGCGGAGGACGCGCACTTCGACGTGCTGCACTTCGAGGAGCGGCCGGGCACGGATGCACAGGCGTTCGTGGTCCGCGACAACCGCGCGATCGTGGTCGCGATCCGCGGGACCGAAATGGACAGCCCGCTCGACGTGCTCCTCGATGTAGTCGTCGCCGCGCGTGATCGTGATGTCGGCGCGAGCGCGGTCTCCCCCCTCGCGCCTTCGGTCACGGACGTGATCCGCGACGCGAAGGCGCGCGATCCGCGGCTGCAGGTCTGGCTCACGGGCCACAGCCTCGGCGGGGCGATGGCGCAGATCTACGCGATGCACTTGCGCGACGTGGGCATCCGAGTCGACGGGGTCGTGACCTTCGGCGCACCCGCGCCGGGAAAGAGCGACTTCAGCGTCTTCTACGGCGGCCTCGCGGAGCGGACCCACCGCTTCGAGAACGAAGAGGACATCGTCCCCTGCATGCCGCCCGACCAAGTCGCGTGGATCCAGAACGGACACACCCACGTCGTCTACGCCGACCGCGTCGATGACTACGCGCCCGGCGGCAGCGAGTGCGACTCCGTACCCGCCGCCGCGATGGGCGCGCTCTTCTGCGACGCGCCGCCCAAGTGGCGCCGCTTCCTTGGCGTCGTCCTCGTGCCTGGCTCGACCGTCACCTGCGAGATCCCCGATCCACTCCGCGCGTTCGGCGACGTCCTCCTGGACGTGGTCGGCGGCCGCGGAGGAGCCCTGCACGGCATCGAGTCGTACTTGGGCCGCATCAGCGCGCGAATCCCTCGTCGCGTGGAAGCGCTGATCGGCAGCTGACGGCCCGAACCGCGATCCATCGAGGGATGGGTCGCGGCTCGGAGCATCGACTTTCGATCGGCTCGCTCTCTGCGAGCGTGGCCGCGCGCGGTCGACGAGCCTCGTCGTGCCTGCGGCGCTGGCTCCTCGCGGGCTGAGGTTGCTGCGTCGCACGCCTGCTTCTGCGCGGCCGACCTCGGCACGCTCGGCAGCTGAGCGGTGCGGCTGGCGGCCACCTCGCGGTCGTTCGTTCACGCGCCGCCGCCGCGTTGGTTCGTCGCTGCGGCGGCGCGGCCGCGCTTCGTCACCCCGCCTCGCTCGCTTCTCCCCGGAAGCGGGCTGGGTCCTTCATTCCCGAAACTCCGGAGCTCTCATGTCTCTTTTTCAAGTTTGTCCGGCGAGGCGATGGCGAATTCGTCTCTGGCTCTCAACTCTGGTCGCCCTCGGTTGTGGCGACGCATCCATCGCCCCCACGACGGAACTCGCGGCGCCGCATGCTACGGTCGATCACACCGCCACGCTGGAAGCGGTTGATGGGGGCGTACCTGGCGATGCGAGCACGAGCCCCGAGGCTCGAGTGGTAGCGTGCCTCGAGCGTGCTCAGTCGTTCGCCGACGAGCACCGCTACGACGACGAGGTCCGCGTAGGCGACCAGGTCGTGGGGCGCTACGACGCGTGGCTCGCCGACTCGGAGATCACCTGTCGTCGAAAGGCGTACTTCCCCGGCCGCGACGAGGAGTACGGGCTGTTGGGTCGTGAAATCCACCTTTGGCCCGATGCGATCGTGCGCTTCACGATCGACGAGGCCTTCGATGTGGCCGATCCCAACCGTCCGGGGCGCACGAAGACCGATCGCATTCGAGAGCTCGTGCGGAGCTTCGCGATTCAGCACCACGTGTCGTTCGTCGAGCTGCCGCGGACGACGTCTGTCGAGCGGCGACTCCACATCCAGTCGAACGGAATCGACTTTTGCGGAGGAAACGCCGATGTGGGTTACGAGCTCGGTCTCTCCGTGGGGGACGAGTTTCCGAGGAAGGTGCGCTTGCGCGACGTGTCGACTTGCGCGGGTTGGGACATGCAGCGGGTCGTGCACCATGAGCTCGGCCACCTGATTGGGATGGTCCACGAGCACCAGCGCTCCGATCGAGACGACCACCTTCGGACCTATCCGGAGTACTTCATTCCGGACTTTGTGGATGACTACGACAAGAACGAGTACTCGAGTCCGCGCGTAGGCTCGTCGTACGACTACGACTCCATCATGCACTACTCGCCCTGGGGAGCAGCGGCCGGTCGTCCCTCGATGTTGATGCGACGACGCTGGGACTTCCTCGTTCAGCGCGCGGGATCCACGGTGCGGACGGACCTCGCAGACGCGAGCTTTCGCCGCGTTCAAGAAGACACCGTCGGCGGTGTGGGTCCGAACGTTCGCGGGCTCGAGGCGGGACCTTCCGGTGTAGGCATCGAACCTCTGGCCACCGTGCTCACCGACGGACCGACGACCCCCGACGGTGTCGGCGACCTCGTCACCTTCCAAGGAAGTCGCCTGTACCGAGCGGCCTTGAATGCGACGGCTTGGAGCAACTTCGGACCCGCAGCGTCCTTCACGCTGGACCGCGCCGAGTTGGCGGTGGGAGACGTCACGGCAGATGGTTCACCCGATCTGATCGTTGCCGGTCAGGCAGGGTCGTCAGTCGTCATCGGGGTGTTCCGTCCGCTGTCGAGCGCATGGCAATGGACCTCCGTGAGTGGGACCGCGGCATCGGTCCGGATGCTTCATCTCGCCGACTGGGACGGCGACGGGGTGCTCGACCCAATCGTGCGCGTCACAGGCTCGAACGACCGCCTCGTCATCGGGCGTTTTCGTACCGGTTCGACCACGCTCACCACGCAGTCGATCTCGGGCAACCCCGACTACGTGCTGGTGGGGAACTTCGACCTCGATGCTCAGGCCGAGACGCTGGTGCGGGGCGATCGCTACATCCGCAATCAAAATGGCTCGATCGCGCGCGACCTCGGCATCCCGATCGCACATGACCCCGCGAGGCTCGGATATCCCCGCGTGACGCGGCGTACGACGGCGTTCGGCGGTGGTGCAGCCGAGATGGATGAGATCCTCTACCTCACCGGAAGTGGAACCTCGAACACGGTTCTGCGGCAGCTTCGTGACGGGACGACGGAGACGGCCTTGAGGTCGGTGTTCCAGCGTGAGTTCTCGACCCTCGATGACGTCGTCTTTGGCGCATTCGCCGTGGGCAGCGACACCGTGGAGTTGTGGATCTCTCGCGGCTTCATCGAGCTCGGAAGCACGAGCAATCTATCCAATGGCGACGTCGCCGCGATCGACACCGCGTACCCGGACGACGCGAATCCCGGCCACTTCATGGCGATCGGAGGCGGCGTGTTCGTGCCGTTCCCGTGCGCCATCGACGAAGGCTTCGGGTACTGCCCCTGATTCAGCGCGCGCTGCGAAGCCCACCGCACTCGTCGCGCGGTGGGCGCGGCGCCTCACCCCATCATCCCCGCGACCGTCTGCCAGATCGCCAGCCCCACGCCCACCAGCGACTCGCCCGCGATCAAACCCGCGGCCAAGACGATGAGGAAACGTTTGCTCCACTCGGGCTTGGTCTTCGTGAGGACGAACGCGACGATCGCGCCCGCGAACATCGAGACCGAGTAGAGGGCGGGGACGACCATCGCGAGGCCGATGCTGCCGGGGCTCGGGACCCAGGTGGCCGCCTTCTTCGGGAGGAGCTTCTCGAGGAGCGCGAGGACGACGCCGAGGCCGCCTGCGATGGCCATCGCTTCCATGGCCATCGTGGGCATCGCGTCGAAGCCTTCGCGGAAGAGCTCGGCGACCGCCTTCCACGCGGCGACGGCGGGGGCGGGCCACTCTTCGGTGACGAGGAGCATGCCCTTGGGGTCGGGGATGAGGAGGAGGTAGCCCGCGCTGCCGATGATCGCGCCCGCCACGACGCCGAAGCTCTGGCCGACGGCTTGCGCGCGCGGGGAGGCACCGATGAGGGCGCCTGTCTTCATGTCGTGGAGGAGATCCGCGCATTGGCTCGCGGCGCCACCGGTGACGTTGGCGGCCATGAGGTTGCCCGCGACGTCGCCCGGGCTGAGCACGCCGAAGACGAGCTGCGTGACCTTGCCCATCGGACCGACGGGCGTGATGCCGGTCTCGCCGGAGACCCGGCCCGCGACGATGGCGAGGACGAAGGTGAAGAGCACCGCGCCGATCGCGAGCCAGAGCGGGATGCCGAAGAACGCGGTCTGCGTGATGGCGGCGAGGGCGAGCGCGCCGATCAGCGCGCCGAGGAAGACCTTGCGCGGGACGTCGTTCGGATCTTCGACCGCGCCTTTCGTGCGACGCAGCGCGTTCATCATGCTCTTGCCGCTGAACGCGAAGCTCGTGAGCGAGGCGGTGACCATCATCGCGACGCCCGGCCAGAGCATCCACTTGTTGATGGGGCCGAACCACATCGCGTCGGGCTCGAGCGGGCCCGGGGTGGCCCAGCCTTCGTCGAGCGCGATGGGCGCGAGCCAGAGCCAGGAGACGACGGCGCCGAGGATGAGCGAGACGCCCGCGCGGATGCCGATGATCGCGCCGACGCCGACCATGAGCACGCTCGGCTCGAGGCTGAAGCCGAGGTTCGCGAACGTGTACTTCGTCGCGCCGCTCGCCGCGCCCGCCTTGGCGCCGATGGAGCCGGGGAGCCCGAGCGGGTGGAGCTTCGCGAAGTGCGCGACGAGCTTGATGGTGGCGCCGGTGACCGCGCCTCCGAGGAGCATCATCACGCGCGCCATGGCCTCTTTGCCCTGCGCGTAGATCTGCTTGATCGTCTCGGCCGACGCGACGCCGCCGGGGAAGGGCAGCTTGTCGACGACGATCATCTGGCGGCGCAGGCCGATCGCGACGACCACGCCGACGAAGCTGACGGCGGCGGTCCACACGACGAGCACGACGTAGCTGAGGTGGTGGTCGGTGAGGATCGTGTAGGCGGGGATCGCGGAGACGAGGCCGGCCGAGCTGATGGAGGCCGCGGAGGACGCCGCGGTCTGGTTCACGTTGTTCTCGAGCATCCCGATCGGGCGGAACGCTTTGAAGATGCCGAACGCGATGAGCATCGCGGTGATGCTCATGTTGAAGCCCCAGCCGATCTTGAGGCCCGCGTAGATGTTGCAGAGCGCGAGCACGCCGCCGATCAGGCAGCCGCTGAGCACGGCGCGAACGGTGAGCTGTGGCGACACGAGGTCCAGCGGCGGGTACTCGTTCGGATCGAAGGGCTTGTCCGCGGCGGGGCTCGGCTCGGGGGTCGACATGGCGGCGCAAAACACCACGGCCGCCCGCGTGTGACAAGCGAATGGCGAGCGAACGACGCCTCCGCTGAGAGGGGCGTCACGCTGGGCGGGCGTGGCTTCTCCGAGAGTCGGGCTCGGAGTCGAGTCGGAGTCGGAGTCGGAGTCGGAGTCGGCGTCGGAGTCGGATGACGCTCACGAGACCGGAGCTGCTATCACCACCGGATGAGCGAGCTCCGGCACGTCCTCGACATCGCGGCGCTGCACGCGCTGCTGCAGCGCGAGTTCCCGCAGGCGGCGGGCTTCGGCGAGATCGTCTCCGTGGGGGGCGGCGAGCTCGTGCTCCGACTCCGCGACGGCGACGACGATCGACACCTCCGGCCCGGGGGCACGCTCTCGGGGCCGACCCTCTTCACGATGGCGGACCTCTCGTTCTATGCGCTCGTGCTCTCGCTCATCGGGCCGGTTCCGCTCGCGGTCACCACGAGCTTGAACCTGAGCTTCCTGCGCAAGCCCTCGCCCGGCGAGCTCACGGCCCGCGCGCGCATGCTCAAGCTCGGATCGCGCCTCGCGGTCGGTGATTGTGTGATCGAGTCCCCGGGCCTCGACGGTCCGGTCGCGCACGCGCAGGTCACGTACTCGATTCCGCCGCGGTGAGTCGTCCGGACTCGGTCGACCGAACCTCGATTGACCCCGCGTCCCCTGAGCGGCACGATCCACGCGTGATCCGCGCGCTCGCGATCCTGCTGCTGTCTTTCGTCGCCGCCTCGAGCGTGCGCGCCGAGGATCCTGCGCCGATCATCGTGGTCTTCGAGTCGACGCAGCGCGTCGATGCGGAAGCGCTGCGGCGTGCGTTTGCCGCCGAAGGCGTGCGCGCGGTCGGGGTGGCGGACGAAGCCGCAGTCGACGCGCGCGAGTGGCTCACGATCGCGTTCGCGCGTGACGGGCGCACCGCGACGGCGTGGCTGCGAGGTCCGCGCGGCTCGGCGCAACGCACGCTCGTGGCGCCGCGCCGCGATCGCACGGGGCGCTGGGTGGTCTCGCTCACGGCGGCGTTGGTGCACGAGACACACGCGACGCCGCCGGTGGTGGCGGAGGCTCCGGCGGTCACCGAGGTGCTCGACCCGTGGGCCCCGGCGGGCGCTCCGCAGAGCACGCCGGCGCGCATGCACCGCGTACCGACCACCGAGGTGCTCGACCCGTGGTCTGCGTCGCCGCAGCGCGTTCGGCGGGTCGGCGCGGTGCGCGCGATCGCTTCGCCCGAGGTGCTCGATCCGTGGCGTACGCCGCCCCCTGCGCCCTCGACGAGCGAAGTGATCGATCCTTGGACGGAGAGCGCGACGCGTCTGTCGCCGCCCCGATGAGCACCGAGCGAACGAGCGCGCGCATGAACGCGTCGACGAGCACGCGCACGAACGCGTCGACGGGCGCGCGCATGGACGCGTCGACGAGCGCCGCATGAACGAAGGGGACGCGCGATGACGGCCGGACGAGGTCTCACGCAGGTTTCGATCGAGGAGCTCGAGGCGCTCTTGCGTGCGCTGCACCGCGGTCGGTTCGAGCTGCCGCTCGAGCGGCACACGCTGCACTTGATGGGGCTGCACGGGCTCGCCGAGCACGGTGGGCTCTTGGTGGGGCTCGACGCGCGGGGGCTTCAGGCAGTGCTCGTCGCGGTGCTCGCGGAGCGGAAGGTGCGGGCGCGCGTGCCGCCGCCTCCGAGGGACTGAGGTTGGGGGAGCTGGCGGGCCGAGTGACCCGCGCGGTCAACGAGGCCACGGTGCCGCGCCGCGAACAGAAGGCGAAGCGTGCGCATCGCAGTGACGCTCGCCCGCGTGGGTGGTACGACGCGCCCATGAGCGAACGACCGCGATCCCCCGTCGACCCCCGCGCCGAGCTGCCCGAGATCGACGTCCGCGAGCACGGCGCCAAGCGTGGCGACGTCGAACAGGCGATGGACCGTCGCCTCTTCCTGCAGCTCCTCGTCTTCACCGCGCCGACCGGCGTCGACACGCAGCGCTACGCCGATGCGTTCCGCGCCGCGTTCGACGAGAACGCGAACCTCGTCGGCACCGTCTACGCGGACGCCAACGACCCGCGCGGCTTCGCGCTGCTCTCGTGGAGCGAGCATCCCGAGTACTTCGTCGACGAGGTGCGCGCGCTCTTCCGCCGCGAGCTGCTGCGCGATCTGAAGCTTCGCCCCGAGATGACGATGCTCGGCCGCACCTACGCGGGCGGCTACGAGCAGAACCTCGCGTTCTGGCTCTTGCAGCGCCCGATCGACACCGTGTCGAACCCCGCGTGGGGTTGGCACGTGTGGTACCCGCTGCGGCGCATCGGGATGTTCGAGCGCCTGCCCGACGAGCAGAAGCGCGCGATCCTCGGCGAGCACGGGCTCATCGGGCGCGCGTACGGCGCGACGGATCTCGCGCACGACATCCGCCTCGCGTGCCACGGCCTCGACGCGAACGACAACGAGTTCGTGATCGGCCTCATCGGACCGAACCTTCATCCGCTGTCTCACGTCGTGCAGTCGATGCGAAAGACGATTCAGACCTCGGAGTACATCCAGCACATGGGCCCCTTCTTCGTGGGCCGCGTGCTCTTCCAGAAGCGCTGAGGAAGGCGCCTCCATCATGGCGGGAAGCACCTTCGGAACCGCGTTTCGCGTGACCACCGCGGGCGAGAGCCACGGCCCGGGCAACGTCGTGATCGTCGACGGTTGCCCGGCCGGGATCGAGCTCTCCGAAGAAGATCTCCAAGTGGATCTCGATCGGCGCCGGCCCGGTCAATCGAAGATCGTCACGCAGCGCAAAGAAGCCGATCGCGCGGAGATCCTGAGCGGGGTCTTCGAAGGTCGCACCACCGGAACCCCGATCGCGGTGTTGGTGCGCAACGAAGATCAGAAGAGCCGCGATTACGCGGACATCGCGGAGAAGTACCGGCCTGGACACGCCGACTACACCTTCGACGCGAAATACGGGGTGCGCGACTACCGCGGTGGTGGACGATCGAGCGCGCGCGAGACGGTCGCGCGCACCGCGGCGGGCGCGATCGCGAAGAAGCTGATCGCGCATGCGTTCGGTGGCGAGGTGGTCGGTTACGTGACCGCGGTGGGCGAGGTGATCGCGACGGTCCCGCCCGAGGTCACGCTCGCGCAGGTGGAGACGCTGCCGAGCGGCGAGCCGAACGTCGTGCGCTGTCCGGATCCGCTCGCGGCCGCGAAGATGGTCGCGCTCATCGAGCGGGTCCGGAAGGACCAGGACTCGATCGGCGGGGTGGCGGAGGTCGTCGCGCGAAACGTGCCGGCGGGGCTCGGCGAGCCGGTCTTCGACAAGCTCAAGGCGGATCTCGCCAAGGCGCTCTTCTCATTGCCCGCGGTGGTCGGCGTGGAGTACGGCGCGGGGTTCTCGCTGGCGACGATGCGCGGCAGCGACGCCAACGACGTGCTCGTCGCGGAGGACGGCGTCGTGCGCACGGAGACCAACCGCCACGGCGGCATGCTCGGTGGCATCTCCAGCGGGATGCCGATCGTGCTGCGCGCGGCCGTGAAGCCGACCTCGTCGCTGCCGCGCGAGCAACGCACGATCACGAGGTCGCTCGAGCCGACGACGATCCGCACGCGTGGGCGCCACGATCCGTGTCTCTTGCCGCGTTTCGTGCCGATGGCAGAGGCGATGGTCGCGGTCACGATCGCGGACCATTGGCTGCGTCAGCAGGCGCAACGTTGAGTTTCCGGAGGGGCGTTCCGGCGCCCCTTCGGCTCAGCTTCCGCCGAAGCGCCACATCAACACGGCGGCGATCGCGAGCAGGAGCAGGATCGTCCAGATGTGGTCGACCCAGGTCTTTTTCTTCTTCGTCTCGACGCCGACCGCGCGCTTGAAGCCGCTCGTCAGGCTCTGCATCGCGCCGCCGCCCGACTCGTGATCGGGCGCCTCTTGTTCGGCGTTCTCGCGCTTCTCCGGCGGCACGTAGCGCTTCTCGCGACGCTTGGACGCTCCGGATTTGGCCTGTCGCTTCTGCTGCTTGCTCGCCATCGCGCGCGCACGATACGTCAGGAGCCGATGCGGATCACCTCGTGATCCGATCTCGTGCTCGGACCTCGTGATCGAGCGTTCGAGCACTGGACCGAGCACGGGCGCCCGATGCTTCTCGGTCGGCCGGGTCAGCGGCCGAGCTCAGGCGGCGACGCGAATCACGACCTTGCCGAAGTGATCGCCGGCGCGGAGGTGACGCAGCGCCTCGGGCGCTTCTTCGAACGCGAACACCCGGTCGACGACGGGGCGCACGGTGGGATGTGCGGCGAGCGCGCGGTTCATCGCTTCGAAGCCCGCGCGGTGTCCGACGAGGATACCTTGCACGCGCACCTGGCTCATGAGGATGCGCGTGAGCGGGACGGGCGCGGTGGATCCGGAGAGGTTGCCGATGAGGCTCACGATGCCGCCCATGCGCACCGCCTTGAGCGACTCCTCGAAGGTCTTCGCGCCGCCGACCTCGACTACGAGATCGACACCGTCGCCTGCCCACTTCGCGGCGGGGCGTCCCCACTCGGGCGTCGTCCGGTAGTTGAGCGTGGCGTCCGCACCGAGCGCCTTCGCGCGTTCGAGCTTCTCGTCGCTGCTCGAGGTGATCATCACGCGCGCACCGAGGAGCTTGCCGAGCTGGAGCGCGAAGAGGCTCACGCCGCCGGTGCCCTGCACGAGCACGGTGGAGCCCGCGGTGACGTTGCCTTCGGTGACGAGCGAGGACCACGCGGTGAGCGCCGCGCAGGGGAGGGTCGCGGCTTCTTCGTCCGTGAGGTGCTCGGGCACCTTCACGACGCCCTCCGCGTCGAGGGTACGGCGCTCGGCGAGCATCCCGGGCAGCGGGCCGCCGCGCGACAAACGCACGACCGAGCGCTCCGGCTCGCCCGCGATCCAACGCGGCGCGAAGGTGGCCGCGACGCGATCGCCGACCGCGACGCGATCGACGCCTTCGCCCACCGCGATCACGCGCCCGACGCCGTCCGAGAGCGGCACAAGCGGCAGCGGCATGCGCGGGTCGTATTGGCCCGCGACCATCAAGGTGTCGCGGTAGTTCACGCTGCACGCGGTGACCGCGAGCGTGACCTGTCCGGGGCCCGGCGCGGGCTCGTCGACCTCGACGAGTCGAAGGTGCTCGAGCCCGAACCGATCGAACGACCAGGCGCGGCTCATCGCGGCGCCTCCGTCTTTTCGCCCGAGTCGGCGGGGTCAGCCGCCGACCTCGTTGCCGCGGAAACCGTGATCGGAGGATCGAGCACGAGCCGCGCTTCGACGAGGAAGGTCGGGATGCCTTCGATCACGAGGTGCGCGCGGCGTCCGTCGCGGGTGACGTACGCGCCATCGAAGCTCGGGACGGCGGCGCCGTCGACGCGACGCGCGGCGCCCGCAGCGAGGTGGTCGCGCAGCTTCTGCAAGGTCGGCGCATCGGCGAGTACGAGCGGCTCGTGGGTCTCGGGGTCGACGAAGTCGGGCATGGCGCGCGAGCATAGCAGCGCGTCGTGGATCGGCCTTACGACGCGTCGCGGGTTTCGCGCCGAGTTGCGCACCTCTCGTTCCGTCGCGTGAAGCTTTCGAGACGCGTACCTGACGCAAGCTGCGCGACGGTGCGTCGGCGCTAGCATCGCGCGATGGAGAGGCTCCTTCCGCTCGTGCGTTGCCCGCTGACCCTCGATCCGCTCGTGCTCGTGGAGGGCGACGCGACCGAGGGCATCCTCGCGACGGGCGACGCGGACGACGACGGACACGAGTACCCGGTGCTCGGTGGCGTCCCGGTGTTGGTCCCCGACGCGGCGGCGTTCCTCGCGCGGCATCGTGACGCGGTGCTGGCCGCGCTCGCCGAAGAAGGTCGTGTGTCGAAGGCCACCGTCGCGCTCCTGCACGAGGTGGTCGACGGAGTGCGTGGCGACGACTACCAGGCGTTCGCGGAAGACTGGACCGCGCGCGAGGTCGACGTGGACGCGCCGGGCTTCGAGGTCCCCGAAGGTGCAGAAGGTCGCGCGCTCCGCGACCTGATCGCGCAGGGCGATCCGTGGCGTCGCATCGCGGCGGCGGTACCGGCCGACGCGAAGGATGTCGTCGAGGTCGGACCGGGCGCGGGACCGCTGACCACGCACCTCGCGCGTGGTCGTCGGCTGTTGCTCGTCGATCGATCGCTGCGCGCGCTCTTCACCGCCGCGCGCCATGCGACGGATGTGCAGCTCCTGCTCGGCGAGGCGGAGGCGCTGCCGCTCGCGCCCGAGAGCACGGACGCGGTGGTGGCCGCGAACGTGATCGACCTGCTCGGCGATCCGATGGCGTTCCTCGCGCGCGCCGCGAGCGCGCTGCGGCCGGGCGGAACGCTCGTGCTCACCACGCCCGATCCGTGGCCGTGGGAGGAAGATCCCGAGAGCGCAGAGGCGCTCTTCGCGCACGTGGGGCTGACGCTCGAGACCTTCGAGGACGACCTGCTCTGGCTTCGCGAGCACGGGCCGCGCGAGATTCAGCTCTACCGGATGCAGCTCGTCGTCGCGCGACGTTGAGCGCAGTCGACCGGCGCGCGTGTCGTCGAGCGGTCGCGCAGACGTCGTCGCGCGCCGAACGGCGCGTGTCGCGCAGGACCTCGCTCAGCCGCGCGTCGAGTCGTCCGCGCGCCACCACCACGCGTCGTCGCGAGCCGGCAGCACGTCGCGCGGATCACCTTCGAACACCACGGAGTTCGTGGGCGTCTCTTCGATCGTGACGCGCGCGACGCGGAGGCCCGTCGTGTCCGCGTCGAGGAAGCACTGACACTTCGCGGCGAGAAGCGCGGCGAGCAGCTCGGTCGTCGGATCGCCGGGCGTGATCACGAGGCGCCACCCGGCAAACTGCGTGTCCGCGATCGCGGCGAGCGGGTCGTGCTCCGAGAGCTGCAGCGCGTGATCGAGGTGATCGTCGACGAAGCGATGCCAGCGGCCCTTCGCGCGCGCGAACTCCGCGACCATGTTCGCGTGGCCGTCGAGCGGCGTCGGATGCTCCGTCGGCCGCTGACCCGGCTGACCGAGAAGCTCCGTCGGCCGCTGACCCGGCTGACCGAGAAGCTCCGTCGGCCGCTGACCCGG
>CALJLK010000397.1 GCA_937982655.1 uncultured Sandaracinus sp.
CTTCGAACGGCGCGCTGCGAACGGCGCACTTCGAACGGCGCACTTCGAACGGCGCGCTGCGAACGGCGCACTTCGAACGGCGCGCTGCGAACGGCGCACTTCGAACGGCGCACTTCGAACGGCGCACTTCGAACGGCGCACTTCGAACGGTTCTGGGCGTCGATCGGCTGCCCCTCGACGAGAAAGTCGGCGGCTGACCCCGCCGACCTGATTGCAAAGGAATCCTCGTCGATGGGCGAAGAAAGACTCGCTTTCCGAGCAATCTGGGCCCGCTAGGATTCCTTCCATGCTCCCTCGACGCTCACTCCCTCGACGACGAATGATTCAGCTCCTCGGGGCGAGCCCGATCGCCCTCGCGGCGTGTGGCGCCCCTTCCATGCGCGACGACGGCGGGCTCGGTCTCGACGGCGGCTCGCTCGACGGCGGCTCGCTCGACGGCGGCATGCTCGGCACCGACGGAGGCTCGGAGAGCTGCGCGCCTTCGCGTCGCGACGCGCTCGGACCCTTCTTCGAGGATGGCGCCCCGAGTCGCGCCGAGCTCGCACCGATCGACGAGCCGGGCCAGCGGCTCTTCGTGCAGGGCCGCCTCGTCGACGCGCGGTGTCGTCCACTCTCCGGCTTCGTGCTCGACGTCTGGCAGGCCGACGCGGAAGGCAACTACCCCTCCGCGATCGACTCGGGCTTTCGTCTGCGCGGCCGCGTCACCACCGACGCCGAAGGCAGCTTCGCGCTCGAGTCGATCGTCCCCGGCTACTACGAGACGGCCGCGGGACCTCGCCCCGCGCACCTGCACGTCCGTGTCTGGACCGCGGACGGCGTGGACCGGCTCGTGACGCAGCTCTACTTCGCAGGCGATCCCTTCCTCGGCGACGCGGACGGTTGTGGCCCGCCGACGTGTTTCTCCGGTGACGCGGATCGCATCCTCGCCCTCGAGCCCGCGCGGGTGAACGGCCGCGACGGAGTGCTCGCACGCCCCCGGCTCGTGCTCGGCTGACGTGTGGGCTGACGTGTTGGGCTGACGCGGGCTGACACGCGCTCCGGCGTACCTCTGCCCACCTCTCCACGGTCGCCTTTCGAGCGTCTGTCACGAACCGGGTTCATTGCGGATCGCGCACCGATCCCGATACCCTGTGTCGTCTGCCGATCCGGCAGGGGATGTCGTTCGACCCGAGGCGGGGTGCTCGCGGGTCGAGCTGGGCTTGCTCGCGGGGGCGCGAGCTGGAGGTGCCGATGACTTGGAAGGTGTCGAGGCTCGGCGTGGCCTGCGCGGCCGTGCTCTTCGTGGCGTGTGGAGGCGGCAAGTCCAACCCGATCCCCGCGCCGGATGGCGACATCCTCCTGCCGGACGGTGGCTTCGCGCCCGCCGAGATCCGCAACCCCGTGCTCGTGCAGACGATGGCGCCCGCCGAGGTTCGCGCGGGTGAGATCATCGCGGTGAGCTGCGTGATCGTCGACGACCGCGGCGAAGAGTTCTCCTCGCGCGGCCGCACGCCTCGCATCCGCGTCGCGCCGGAGGCCTCGGTCGTTCGCGATGGCACCGACATCGTGGCCGCCATCGCGGGCGAGGTGGAGATCAGCTGTGCGTTCCCCGATCTGATGCTGACCGACGAGAGCCCCGCGATCGTCCGCATCCTCCCCGGCGCGCCCGCGTCCGTGACCACCACCATCGACCGCGCGCAGATCGAAGCGGGGGAGTCGATCGCGGTCACCTGCGACGTGGTCGACGCCTACGGCAACGCGATCCTCGACGCCGCCCCCAGCGTCGCGGTGAGCCCCACCGATCCCGGCAACACGCTCGACGGCCTCACGGGGACGTTCACGCGCTCGGGCATCTACGACGTCGCGTGCGAGCTCGCGGGTGCCACCTCGACCACCGAGCGCGTCGAGGTCCTGCCGAGCCTCCCGGCGGCCCTCGCGCTCTCCAAGGTGCCCGATCAGCCGGTCTACGCGACCGGTCAGGTCGTCGAGGTCGCGGCGGTCGTCACCGATCGTTTCGACAACGTCGTTCCCGACGCGATCGTCGACATGGTCAGCGAGCCCGCGGCCGACGACACCCTCGGCGACAACCGCTTCCGCTACTTCGAGGACGGCACCTACGTCGTGACCGCGACCGTGGCGCCGCCGACCCAGGACGACGCGCTGTTGCAGGGGCAGGTCACGATCGTCGTCAACGGCAACGGCCCACAGATCCAGTGCACGGGCCCGCGGGACGGCGACATGATCGTCGCCGCGCCCGGCAGCACGATCACCGTGACCGGCGCGGTCGACGACGCGAGCGGCGTCTCGGAGGTGCGCGTCAACGGCAACCTCGCGACGCTCGAGGGCGGCAACTTCCGCGCGGACGTCACCACGCAGTTCGGCATCAACTTCGTCGACGTCGTCGCGCGCGACTCGTTCGGTGCGGAGTCGACCGCGACCTGCGCGTTCCTCGCGTCGGCCCGCTACGCCGACCCGGGGGCGATCCTCGGTGACGTGCTCTCGCTCAAGCTGCGTCAGGAGGCGATCGACGACAACAACCGCGGCGACGCGCTCGATTCGCTCAACGACTTGCTGCACGCGGTGCTCAACAGCGCCGGCCTGCGCAACCAGCTCGATACCACGCTGCGCGGGATGAACCCGCTCTACAACAACTGCGAGGTCGACAGTTGGTTCGGCTGCGTCGTTCGCGTGCGGCTGCTCTACGACAACGACATCCAGTTCAACGGCCCGCGCACCAGCACGCTTCAGCTCGTGGACGGCGGCCTGCGGGCGAGCGTGTCGATCAACGAGCTTCGCGCCCGGGTGCGCCTCACCGATCCGATCTCGACCAACGGCTGGGCGATCTTCGAGCGCGTCAACATCGGCGTGACCTTCGACGTCGCGCTCGTCTCGGGTCGCCCGCGCATCACCGTGCGTCCGGGCACCACGAGCGTGTCGGTCGGCAACGTCCGCACCGATCTCAGCGGCGTCGCGGGCTGGATCATCGACAACATCGTGCTCCCGATCTTCCGCGGCACCGTCCGCAGCGCGATCGAGAACACGCTGCGCAACTACATCTCGACCTCGTTCAACGACGTGCTCGACGGGGTGGTCGCGGGGCTCGACATCTCCTCGCTCGGCACGTCTCTGAGCGTGCCGCGCCTCGATGGCTCGGGCTCGATCCCGCTCTCGTTCGGCGTGGGCTTCTCGACCGTCAGCACGAACCCCGAACGTTTCCTCGTCGGCATCGGCTCACGCTTCACTGCGCCCGTGCAGATCGCGCGACCGACCCTCGGCGTCGCGGTCCCGCCCGGCATCACCGAGCCGCTCCTCGACGATCCGTCGCTCACGCAGTCGACCTCGGTGTCGGTGCACTCTGCGCTCTTCAACCAGGTCACGCACGCACTCTGGCGCGCGGGCTTGTTGCAGGCGCGCGTCACGGGCAGCGGGCTCGGCGGTGGCCTGCCCGCGGGTCTCGTGGCGGACATCGACGGAGGTCTGCCGCCCGTCGCGATCCTGCGCGGCAACGACGGCCGAGCCGAGATCGGCATCGGCAGCTTGAACCTCAACCTCGTCTACCCGGGTCTCTTCGACGAGCCGATCACGCTCTCGCTCGGCGCGCGCGCGAGCACGACGGTGCGGCTCGTGGGCAACGACCTGAGCTTCGACGCCATCACCATCGAGGAGCTCTTCTTCTCGACGCCCGACGTGAGCCTCGACGCGGCGACGCGCGACGTGCTCGAACGTTTCCTGACCACGCTCGTGCAGTCGATCGTCGATCGGGTGCTCAACGACGCGCTGCCCGCGCTGCCGATTCCGTCGTTCGAGCTCCCGAGCTCGCTCTCGACCTACGGCATCCCGGCCGGCACCTCGCTCGGCATTCGCAGCCCCGCGCTCGCGATCGAGCCTCAACACTTCGTCCTCCGCGGCAACTTCGGGACCCTCTGATGGAGCGCGCCATGACGACGACGCGTACTCGCTTCCTTCTCCTCCCGCTCCTCTCGCTCGCGCTCGTGGCGTGTGGCGACGACGACATGTCGACCGACGACGGCGGCCTCGTGATCCCCGACACCGGGACCGGCCGCCCGGTGCCCTTCGGGATCACGGTGTCGATCGCGCCACCGCGCGCGGACTACGCGCTGAACCAAGCGGTTCGCGTCGACGCGGTCGTCACCGACGTCGACGGCAACGAGATCGACATCCCGGTCAGCTTCCGCGCGGAGCCTGAGGCGGCCGCGACCCCCGGCGACGAACCGGGGCTCTTCACGCTGGTGCAGGAAGGCTACGTCGACCTCTACGGATGCACCGACGATCCGGGCCCGACGCTCGAACCGGTCTGCGACTTCGCGCGCATCCTGGTCGATCAGGGCTCGCCCACGCTGGTGGTCACGTCGCCTCTTCCCGGCGCGGAGCTCGGCGGTGACGGCGCGACCGCGATCGTGGTCGAGGGATCGGTCAGCGACTCGCGGGAGGTCACGGTCTACGTCAACGGCGCGCCGACCGAGGTCGACGAGCTCGGGGCGTTCCGCGCGGAGGTCACGCCGCGCTTCGGCGTCAACCACCTCGACATCTCCGCGAGCGACGAGATCACGGACGTCGCGCGCGTGCAGATGGACGTGCTCTGGGCCGAACGCTACGCGCCCGCGACGGTCGGTGAGACGCCCACGGTGGTGCTCCCGGACGGCATCACCCTCCAGCTCGGCCAAGGCTTCTTCGACGACGGCGTGGCGCTCGACACCTCCATCGAGCCGCCGATGACGAACGACCTCGCGGACGTGCTCGAGCTCGTGCTGCGCAACGTCGACTTCCGCGGCTTCCTCCCCGATCCCGTGGTCGACTCGGCGCCGACGCTCTTCCTCCGCGTGACCGAGACCCGCATCCGCGACCTCGACGTGAGCCTCGACGTGATCGACGGCGGCGCGGAGCTCTTCGTGCGCATCGGCGCGCTCGAAGCCGACACCACGGGGCAGCTCCAGTACGAGAGCACGATGCTCAGCTTGGGTGGCGGTCTCGAAGCGTCGCTGAGCGCCTACGCGCGGCTCCTCATCTCGAAGGACGGACCGGAGGCGCCGCTCGAAGCGTCGATCGAAGATCTCACGATCGCGATCGAAGGCATCGAGGGGCGCTTCGACTCCGCGGAGGCCAACGCGGTGCTTCGTCTCGCCGAGGGTCTGCTCCGCACCACCCTCGAACGCGAGCTCGCGGACGCGTTCGGATCGACGTTGCTCGACGCGATCCCGGCCGTGCTCACCGACGCGCTCGGCTCGATCGACACCGCGCTCCAGGACCAGACGATCCCGATCGACACCGGCATCTTCCCGCCCGTGACGCTGAACCTCGACGGTCGGCTCGCGAGCTTGACCACGCAGCATCGGCGCTGGATGCGCGCCCCGCTGCAGCTCTCGGTCTCGACCGACGCGACGGCGGCACATCCGACCTCGCGCGGCGCGGCCGACATGATCGCGCTCGCGGATCCGCTCTTCCGCGGCCGGCCGGTGCAGGCCGGCATCAAGGTCGGGCTGCTCAACGGGCTGCTCCACACGCTCTGGAACAGCGGCATGCTCGAGATCGACGCCACGACCTTGCTCCCCGAGGGCGTGGCGGGCGCGGTCATGCGCGCGGAGCTCTCGGGCAAGCTGCCGCCCGTGATTCGACCCGCGCGCGGCGACGAGCCGTACGACCTGGTGCTCGCGCTCGGTCAGGCGGAGCTGCTGCTCGAAGCGCTCGGCGACACCACGACGTACGCGATGACGATCGAAGCGGGCGTGAACGCGAGCGTCACCGCGGGCGTGGTGACCCTCGAGATCGCGGAGGAGCCCTTCGTGCGCGCGTGGATCATCGAGTCGACCTCGATGCGCCCGTTGATCGACGAGAACACGCTGCGCGCGCTCGTGCTCGAAGAGCTCTGGCCCTCGCTGCGTGATGCCGTGGCGGGTGGGCTCGCGCTCGAGCTGCCAGCGCTCAGCATCGGCGAGCTCGGTGAGATCGCGCCTGCGCTCGCCGGCTTCGAGCTGGAGTTCGAGCTCGCGGACGACCTCGACGTGCGCGAGGACAGCCTCGTGCTCGACGTGTCGCTCATCGGGCGCATGCCGCCCACGATGCCCGCGATGTAGCGCCGCGTCGCGCGTGCGGTCGCCGTTCGGCCGCACCGGCGCTACACCTCGCGCCATGTTGCGCATCCACGAGCAGGGCGACGCCGACTTCGAATCGACCTTGGCCGGCCTCGCCCATCGGGGCGACGCGGACCTCGAGCGCGTCGAGCCCGCGGTGCGCGCGATCCTCGCGGACGTGCGCGCGCGTGGCGACGAAGCGATCGTGGAGCTCGCGAAGCGCTTCGAGGAGCGCGAGGTCGAGCGGGTCCTCGTGCCCGAGTCGGTGTGGCGCGCGGAGGCGAAGAAGGTCGACCCCGAGGTGCGCGAGGCGCTCGCCGCGGCGGCCGACCGCATCCGCCGCTACCACGAGCACCAGCGCGACGCGGGCTTCCGCTACGAAGAGGACGGCATCGAGCTCGGCTCGCGCGTGCGTCCAGTTCGTGCGGCGGGCGTGTACGCCCCCGGCGGCAAGGCGCGCTACCCGAGCACCGTGCTCATGACCGCGGTGCCGGCGGCAGTGGCCGGCGTGCCGCGCATCGTGCTCGCCTCACCCCGTCCGACCCCCGAGATCCTCTGCGCGGCCGAGGTCGCGGGGGTCACGGAGGTGATCGATGCGGGCGGGGCCCAAGCCATCGCGGCCCTCGCCTACGGGACCAAGAGCGTCGGTCGGGTCGAGAAGATCGTCGGACCCGGGAACCTCTTCGTCGCCTGCGCGAAGCGTCTGGTGTTCGGGCTCGTCGACATCGACTCGATCGCGGGCCCGAGCGAGATCCTCGTGGTCGCGGACGACGGCGCCGATCCACGCATCGTCGCGGCCGACCTGCTCTCGCAGGCCGAGCACGACGAGGACGCCTACCCGCTGCTCGTGACGCTCTCGCGGAAGATGGCGGACGCGGTCGCGGTGGAGCTCGAAGCGCAGCTCGCGGAGCTCCCGCGGCGCGCGATCGCGGAGACGAGCGTGCGCACGAACGGCTACTGCTTCGTGGTGCGCGACCGCGACGAGGCCGCGCGCGTCGCCGACGTGCTGGCGGCGGAGCACCTCGCGCTCGCGGTCGAGGACCCCGACGCGATGCTGGAGCACATCGGCGCGGCAGGGGCGGCGTTCCTCGGCTACCACACGCCCGAGGCGGCGGGCGACTACGCGGCCGGCCCGAGCCACGTGCTCCCGACCGGAGGCGCGGTGCGTTTCGCGAGCCCGCTCGGCGTGTACGACTTCGTGGTGCGGACGAGCCTCATCCGGTACTCGCGCGAGGCGCTGGTCGCGCAGGCCGACCTGCTGGAGCGGCTCGCGACCCTCGAAGGCCTCGAAGCCCACGCCCGCGCGGTGCGCTTTCGCCGCTGAGTCGTGCCTCGTGGCTCGGGCGTAATGCTCACAAGCCGGCTCGTACGTGGGTCCACGGCTCGTGCGTGGTGCCGATGGGTTCGTGGGTCCACGACTCGGACGTGGGCGTGGCGCAGCTCGGAAGTCGTGCCGATGGGTTCCTGATGCCCACGGCGAGGGCGTGGTGCCGATGGGTCGTGATGCCCACGGCTCGTCGAGCAGTGCCCGCCTGTGGCTCGTGCGTGGGGTGCACGGCGTGGTTGCGCGACGCACGCGAGGGCGAGGCACGGGGCGCGAGCCGAGCTGTGCGCCAAGAGGTGGCTGACGCGCCCGCCATCCCCTGACAAGAATGTCATGGTCGGAACATGCCCAGGGACCCCCTCTCGGGCAGAGGACGCCCGGTGTCCCCGATTTGCTCAATGATCCCGTGATCGGGACCCCTCGTGAGCGGACGTTTGCCAGTTTGGCACCGTCGTTGCTCTGGGAGACGAAGTGTCGCTTGATTGGCTCCGGGCTCTTCTTGGCGGTTGGGACCGGAGACTCCTTCGTGGCTTGGCTTGAGGCTCTAACGCTTCGCCTGACTTCTCTTCGCTCTTCGCTTCCTTGATCTTCGCGACGTGTCGGTGTGCGGCCGACTTCGTCATCCTAGCGCTTTCGTGAGGCCGCTCCCAAAGGGGGCGGCCTCACTCCTTTGGGCCACTCGCTTCGTGGTCCGCCCCCGTGGTCCGCCCCGTGTTCCGTCAGGGGTTCGGAATCGTTCAGCTTCGCGGACTGCGTCCGCTTCGCTCGAACGACTCGCTTCGGGTCTTGGTAGGTCGATTTCTGGTCGTTCGATCTCGCAGGCCGATTCTCACGTCAGTGGCCGTTGCTCCTCGATGCGGGTCTCGAGCGTTGAGTCGCACGAAGAAACCTCACGTGACGCCATTGGATTCCATTACGCTCCTTCGCGATGTCCGTCGGGGTCCTGACACGTCTCGCTTTGGCCTCCTTGGCTCTGGGTTACGTCGGCTGCGCGCAGCTCCGTGACGACCTCCAGCGGTCCGAGGCGGCCTACGATGCCGCACGCTACGAGGACGCGGAGGTCTGGCTCGCGGCGCTCGAGCCCGACGTCGCGGCGCTCGACGCCCCACGCCGAGCTCGCTTCTATTACCTGCGTGGCATGACCGCCGAGCGGCTCAACCGTCGGCAGGACGCGCTGCACTACTTGTCGCTCGCGAACGAAGCGGCGGGCGAGACGGGCGCGGGGTTGCGCGACGAGCAGCGCCGCACGTTGCAGACCACGCTCGAGTCGCTGGTGCCGACGACGCGCACCCACGTCGCACGCTCCGCCGACGAGTAGCGCCCACGCGCAGACGACACGACGTACGTGAGCGTCGCAGTCGGGCGACCGAACCATCGAACCGAATCGTTCGAGGCGAAGTGGACGCCCGCGAGCAGAGTGACTCCGCGAATCCATCGCGCCGCGCGTCGAAAGCATCACTCGAACCCAGCGCGGTTCGTCGTGGTCGTGGTGGTATTGGTCATGATCGTGACCGGCGACGTCCGCGACGGAAAACGAAGAGGCCGACACACGGCCGGCCTCCATCTTCGTCTCGACGTGGAGCTCCGCTCCGCGACGCTCAGCTCCGCGACGCTCAGCTCCGCGACGCTCAGCTCCGCGACGCTCCGTCGAGCTGCTCCTTGAGCGCGAGCTTTTCCTTCTTGAGGCGCTGCGCCTCCATCTGCTCCGACGGGGTCAGATACGTCCTGCCCGATAGCTCGGTGACTCGGGCGTCCAACTCGGCGTGCTTCTGCGCGAGACGAGCGATTTGGATCTCCGGGTCGGAAGAACGACGGGAACGGGCCATCTGCGCACCTCCTGAGCGACCTACGTCGCCATCTCGATCAGCATGCCGGTCACCTCGCGGTGTCTCGACGCTTCGGTCGAGGACCGGAAGGACTCGAACACGATACGGGAAACGTGACGAACGAAGCAACACGTCCACCTTTCGTGACATTCCGACGTCGAAGGTTTTCTCGTGATGTTCGGGCTCGTCGCGTTCGTGCCCGTCGCGTTCGTGCCCGTCGCGTTCGTGCCCGTCGCGTTCGCGCCCGTCGCGTTCGCGCCCGTCGCGTTCGCGTGCCCGTCGCGTTCGCGTGCCCGTCGCGTTCGCGCCCGTCGCGTTCGCGTGCCCGTCGCGTTCGAGCATCGTCTCGCGGCCATCACGTTCGTGCCTGTCGTGCCCGGTCACGCCTCGACGCCGGCGCGGTGCGCGGGCCGCGCGAACGTGACATGAGCGCCTCGTGAATAGCGGACCGCCCTCGCTCGTTCCTCGCGCCATGCGTGGACTTCGTCTCGACGTGCTGCTCGTGTGTGTGCTCGTGAGCTCCTCGATCAGCGCGGCGCTCTCCGCCCAAGCGCCGAGCGCGCGTCTCGACGCACGCGCGGTCGCGGCGCTCGTGCAGTCCTTCTACGATCAGACGACGACCATGGACGCCGCGTTCGAGCAGACGCAGTACACCAAGGTCTACGATCGCACCGAGACCGCGCGCGGTCGGGTGGTGTTCAAGAAGCCCGGCAAGATGCGTTGGGACTACGCCGCGCCGAACGGGCAGGTGTTCGTGAGCGACGGGCGTCGACTGCTCGTGTATCAGCCGCCCGACGAAGGCGAGACCGAAGGCCAGCTCATCGATCGCGCGATGAGCGAGGACCAGCTTCCGCTCGCGTTCAGCTTCCTCACGGGCACGGGCCGTCTCGACCGCGACTTCCGGCTTCGCCTCGTCGACGCTGCGCGCCAAGGTTTCGAAGGTGGCTACGTGCTCGAGCTTCGCCCGCGTCGGCCGACGCCTCATTACGACCGCGTGCTCTTCTTCGTGCGCATCGTCGGTGAAGGCGAGCGCCGCGCGGGCGTGATCCAGCGCGTGCTGATCCTCGACTCGGCCGGCAACCGCAACCGCTTCGACTTCAGCGATCAGCGCTTCAACCGCGACGTGCCGGAGGACCGCTTCTCCTTCACGCCGCCCGCGCGCACCCGCCGCGTCACGCCCTGAACGGCTCGCGCTCGAGAGCGCTCCGTCTCGGACACCGTCTCCGTCTCGGACACCGTCTCCGTCTCGGGCCGTCTGCTATCGACCTGCACCGAGCACCGTCGACTCCACGAGCGGGCCGAGCGCCTCCCACGTGAGCGTCGACGCGCAGGCTCGCGCACGCTCCACTCGCGTGGCCCCGACGCCTTCTTCGAGCGCGTCGTCGATCGCGCGCCCGAGCCCCACGACGTCCTCGTCGTCGAACACCCACGCCTGGTCCTCCGCGATCCCGATCGAGCGGCTCGTGGCGCGAGGTCGCCCTGCGAGCGCGGCCTCGAGCGCGACCAAGGGCGCACCCTCCGTTCGACCGGAGCTCCGTCGCGACGGCAACACGACCACGTCGGCGGCCGCGAGCGTCGCGTCCTTGCCGGCGTCGCGCACGTGACCGAGGAAACGTGCACGCGGGGCGAGCCGCTCGAGCCGCGCTCGTTCCGGACCGTCGCCCGCGATCACGAGTTGCACGTCCTCGCGTGACGCGAGGGCGCGCGCGAGCAGGTCGGCTCCCTTGATTCGCACGAGGCGACCGAGGAAGAGCACGACGGGTCGCGCGTCGAGCCCGAGCCGCGCGCGTGCCTCTTCGCGCGAGATCGCGCGCGGTGCGTGCACACCCATCGGCGACACCCGTACCCGGCGTGGATCGAGCGAGCGAAGCGGATCGAGCGAGCGTCGGTGCTCGTCACGCACGAACCAATGGGTGCCCGTCGCGAGCAGCGGAGCCAGGACGGGCATCGGGAGCCGAGCCGCGAGTGCGACGTCCGCGGAGTGCCAGACCGTGAGCACGCGTGGCGTGTCGAGCGTCGCCGCCACGAGCCCGCACGGGATCCCGAAGTGCGCGACCACGGCGTCCCAACGACCACGCGCGGCGTGTCGCAGCGCGAGCGGGTAGGTGAGCAGGCCGGGCCACGCGCGTGGGTCGCGCACGTTGTCGGGGACACCCGCGCCGTAGAAGGTGCGCGCGAGCGAGCGCGGTCGGACGTAGGCGATGCGGCAGACGTGCGGTTCGTACGAAGCGTGCGGTTCGTACGAAGCGTGCGGTTCGTACGAAGCGTGCGGTGCGTGCGAAGCGTGCGAAGCGTGCGGTGCGTGCGAAGCGTGCGGTGCGTGCGATGCGTGCGATGCGTGCGATGCGTGCGAAGCGTGCGAAGCGTGCGAAGCGTGCGGTGCGTGCGCGTATCGCTCGTACGACTCGGGCGCGAAGACCGTGACGTCGTGTCCGCGCGCGCGCAGCACGTCGACGAAGCCTTCGACGAAGCAGCCCGCGACGTCCCCCGGCCAGCGTGGATACCCGGTGGTGAGCACCGCGACGCGCATCGTCGGGGCTCAGCTTCGCGGCGTCGGGAGCGCACGCGGCGTCGCGACCGCGCGCCTCAGCCAGACGCGCAGGAGCACGCTCGGCACCACGAAGAGCGCGTGACGCCAGCCCACGCCGCTGCGTTCGTCCGCGTAGATCGGGCGCACCGGCACGTCGACGACGTCGACGCCTTGCTGCACGAGGTGCCCCAACAGATCGTTCGGATAGCCGTAGCGCGGCCAGAGCTGATCGAGCGGGAGCCGGCGCGCCGCGTCGGCGGAGAGCGCGGTGTAGCCGCACTGAGAGTCTTCGATCTTCGCGCCCGTCGCCAGGCGCGTGAGCGCGCTGAGCACGACGTTTCCGAGCCAGCGCGTGAGCGGCATGCGCGCGCGCGCTTCGGGCCATGCGAGCCGGTTGCCCTTGGCGTAGCCGGCGCGCCCCGCGACCACCGGCGCGATCAAACGCGGAAGATCGTCCGGATCCATCTGTGCATCGCCGGCCATCACCACCGCGACGTCGACCCCACGCTCGAAGGCGCGCGCGTAGCCGGTCGCGATGGCCGCGCCGACCCCACGGTTCCGGTCGTGGCGCACGACCTCCACGCGCGGATCCCCGACCGCGAGCGCCGCGCGCGAGGTCTCGTCCCCGCTCGCGTCGTCGACCACGATCACGTGATCGACGAACGCGGGGATCCCTCGCAGCGTGCGGCCGATCAGCCGCTCTTCGTGGTACGCGGGCACCACGACGCCGATGCGCTGGCCTTCGAGCATCCGCGCGCCGCTCACTCCACCGTGACGGTCTTGGCGAGATTGCGAGGCTGGTCGACGTCCGTGCCTTTGAAGTCGGCCACGTAGTACGCGTAGAGCTGTAGCGGCAGCACGGTGAGGAAGGGCGTGAGCTCCTCCGCGATCTCGGGGACCTCGACCAAGTCGTCGCTCACGGTGCGCGCTTGCTCGTCGCCTTCGGTCGCGATGCCGATCACGATCGCCTCGCGCGCCTTCGCCTCTTGGAGGTTCGAGAGGCTGCGCTCGTGGTGCGAGTCCTTCGGCAAGAGCACGAAGACCGGCACGCGGTTGTCGATGAGCGCGATCGGGCCGTGCTTCATCTCGCCCGCCGCGTAGCCCTCCGCGTGCACGTAGCTGATCTCCTTCAGCTTGAGCGCGCCTTCGAGGGCGATCGGGAACGAGAGGCCGCGTCCGAGGAAGAGCACGTCGCGCGCGTCGACGTAGCGGCGCGCGAGGTTCGCGACGAGCTGCCGGGTGCCCGAGAGCACGTCCTTCATCGTCTGCGGCAGCCGCGCGAGGCCCTCCACGAGCTCGGCCGCGCGCGCGGGAGAGAGCGTGTCGCGGCGACGTCCGAGCCAGATGCTGAACATCAGGAGGTTCGCGACCTGCGTGCTGAAACACTTCGTCGACGCCACGCCGATCTCGGGGCCCGCGTGCGTGTAGAAGGTCGCGTCGCTCATGCGCGGGATCGCGCTGTCGATCACGTTGACGATGCTGAGCACCTTCGCGCCCTTCGCCTTCGCTTCTTTCGCGGCGATGAGCGTGTCGAGGGTCTCGCCCGATTGGCTCACCGCGATCACCAGATCGCCCGGACGAATCACCGCGTCGCGGCCGCGGAACTCGCTCGCGATCTCCACCGAGGTCGACACCTTCGCGAGCGCCTCGATGAAGTAGCGCCCCGCGAGCGCCGCGTGATGCGAGGTGCCGCAGGCGAGCAGCACCACGCGATCGATCGCGCGCGCGTCGGCGTCCGAGAGCCCGATCTCGTGCCCGTGGATGTCGCCGTTCTCGCGATCGAGCCGGCCGCGCAGCGTGTCCTCGAGCGCGCGCGGCTGCTCGAAGATCTCCTTGAGCATGAAGTGCTTGAAGCCGGCCTTCTCGGCCATCACGGGTGACCAGTCGATCACGCGCGGCGCACGCTCGACCGGCTTGCCCGCGATCGTCGTGACCTGGACCGCGCCCGCTTCGATGACGGCCATCTCGCCGTCCTCGAGGAAGAGCATGCGCTTGGTGTACGGGAGCAGCGCGGGGATGTCGCTCGCGCAGAAGTTCTCGCCGTCACCGAGCCCGACCACGAGCGGCGAAGACGCCTTCGCGACCACGATGCGCTCCGGCTCGCGCGAGGAGAGCACTGCGATCGCGTACGCGCCGCGGATCTCGCCGAGCGCCGAACGCACGGCGGACTCGAGATCCTTGCCGCGCTCGACCTCGAGGTGGACGAGGTGCGCGACGAGCTCGGTGTCGGTGTCGCTCGCGATCGTGCAGCCCGCGGCGACCAGGCGACGGCGCAGCTCGAGGTGGTTCTCGATGATGCCGTTGTGCACGACCGCGATGGGCCCCGCGACGTGCGGGTGCGCGTTCACCTCGGACGGGCGCCCGTGGGTGGCCCAGCGCGTGTGTCCGATGCCGACGTGGCCTTCGAGCGGTCGCTCGGCGAGCGCCGCCTCGAGGTTGCGCAGCTTGCCCACCGCGCGCCGCACCTCGATCGCGCGGCTGCCGTGCACGGCGAGGCCGGCCGAGTCGTAGCCGCGGTACTCCAGCCGTCGAAGCCCGTCGATGAGGATGGGCGCGCTGCTCGCGCTCCCGACGTAACCCACGATCCCGCACATGTTGGCGTCTCTCGCTTTCCGTGTGTTCCAGCGTTCGTTCCGAGCCCACTCGTCCGGCAGCCGAGCACCTCGCGGGGAGGATCTTCGGCTCCCGTTCGAGCGCGCGCTCAGGACGCTTCGTCGCCGCTCGCTTGTTCCGCGGCCGGTTCCGCCGCCGGCGCGCTCGCGCCGTTCGAGCCGCTGCTTCTCGTTGCCTTCTTCGTCCGTGACGATCACGGGGCCCCACACGCGGAGCGACTCCGCGATCTGTGCCGCGTCTCCGACGACCACCACCAGCATCTCGCTCGGGCGCACGTGCCGGCGCGCGGCCGCGAGCGCCTCGTCGGCGTCGACCTGGCGGATGCTGCTGCGGTAGGCGTCCCAGTAGTCGTCGGGCAGGCCGAAGATTCGGAGGTCCGCGACGAGCCCCGCGACCTTCGCCGGGGTGTCGATCTCGAGGGGGAACGAATCGCTCAGGTAGCGCTGCGAGTTCTCGATCTCGATCGCGGACGGGGGCACCGTCACGATCGCGCCGAGGTTCTCGAAGAACGCGTTCATCGCCTCGCTCGTGACCTCGGTACGCACGGCCGCCCACGCGACGAAGGGCGAAACACCCACGCGCTCACCGACCTGGCTGTACGCGCCGTACGTGAGGCTCCGACGCTCGCGCAGATCCATGAAGAGGCGCGACGCCGCGGAGCCACCGAGGACTTGGTTGGCGACCATCAGCGGCACCCAGTCCGCGTCGCCGCGGGCGATCGCCGAGTTGCCGAGGAAGATCACGCTCTGTACCGCGCCCGGACGATCGACGAGCACGACCTCGCGCGCCTGACGCGTCGGGAGCGCGGGCAGCTCGGTCGTCGCGGGCGCGCGACCACGCCAGCGTCCGAACGCGCGCTCGGCGGCGGCCTGCACGCGCTCGGGCGTCACCGCGCCGACCGCGACCACGAACGCGTTCGCGGGCACGAAGTGCGTGCGATGCCAGCGCTGGAGGTCCGTGCGCTTCATCGCGCGCAGCGCCTCCGGCGTGGTGTCGACGCGACCGTACGGGTGGTTGCCGTAGAGCCGCGCGAAGAGCGCGCGACGGCCCAGGAAGTTCGGCTGCTTGGTCTGCAGCGCGAGCCGATCGAGCTCGCGGCGCTTGAGCTTGTCGAGCTCGGCCTGTGCGAACGCGGGCTGGGTCGCGACCTCGGCGAGCAGCTCCATCGCCTGATCGAGCTGATCGGAGAGCGCGCGGAAGACGAGGTGCACGTTCTCTTCGTCGGCGCCGGTCGAGATGTCGGCGCCGAGGAACTCGATCGCCTCCGCGAGCTGCGCGCTGCTGCGACGCTTGGTGCCCTCTTGGAGCATGTCCGCGACCGCGCTCGAGAGGCCGGGCAGGTTCGCCGGATCGGTCTCGCCGCCGCTGCGCACCACGAGCCGCAGGTGCACGACCGGGAGCTGGTCGGCGGTGACGGTGTTCAGCTCGAGGCCGTTCGCGAGGGTGGTGCGCACGATCGGCGGGAACCCCACGTCGCGCGCGGGGCCCGACTCCGGCGGCGGCTGCCGCTCGACCACCGGCTCGACCGGCGTCTCGTCGACCGGGGGCGTCGTGGCCGGCGGGGTCTCGACGGGAGGTGTCGTGGCAGTCGTGCACGCGACGACGGAGGCGACGCCCGAGAGCGCCGCGAGCAAGAGGATGCGCTGGACCTTCATCGGCTCACCTCGGCGCGGAAGCTCGGGACCGGAAAGCTGGGGACGTGAACGCTCGGCGAGCGGTGGAACGCGCCTTCACCTCCGCCACCCTCGGCTTCGCCCGCGGCGGGGAGCACGTCGAGCACGGTGCGGTTCGTCGCGTCGAAGTACTGCTGCGCCACGCGCTGCACGTCCTCGCGCGTGACCGCGAGGTAGCGGTCGAGCTCGGTGCGCACGAGCGCCGCGTCGCCGTAATACATCTCGTATTCCGCGAGCTGGCGCGCGCGGCTCATGTTCGATTGAAGGCCGAACACGAAGTACGAGCGCACGCGGTTGTGTGCCTTCTGCAGCTCGCGCTCCGTGATGCCGCGCTCGGCGACGCTGCTCACCTCGTCGAAGATCACGGTCTGCGCTTCGGCCGGCTGATGCCCGCTCGCGAGGATGCCGAAGACCCCGAAGAGATCGGGCCCGCGACGGTCGTCGGTTCCGACGTAGATCTGCTGACAGATCTCGCGTTCCTTCACGAGCTTCTGGTAGAGGCGCGACGACTGACCGTCGCCGAGCACGAGCCCGAGCAGCTCGAGCGCGTAGTGGTCCTGCGCGCGGTTGGGCGGGATGTGCCACGCGACGTGGAACGCGGGCAGCTCCGCGTGCGGATCGGTCATGGTCTCGCGGCGCTCCGCCGTCTGCGGCGCGAGCTCGGGCGGCGCGTAGGGCGGGACCTCGCCGCGGCCGATGGCGCCGAAATGCTCGCGCACGAGGGCGAGCGCTTCGCTCGGCTCGAAGTCGCCCGCGATGCTGAGCACCGCGTTGTTCGGGCGGTAGTACTGATCGAAGAACTGCTGCACGGCTTCGAGGGGCGCGTTGTCGAGATCCTGCATGTCGCCGATCGTCGAGTGCGCGTACGGCCAATAATCGCCGTAGGCGAGCTCGTTGATTCGAAGATGACTGAGCGCGTAGGGCTGGTTGTCGTAGCTCTGACGACGCTCTTCCTTCACGACCTGGCGCTGGTTCTCGAAGTTCTCCGCCGTGACCGCGAGCGAGCGCATGCGATCGGCTTCGAGCCAGAGCCCGAGCGCGAGCTCGTTCGAGGGGAGCGTCTCGAAGTAGTTCGTGCGGTCGTGGCTGGTGGTGCCGTTGAGCGAGCCGCCGCGGTTCATCACGAGCTGGAAGTGCTCGCCCTTGGCGACGTTCGCGGAGCCCTGGAACATCATGTGCTCGAAGAGGTGCGCGAAGCCGGAGCGGCCGCGAACCTCGTTGCGCGAGCCGACGTCGTAGTAGAGCGCGATCGCGATCGTGGGGACGGTGCGGTCGGGGCTCAGGACGACGCGCAGGCCGTTGTCGAGCACGTGGCGCTCGATGGGCAGGCTCGTGAGCGGGGAGCTCGTCGCGGGCGTTGCGGTCGGTGTGGTCGGTGCCTGCGCGAGCGCGAGGCTCGCGGCGGCGACGGCGGCCGTGATGGCCAACGCAGGTCTCTTCATCGACTTCCTCCGTGCGACCGGGGTCGCCCCGCCTCGATAGCACGCTTTGCTGGTCGGCTGGCGCCGACTTCTGGGGAGTGATCTCCCCAAGCGGCCCGGCGACGTGCTGCGTTCGATGATGCGTGGACTGGGTGCGTCGGCTCGCGCGTCCACGAACCGAGGCGATGCCGAAGCATCGTCGAGCGTGAGGGGATGGCGCGAGACGGCGTGCCCAGGCCGCGCAGCGCGGACGAGAGCGCGTCGCCGGGCTGCGGGCCCCCTCCCTCCTCGGAGGCCTCCCTTCGCTTCGCTCCGGTCGGTCTCCTTCGGGCCTCCGGCGGCGAGGGGCTTCGCCCCTTCGAACCCTCGTTTGCGCGCGATTC
>CALJLK010000398.1 GCA_937982655.1 uncultured Sandaracinus sp.
GACGGAGACGGAGACGGAGACGGAGACGGAGACGGAGACCGAGACCGAGACGGAGACGGAGACCGAGACCGAGCCCGAGACCGAGACCGAGACCGAGCCCGAGACCGAGCCCGAGACCGAGCCCGAGACCGAGCCCGAGACGGACGCGGTCACGGACACGGACACGGACACGGACACGGACACGGACACGGTCACCGACACCGACGCGGTCTCCGATACGGACGTGGACGCATCGTCCAACCCGTCGTCGCGCGCAGTCCCTCGCGTCGTGATCGGACCCGCGCTCGCCAACGCGTTCGCCGTCCACGCGGGCGATCGACTCGCCATCCCCGACGCGCGCGGTGAGCTCGCGGTGCTCGAGGTCGCAGCGATCTTCCACGACGCCTCCGCGCTGCAGACCGCGGACGTGATCCTCGCCGATCCCGCGACCGTGCGACGTCTGCTCGCGCTCCCCGAAGGCTACGTCACCGACGTCGCGGTGCGCCTCTCCCGCGCCGAAGAAGCGCCCGTGATCGCCGCGCAGATCCGGCGTGTCCTTCCCGAAGCGCGTGTCATCGATCGCGGCGCGCTCGTGCGCACCTACGAGCTCACCTTCGACGGACGAAGCGGCCTCCTCGCCGCGCTCTTCCTCCCCTGCCTCGCGGGTCTGCTCCTCCTCGCGTGGGATCGCCTCTCCGGCCTCGGCGACGCGGAGCGCCGCGAGATCGGCGTGCTGAAGGCGATCGGCTGGGAGACCCGCGACGTCATCGCGGCGCGCCTCTGGGAGAGCGCGGTCGTCGCGATCGGCGGCGCGTGGATCGGCGTCCTGCTCGCCTACGCCTACGTCTTCTTCCTCGGCGCGCCGGGCCTCCGCGAAGCGCTCTTCGGCTGGAGCGCGCTCCGTCCCGAGCTCGAGCTCGTGCCCCACGTCGACGCCGCGCAGGCCTGGACCCTGGTCGGCCTCGTCGTGCTCCCCTTCGTCGGCGTCAGCGTCGTCCCCGCCTGGCGCGCCGCGACCCTCGACGTCGACGAGGCCATTCGATGAGCACCGATTCGGCGAGCCAGGGTTCGACGAGCGCCGACGCGCCGAGCACCGACGCACCGAGCACCGGCACCGCACCGAGCACCGGCACCGAAGCCCTCGGCGCCACCGACGTGACCAAACGCTACTTCGACGGCGACTCGAAGGTCCTCGCCGTCGACGGCGTCACCCTCTCCATCGCGCGCGGCGAGCTCGTCGTCCTCCGCGGCACCAGCGGCAGCGGCAAGACCACGCTCCTCGGCCTCCTCGGCGGCCTCGTCGCGCCCACCAAGGGCGACGTCCGCGTCGCGGGCAAGAGCCTCGTCCACCTCCGCGACCACCACCGCACCCAGTGGCGCCGCCGCCACGTCGGCTTCGTCTTCCAAGAGCTCCAGCTCGTCCGCGGCATGAGCCTCCGCGAGAACGTCCTCCTCCCCTTCGCCCCCCTCGGCGGCCCCACGAAAGAAGACGCCGCCCGCGCCGACGCCCTCCTCGAACGCTTCGGCCTCGCCCCCAAGCGCCAGGCCGGCGTCGAGAAGCTCAGCGGCGGAGAACGCCAACGCGGCGCCCTCGCCCGCGCCCTCGTCCTCGAGCCCGAAGTCCTCCTCCTCGATGAGCCCACCGCCCACGTCGACGCCGACAACGCCACCCGCATCCTCGAGCTCCTCGCCGAAGAGAAGTCCCGCGGCCGCGCGGTGCTCGCGACGACGCACGATCCGCGGTTGGCGGAGGACGGGCGGGTGGATCGGGTGTTGGTGATGGAGGCGGGGAAGTTGGGGTGAGGGACGGGCGCGGCTCTCTCGGCGCCGTCGGGACCATCGAACGACGCCGCCGAGAAGGGATGGAGCTCGCGATCGAAGCTCAGGGGATGGACGTCGAGAACGACGTGCCGGCGCGTCTTGCTTGCGTGCTTTCTGTCTCGCGGACTCGAGCGACCCCAAACCAACCTACGGCATGACGGAGACCGGTTCATGGCAGCGGCGACCGCTCACCGCATTCTTCGCGACCGAGGCGGAGGTCCAAGCGCGCTTCGGTCCGCCGACGTTTCCCGGTGAGGACTCGAACGGTCTGGGCGAGATGGACGTGTGGGAGGTGAGCTTCGACTGCGGTCTCCGCGCAGTGCTGCTGCTCATGCGGGAGCACGGGCGTGGCGAGGAGCCTGTCGCGATCGGCTCACCGGGGGAGCGCGGAGTCGAGGTCTACGCCTCCGACACCGAACGCTCACACCTCGCTCATCACCTCGGCGGGCGCGACTGGTCGCCGTTCCTCCCCGACCGAACGCACGACGATCCCTGCATGTGGGTCGTTCGGCGCGTCGACGACAACGGCAACGTCTTCGAGGTGGAGCGCTTCTCGCATCGCTGCGGAGCCGATGCGCTCGCGACGCAGCTGACCGCGCGTGGCCACAAACAGACGTATTGGGTCGAGCGCATCGCGTGAGCCGCCCCGCGCGCGCGGCTGCGCGAAGGCGACGAGGGCGGCCCGAGCTCGGCGCCGGAACGAAAACGGGGACCCACTCGGGTCCCCGCTTCGTTCGTTCACGATGCCGAGCTCAGTCGATCGTGCTCAGGCCACGACCGGAAGCCCCTGCGGCTTCTTCTTCTCGGTCGGGATCGGCGCCGTCGCCGCCGCGATCTCGGCCGCGCGGACCTGGGCTTCTTCTTCCGCGCTGAGCTTGGTCGCGCGGTCGAAGACGCGGGTCCAGGCCTTGGTCACCGAGGGCGCCTTCTGCTCGACCTGCTCGGCGAGCTCCTTGCCCACGAAGCGCGCGATCGCGGGGAGGTAGGGGCTCATCTCCCTGCCGAAGGTGAGCCAGCGCTTGCCGTCCTTCTCGACCCACTTCTTCGCGCTCTTCGCCGTCACGGTGGCCCGCACCTTCGCGCGGCCGAGGGCGCCGTTCGCCTTGGCGTAGGGGGCGATCTCGCGGATGAGGTCGGTGGTGGTGCCGGCCGAGACGTGCGGGGGAACGCGGAGGTTGCTCGCGAAGCGCTTGCCCGCGGGCGACTCGAGGAAGGCGCGGAGCTGGGCCTCGGTCACGCCCTCGTCCGCGAGCGTCTTGTCGAACTCTTCGCGGGCGCGCTGGCGGGCCTTGAAGAGATACATCTGGACGCGCGAGTAGAAGTTGACCGCGCCGTCGCCGCTCGTCTCCACGGGGCAGAAGATCGCCTCCGGGTAGAGCTCGGTGATCACGGACTGAACGCCGTCACTCACGCCGCTGCTGGGCATGCAGCCGAAGGGCTTGACGCTGACCGTCATGTGGGCCTTCTGCTTGACGACGTTGAGGATGAGCTTGGCGACCTCGAGGTGACCCTCGCCGCCGCGGAGCTCGACGTTGTAGTGGCTGTGACCCGCGCGCGCGACCTCGTCCATGTCGGGGAGGACGAAGCCGGTGAGCCCGAGGATCTTGGCGTAGCTCTGCCACCACATCCGGAGCGCGAGCTCGGCGAAGTAGAGGCCGCCGAGGGTCAGGCCGGCGTCGCTGCCCGCGAGGCCGAACTTCGATTGATCGGCGCCGCGCAGCTCGAGGCGCGCGGTGGTGTCGTGGCGGAACTCCCAGAGGTTGTAGAGGAGAGTCGCCGCGAGCACCTGGATGCCGACCTCCGCGCCTTCCTGCTCGAGGAAACGCTGGAGGTGGTAGTTGCCGTCGCCTTCGGTGGTCATCGCCCAGAACTCGCCGATGACCGCGACCTTGGGCTTGGCCTTCATGCGGTCGATCTTCACCGCCTCGAGGCGCTTGCGGCCGCGCCAGAGGGCAGCGTAGACGCTCTTGCCGTTCTGCAGCGACTCGTAGACGTCCTTCTTCACCGCCTCGATCGCCGCGTCGACCGAGCCCGGCTCGACCTCGTACGGGCGGAGGCGGTAGCCCATCAGGTTGATGACGTCGCCGGTGAAGATCGCCTTGCCGACGGTGATGAAGAAGTTCGGGTTGAGGACGAGGCCGAGCTCTTCGCCGGTCGCCTGCTTGAAGCCGCCCGTCTGCTGGAAGAGCAGGACGCGGAAGCCGTCGAAGCCCGCGTCGCGGAGCGCCTTGCGGTACTCGGTGACGTACATGCCGAAGCGGCAGGGGCCGCACGCGCCCGCGGTGAGGAAGGCGTAGCGCTCGACGACCTCTTCGCTCGTCAGTCCCTCTTGATCGCGGAGCCGGCAGAGCTCTTTGACGAGGTTTCCGACCGTGAAGTACGTCGGGTTGCACTGGCCGCGGTTGCCGTACTCCTTGCCGAAGCGGAGCGCGGTCTCGTCCGCTTCGGTCAGCGCGCGGACCTCGTAGCCGATGCCCTTGAGCGCGCCTTCGATCAGGAAGTCCTGCGCGAGCGTCAGGCCACCGACGAGCAGCGTGGTCTTCTTGCGCTGCGACGCGGTGAAGTTCGGGGTCGTCATCTCGTCGACCCAGTGCTCCTTCGGCGCCGTCTCCAGGCCGAGCTTCGCACGCTCTTCGGCTTCGAACCGTGCGAGCTCGGCTTCGATGTCGAGCTCGGTCAGGCCGTCGATGTTCTTCGGTTCACCCATGACGTTCTCCCCTCTGCTTCCTGGAGGGGCTGTCGCCAGCCCCTCCCCCCACGGGGCGTGAAGCCCCGATGGGGCCCCCTCCCGCGAGCCTTCGCTCGCTCCGCTCGCTGCGCGCCGTCCAGTAGGGCGGCTTGCGGAGGCTC
This sequence comes from uncultured Sandaracinus sp., assembly GCA_937982655.1. Lineage (GTDB taxonomy): Bacteria > Myxococcota_A > Polyangia > Polyangiales > Houyiibacteriaceae > JACKEH01. Next base: position 4,651 of record CALJLK010000398.1, read on the forward strand.
GCTTCGGACGTTGTTGATTGATGATTGTCAGTTGAGATGTCGACTCGAAACGGTGGCTACACGACTCAAACGGTCGCGCTCGTCGGCTTCTTGCGGAGCTGCACGAGGCCCTTCGGAGCCTCGACCGGCAGCGGGGCCGGCTGGTAGGCGGCGAGCTTCTCGCGGATGGCGGTGATCTGCGCCTCGACCGCGGGGTCGTTCACCTTCCGCGCGGCGAGCTGCTCACGCTTCATCTCGAGGAGCTGGAGGCGCTTCTCGTCGAGGCGCCGCGCCAGCTCGTTCTTCTTCTTCGACACGTCCTCGAGCCGCTCTCGGTAGAGCTTGAGCGAGTGCGCGTAGGTCTTGACGCGGATCTTGATCGAGCCGCCCGGGCGGTTCGCGTCGAGGTCGTGCAGCGTCGAGTGCGGCACCGCGGAGCGCTCGACGATGCGGTCGATGATGCCGTAGGTCGGCGCGTCGTGGCCGCACTTGAAGCTCGAGAGATCGAGCAGCACCACGTTCGGGTGCCGTGCGGCGAACTTCGCCGCCCAGACCTTCGCGGCGCTGTTCGCGGAGTAGTTCTCCGGCCACACGTCCATCACCGAGAGCGGGTTGTCGTCCTCGGCGTAGAAACGCTCGAGCCACTCCTTGTCCTTCGGGATCGAGCGCATCGAGAGGATCGGGTAACCGAGCACCTGGAACTCGTCCGGGATGCCGTGGTGCAGGCCCGGATCGAGGTGGTAGGGGCGGCCGATCACGAGGATCGCGACCTGGTCGTCCATCTCGACCTGCTCGAGGATCGCCTTGCCCTTCTCCTGGATGTCCTCGTCCCAGCTCTTCAGGATCGAAAAGCCCTGGTCGGCCGCGAAGTCGCTCTCGTCGCGCGTGAGCCCGAGGCGCTCGCCGAACGCCTGGAAGAGCAGCTCCTTCATGCGGACCGGCTCCGCGAAGGAGAAGACCGGGTCGAGGTACTCGATGCCGCGGTCTTTGAAGAAGTCGCGCTCCTTCGTGAAGGCCGCTTTGATCACGTCCGGGGTGCCGGCCACGATCGGGCACGTCGCGGTGTCCGCGAGCTCCTCCATGAACGATGGGACGTGGGTGAGGATCGGGAAGAAGATCGCGTCGATCGGCTTGTTCGGGTGCACCTCGAAGAGCAGCTCGTGGATGTGCGCCTGCACGACCTTCGCGGGGTAGCAGGGGTCGACCGAGCCGTACTTGCCGCCCGCGGCGAACATCTCTTCGCCGGAGGGACCGCTGAAGATCACGTTGCGCTTGTCGAGCCCGGCCGCCTCGAAGTAGGTCCGCCAGAACGGCCCCGTCGAGTACATGTTGAGCACGCGCGGCATCGCGAGGCGGTAGCTCTTGCGCTTCAGCGCCGCTTCTTCGCCCGAGCGCTCGAAGCCACGCACGTGCTCGCGGTAGGTGAGCTGACCCCAGAAGTTGCGCTCCGGGAGCTGCTCCTTCAACGGCGATCCCGCCTCCGGCATCGGCGCGATCCCGCGGTGCGGCTGGAAGGCGGTCCGCCCCTCGTACTCCACGAGGTTCGGGAACTCCTTCATGATCGCCTTGCGCTTGCGGACGACCTCCAACATCGCGTCGTGGCTCTCGACCATGCCCTTCTCACACGAGAAGCCGCTGATGTAGCGGGAGGTCGAGCCGTCCGGACGCACCGCGTCGATGAAGGTGCGCGAGCAATGGTTCGCGCAGAAGTGACACGTGGTTTCGTCGTCGTTCTTCGTCGAATACTCGAGCGCGATGGCGGCCTCCAGGCCGATGAAGGTCGAGCTGCCGCGGCGCTGCACGACGCGCAGCGTCTCCATGGCCGCGCCGATCGCGCCGGCCTCTCCCGTGTGCGGGTGGACGTAGACCTCGGCCCCCGGCACGCGCTGCTTGATGTAATCGACCTGCGCCTTGACGGCCGCGAGGTTGTACTGCGTGCCGCCCTGGAGGACGAACTTTCGCCCGAGCGCGGCGAGGCGCGGCACGCCGACCACGTACTGCCAGACGTTCTTCGGGAGCACCTGCGCGAGTCCGGCGAGCAGCTCCTCCTTGCTGAAGCCCTCCTTCTGGAAGTTCACGCGGTCGGTGTCGAGGAAGACCGCGCAGCCGTAGCTGAACTTCGGCGCGAGCTCGGCCTGGAACGCGGTCTCGGCGTAGCTCGTGACGGGAAGGCCGAATTGATCGGCCATCGCCTGGAGCAACATGCCGTTGCCGGCGCTGCATTGATTGGAGAGCTTGAACGACTTGATGTCGCCGTTCTCCATGAAGAGGACCTTGATGTCCTGGCCGCCGATGTCGCAGATGACGTCGACGTCGCCGAAGAGGCTCGTCGCGCTCATCATGTGCGCGACCGTCTCGACGACGTTCACGTCGGCCTTCACACACTCTTCGAGCACGTCGGCCGCGTAACCGGTGGCGCCGAAGCCGATGACCTCGAGCGTGGCGCCCTCGCGGTTCACCTGGTCCTTGAGCTCCGCGAGGAGATCCTTCGCGTCCTGGATCGGGTTGCCCTTGCTGAGTGTGTACGCCTTGCGGAGGATCGTTCCGTCCTCGCCGAGCAACACGGCCTTGCTGGACGTGCTGCCGCCGTCGAGGCCGACCACCGCGCGCACGTGCTCGCCCGGCGCGAACGGCTTGGGCTGGAACTTCGGGATGCCGTACGCGTCCTTGAACGCGTCGAGCTCGCCTTCGGCGGTGAGCAGCGGCGGTCCCGCGCTCTCGCCGAGGCGCTCCTTGCGGCCCTCGTTGATGTACTTCTTGAGGCCCTCGAGGCCGCCGTAGCGGCCGACGTCGGCGTCCTCGTGCAGGCCGTACATCACGGCGCCGAACGCGGCGTAGAGGTCGCTGTTCTTCGGCGTGACGATGAGGTCCTCGATCGGCACGTCCTTGGGGTAGTCCCAGCCGCGCTGCTCCCAGGTCTCCGGGATACGCTTGCGCCAGCACTGCTTGAGGAACTCGAGGTAGGTGTTCGGACCGCCGAGCAGGATCACCTCGTGCCGCAGCGTGTTGCCACGCGTGAGCACCGAGAGGTTCTGCATCACGATCGCGTCCGCGAGCGAGCACATGATCTCGGGCGCGGGGATGCCGGTCTTCACGAGGTTGACGATGTCGGTCTCCGCGAAGACGCCGCACTTGGCCGCGACGTGGTGGAGCTTCGAATCGTCGAAGGGCAGCTTGGCGGCGGCGTAGGGATCGATGCCCGCCTTGATCATGCACTTGTCGATCGTGGCGCCGGTGCCGGACGCGCACTTGTCGTTCATCGAGCACGAGGCGGTCTTCTCGCCCTTCTCGTTCTCCTTGAAGATGATGATCTTCGCGTCCTGACCGCCGAGCTCGACCACGGAGCCCGCGTTCGGGTGCAGTCGTTCGACTGCGAGCGTGACCGCGTTGACCTCTTGGACGAACTTCGCGCCCAGCGGTCCCGCGAGCGGACCCGAGCCGCTGCCGGTCACGAAGACGCGGATCTTCTCGCGCGGCATGCCTTCGAGCGCGGCGCCGATGCGCACGAGGAACTCGAGGACCTTCTCGGGCTGCTTGGTGTGGTGGCGCTGGTAGTCGCTCCACACGATCTGCTTCGTGGCCGGGTCGACCACGACCGCCTTCACGGTGGTGGAGCCGACGTCGATGCCGATCACCGCCTCGTCGAGGAGCGCGCCGATCTTCTCGCCGTTGTCCGCGCTCGCCTGCGATCCGTCTGCCATGAAGCCCCCTCGGCTCTCGACGCCGCGGGACCGAACGTGGCCGCTCGGACTCGCTCCGAGCGCTCACGGGCCGGCCCAACGCTGACGTCAGTGTCAGTTGGTAGGCCGTCAGCCGCCGGACCCCCAAGAAAAATCGTCCGAGGTGACGTCACGTCACCGCAAAGTCCGAGGATTCGGCCCCCAATGCGCGTCGATCGGATGACCTAACGTCACGTTGGTTTCGGGCGTGTGGCCGTGTCCGAAAAACCCCGTGGTTTCGCGTGGGTCGCGCGTGCTACCACAGAACGTTCCGTTCGCGCCGTTCCTCGAGCGTGCGCTGCCGTCTGGCCCTGATGTCCCGCGCCACCGCCGCCATGACCTCGCCCCGCCGTGAGCTCCGCCGTCGCCAACTGCTCGACGCGGCTCGCGACGTCTTCGCGGAGAAGGGCTACGTGGCCGCCACCGTCGACGACGTGGTCGCGCGTTGCGGGGTCGCGCGTGGGACCTTCTACCTGTACTTCGACGACAAGCTCGACGTGTTCGGCGCGCTGGTGTCGGACTTCTTCGCGCGCGTGGCGGGCAGCATCCGGCCGATCGATCTCTCGCCCGGCGCGCCGCGTCCGCGCGAGCAGCTCCGCGCGAATCTGCACCGCGTGGTCGGCCTCGCGCTCGCGGAGCCGCACCTCGTCACCATCACCTTCGGCACCGCGTTCGGCGTGGACCCCGCGCTCGACGAGCGGCTCGCGCGTTTCTACGGCGCGCTCTCGACCTTCATGGACGAGACGCTGCAGACGGGTCAGCAGCTCGGGCTCGTGCGCGCGGGCGATCGACGGCTGATGCTGAGCATCGCGATCGGCGGCCTGCAGCAGCTCCTGCGCGACGCGGTCGGAGGCCAGGTCCCAGGCGACGAGGACGCGCTCGTCGACGCCGTGATGGACTTCCTCGAGGGCGGCCTGCTGGCGCGCGCGTGACGTCGAGACGAAGTCGCACCGTCGCGCTCCGCCCGTGGGCGTGGACGTCGACGTGGTCGTGACGTGAAC
>CALJLK010000399.1 GCA_937982655.1 uncultured Sandaracinus sp.
CGCGTCGGTTCGTACGCGTCGGTTCGTACGCGTCGGTTCGTACGCGTCGGTTCGTGCTCGTTCGTGTCATGCGCGTGTCGTCGATCTCGGCGTTCGTGGTCGTCGTTCGCGGGCGAGCCCGTGTAGCCTGCGCGTCATGCCGCCGACCCAGGTCGTCATCTTCGGCGCGAGCGGGGACCTCACCGCGCGCAAGCTGATCCCCGCGCTCGCGAGCCTCGTCGACAAAGGCCAGCCTCCGGAGGGCCTGCGTGTGATCGGCGTCTCGCGCCGCGAGAAGAGCGACGAGACATGGCGAGAGGAGCTGCGCGAGGTGATCCCTCCCGAGCTGAAGGACGCGTTCGAGAAGCTCGCACCCCACGTCGGCTACGAAGCGGCAGACGTCGAGCGCGAAGGCGATCTCGCGCGCCTGAAGGCACGCCTCGATGCGTTGCCCGGAGGAGATGCGACGGGTCGTCTCTTCTACCTCTCGCTCAAGCCCGAGCTCTTCGCGGTCTCCGTCGCGCGCCTCTGCGCAGCGGGCCTCTTGCCGAGGCAGCGCGAGGACGAAGCCACCGCGTGGCGGCGTGTGGTGGTGGAGAAGCCCTTCGGGCACGACCTCGTGAGCGCGCAGAAGCTGAACGCGGAGCTGCACGCGCACCTGCGCGAGTTCCAGATCTTCCGCATCGATCACTACCTCGGGAAGGAGACCGTGCAGAACCTGCTCGGCTTCCGCTTCCACAACGCGATCTTCGAGCCGGTGTGGAACCGACAGCACGTCGAGCTCGTGCAGATCACGGTCGCGGAGGAGCTCGGCATGGAGGGCGGCCGCGGCGGCTACTACGACACCACGGGCGCGCTCCGCGACATGGTGCAGAACCACATGCTCCAGGTGCTCGCGCTCGTCGCGATGGAGCCGCCTTCGTCGCTCGACGCCGAAGCGGTGCGCGCGCAGAAGGTCGCGCTGCTGCGCAGCTTGCGGGTGCCGACGCGCCGTGAGGTCGCGGAGTCGAGCGTGCGCGCGCGCTACGCGCCCGGTGAGCTCCGAGGCGAACGCGTGCGCGGTTACCTCGACGAGGACGGGGTGCCGCGCGACTCCGACACCGAGACCTTCGTCGCGATCCGCGCGGAGATCGACACGTGGCGCTGGGCCGGCGTCCCGATCTTGCTGCGACACGGCAAACGCCTCGCGAAGCGCTTCACGGAGGTGCAGGTCCAGTTCCGCACGCCGCCGTTGCAGCTCTTCAATCGGCCCGACGGCATGGACGACGACGAGTACCGACGCGCGTTGCGCGAAGGACGATTGTGCGAGCGTCGCCCCAACGTGCTCACGCTGAGCCTCCAGCCACGCGAGGCGATCACGCTCTCGTTCGGCGTGAAGCGCCCGGGAAGCGCGATGAACATGGCGCCCGCCGCGTTGCGCTTCGACTACCGCGACGCGTTCGGTGAGACGACCGCGCCCGCCTACGAGCGCCTGCTCCTCGACGCGCTCCGCGGCGACGCGACGCTCTTCATCCGCAGCGACGAGATCGAAGCGTGTTGGCGTTTCGCGGACGCGTACACGAACGCGTGGCGGAGCGGTGAGGTGCCGATGCACGAGTACCCCGCGGGCTCGTGGGGCCCGACCGAGAGCGACGCGCTCTTCTCCGGCTGCGAAGGCAGTTGGTCGGAGGGCGTGTGACCCCGAGCTTGCGTCGGACGATCGTCACGACGGGGTGCGCATGAGCGCGCCGACGATCGTGGTCTCCGACGATCCGGTTCGTGAGGCCACGGTGCGTCTTCGCGCCGCGCTCGCGAGCCACGGTACGCGCCTCGCGATCTCGGGTGGCAGCGCGCTACGGGTGATCGCGCGACTCTTCGAGCGCGCTTCGACGGAGGACTCGGTTGCGTTCGCTCCGCGCGAGCTCGTGCTCACGTGGGTCGACGAGCGGGTGGTGCCGCGTGCGTCTTCCGAGTCGAACGCGGGCGAGGCCGAGCGGCTCGTCGCGCTGCCGCGTCACGTCGCGCTGCTGCACGACGACGAGCTCGACGCGCCGAGTCGCGCGATCACCCGCGTGGAACGGGCGATCGACGACGAGCTCCATGGCGCGCTCGACGTGACGTTGCTCGGGCTCGGCGAGGACGGTCACGTCGCGTCGTTGTTCCCTCGCGGCTCGGGTGACGCGCCGGCGCTCTCCTGGGATTCGCCTAGCGCGCGTGTGATGCTCGTCGAGAGCTCCCCGAAGCCTCCACCACGTCGCCTCACGCTCACGCGTTCGTTCCTCGCGACGGCGAGAGCGCACGTGGTGTTCGCGGTCGGCGCGGGCAAGCGCGACGCGATCGCGCGTCTGCGTGCGGGCGATCCGACGCTCCCGGCGACGGGGCTCGAGGGCGTGGTCGTGATCACCGATGCGGCAGGAGCGGGCGAGTGAGAACGACGGGCGAGTCCACGCTACGGCGTGCACACGAAGCGCGACGTGTGACGAGCGACGTGTGACGAGCGACGTGTGACGAGCGACGTGTGACGTGTGGTCACCGTGTGATGAGCAGCGAGACATCGAGGAGTACGACGATGCAGGGACGAAACGACGTCGGAGTGATCGGGCTCGGGGTGATGGGCGCGAGCCTCGCGCGCAACTTCGCGAGCCGCGGCTTCGCGGTGGCGGGTTTCGATCGCAGCGTCGACAAAGCCAAGGAGCTCGCCGCGCGGCATCCGGAGGCGAAGCTCGCGATCGCGGAAGATCTCCCGAGCTTCGTGGCGAGCCTCGAGCGCCCGCGCCGGATCGTGCTGCTCGTGGTCGCCGGCCAACCGGTCGACGACGTGCTCGACGCGCTCGATCCCCTGCTCGAAGCGGACGACGTCGTGGTCGACGGCGGCAACAGCCTCTTCGTCGACACCGATCGACGCGCGGCCCGCGCGGAGCAGCGTCCGTGGCGCTTCGTCGGCATGGGCGTCTCGGGGGGCGAAGAAGGCGCGCTCCTCGGTCCGTCGATGATGCCCGGGGGTGACCTGGAGGCGTGGGAACGCCTCGCGCCGGTTCTGACGAAGATCGCCGCCGTCGGCTCGGGCGGTCCGTGCGTCACGCACTGCGGCGCGGGCAGCGCGGGGCACTTCGTGAAGATGGTGCACAACGGGATCGAGTACGGCGACATGCAGCTCATCGCGGAGAGCGCGACGCTGCTGCGCGACGGGCTCGGGCTGACGCCCGACGCGGTGGCGGACGTGTTCGCGACCTGGAATGCGGGCGAGCTGGAGAGCTTTCTGGTCGAGATCACCGCGGACATCTTCCGCGTGCAGGATCCGGAAGCGCCGAACGCGCTGCTACTCGACGCCGTTCTCGATCGCGCGGGGCAGAAGGGGACGGGGCGCTGGACCGTGATCGCCGCCGCCGAGCTCGCGGTGGCGATCCCGACCATCGCCGCGGCGGTCGACGCGCGCATCGTCAGCGGCGACAAGTCGCTGCGCGAGCGGATCGCGCCGACGCTCGGTCGCGACGCGGTCGAACGCAGCGGTCGCGTCGAAGGCGTCACCGTCGACGACGTCCGCGACGCCCTCTACGCGGCGAAGATCACGAGCTACGCGCAGGGCTTCTCGCTCCTCGCGCGGGCGAGCGAGCAGAAGGGCTACGGCACGAACCTCGGCGAGGTCGCGCGCATCTGGACGGCGGGCTGCATCATCCGCGCGCGTTTCCTCGATCGGGTCACTGCGGCGTTCCGTTCGGGGGATCTCGCGTCGCTGATCCTCGCGCCCGACTTCGCCGACGAGCTGCGTCGTCGGTTGCCCGCGTGGCGTCGGGTGGTGTCCGCGTGCGCCCGAGCGGGTGTCGCGGCGCCGGGGCTGTGCACGAGCCTCGCGTGGCTCGACGGAATGGCCACCGCGCGCGGCAGCGCCTCGGTGATCCAGGCGCAGCGCGACTACTTCGGCGCGCACGGGTACGAGCGCCTCGACCGTCCGGGCGTCTCGCAGCACACGGAGTGGAAGAAGCTCGCGCGGCGCGAAGCTCAGACCTCGAGTCGGTAGATCTCGCGGATTCCCTCGAGGATCTGCTCGAACGGGACGTGCAGATCCTTGAGCAGACCGTCGTGGAGATCGAACACCCAGCCGTGGACCTTCGGATAACCTTCCTTCAGGTACCGCTTTTGAACGACCGCGGTCTTGATCACGCGCACGCACTGCTCTTGGACGTTGAGCTCGACGAGTCGCTTCGCGCGCTCCTGTTCGTCCTCGATGGCCATCAGTTCGTTTCGATGAATCCGGAACACGTCGCGGATCTCGCGGAGCCACGGGTTCAAGAGCCCGAGGTCGCGCGAGCTCATCGCGGCGTTCACGCCACCACAGCCGTAGTGCCCGCACACGATCACGTGCTTCACCTTCAGGTGCTCGACCGCGTACTCGATCACCGAGTGCACGTTCAAGTCCGTGTTCACCACGAGGTTCGCCACGTTGCGATGGACGAACACTTCGCCCGGCTCGAGCCCCATGATCTCGTTGGCCGGCACGCGGGAGTCCGCGCATCCGATGTAGAGGAAGTCCGGCGACTGACCCGCGGACAAACGAAGAAAATAGTCGGGGTCGTGCGTGAGCTTGGATTCGACCCACTTCTTGTTGTTCTCGAAGATCTGCCGGTAACGTTCCATCCCTGCAGCCTACACGAGCGCGCGATTCGCCGGGCGACGATCCGAGCGTGATGAGCATGCTGTCGGGATCCGCCGACGCTCTTCGGCGGATCGTGCGTGTTGGCGGTTTGCGGTCGGTGAGGTCGCGCGTTGCAGTCGCGCGTGGTGGCTCAGGGATCGTTCGGACGCGGCGGCTCGCTCGGCTCCGGCAGCGGCTCGCTCGGCTCGAGCACGAACATCGTGTGATCGTTCCAGCTCGTCGCGAACACCCGCAAGCGCGGGCGTCCTTCGGGGCCGTCTCCGTACACGCGGAGCGCGAGGCCGACGAGCTGGTCGGCGCCGGGGACCTCGCTCGTGCGGTGGGTGCGCGTCGCGAAGTCGGCCAACGAGACGTCGCTCGAGTGGAAGTTGGCCGTGGCGGCGAAGCGGCCGTCCGCGCTCAGCCCGAGCGAGCGCGGATTGCGTCCGGTGGGCGCGGCGCCGACGCGGCGCCCCGTGCTCAGGTCGTAGACGCCGATCGTGCCGAGCGTGCACGTCACGAAGAGCAGGTTGGGGTCCGGGCCGATCTGCAAGTGCCGCGGGAAGGGGCACGTGTCGATGCGCGCCGTCTCGTTCCCGCTCGCGTCGAACTGCTGCACGAAGTCGCTACGGAAGCTCGCGACGAGCAGCGATCCGTCCGGTCGGATCGCCATGCCGCGCGGTTGGATGCCGGCGCGCAAGCGGCGCACGAGCTCGAGGCGCGCGGTGTCGACCACCGCCACGCTGCGCTGCGTGTAGAGCGCGACGTAGAGCGTCGAGCCGTCCGGCGAGACCACCATGAACTTCGGGTTCGCGCCGACCCGCACCTCGCCGCGGACCGTGAGGCTCGCGGTGTCGATCACCTCGACCACGCCGCGCCGGAAGTTCGACACGTACGCGGTCGCGCCGTCGGGCGAGAACGTCGTCTCCACCGCGTTGCCGGGGAACTCGACCACGCCGACGCGAGTGAGCGTCTCCGCGTCGTAGACCCACACGTTGTCGCGATCGAGCTGCCCGAAGTTACAGACCCAGACGCGGCGCCCGTCGGGGCTCACCTCGACGCTCTTGGGCTGCACGCCCGTGCGCACCTCTCCGACTACTCGCAGCGCCAGCCCGCCGGGGGTGGTGCGAAACGCGGGGACCCGCGGCTGCGAGAGCGTCGGCCGCGGCACGACGAGGAACACGAGCACGAGCACGAAACCCCACGCCGCCGTCCGCATCCCGTCACCCCTCCGTTTGCGGCGCGATTGTCCCTCGCGAATCGTCGACGTGCACGCCGCCGCGTCGCGCCTGCGCAGGCGGCACGCGCACGGGGCTTCCGTCGTCGCGCGACCATGCGGCCTCGCGGCTTCCGTCGCGCCTCACGCCCACTCCGCTTCCCTCGCGCCGCACCCGAGCAGCTTCCGTCCCGCCGCACGCCTGCTCAGCTTCAGTCGCGCCGCACGCCCGCGCTCACCGTGCAGAGCCCCGTGCCGGGCGGTGACTGCGCGTAGGCCACGCAGCTCCCCTCTCCCGCGGGACATGCGCCTTCGACCTCGAGCCGGCAGACCCGCACACACGTCCGCTCGAAGAGCCCCGTGCAGGTCGTGCCGCTCGCGCAATCCTCGGCGACCTCGCAGGCTTCGCCCACGTTCGCCGATCCCGGCACCCGGCAGTCGGTCTCGCCTCGGTCGCCGACCAAGAAACACGACTCGCCGAGCAGGCACTCGCTCCCGGTCCCGAGCACGTCGCAGGGTCGCACGGGCAGGCACTCGCCCCATGCGGTCGCCGACTCGTCGACGAGCACGCCGGGGCCACCGCAACGCCGCATGTCGCCACACGTCGTGTCGAGCGCGTCGCCCTCGCAGCAGATGCGCCCACACACGCCGCCCTCGCGGCGTCGGAAACACGCGGTGCCGGCGACGCACTCGGTGGAGATCGCACAGCGCTCGCCCTCGGTCTTCGTGCCGCTCCCGATCGCGCAGCTCGGCTCCTCGTCGACCAGCACGCAGAGCCCACCCCCACATCGCCCGCCGCGCGGATCGCAGAGCCCGCCGCACGAGGACGCGGAGCCCGCGTCCTCGGCGGCCGCGTCGCTCGTCGCGCCGTCCGCACCGGAGTCCGGAAGGATCGCACCGTCGACGCGCACCGCACCATCCGGCACGAACGCATCGACCCCGCCATCGCGCGGCGCATCGTCGTCACCGCAAGCGGCAACGAAGAGCGACGACGACAAGAGCAGGGTCGTAGCGAGGCGCACGAACATCAGGCGCCGGTGGGCTCACATCTCGGGGACGCAGCCGCCGAGGGTGTCGGTCAGGCGTCCGCAAACGAGACCGTCGCCGCAGTCGTCCGCCATGGGATTGCACGCGCGACTGCACTGGCCCATTCCAGCCGGGCCGAGGCAGAAGAAGCCACCGACACAACCGTTCGCGAAGCTACAAGAGGCCCCCTGCATCGTTCCGGCGCCCATCGCGGGCGTGGCGCAGTCGGTCGTCCCGTCGCCGCCGATCGGGTAGCAGCCTTGACCGTCCGGGCAGCCCGTCTGAGTGAGTGCGTTGCAGCCCGACGGCGTTCGGCAAGCGCCGAAGCCGAGGTTGCCCATGTCATCCGCGAAGCCGATGCAGAAGTCGCCGGGGTCGCAGCTCGCGTCGGAAGCACCACAGCAGATCTTGCGGCAGGTGCCTTCGTCGCAAGTCATGCCTTCTTGGCAGTCGTTGACGTTGTCGCAGGCGGCGCCCTGAGCAGCCGTTCCAGCCGGCGCACACACGGGGCCCATCTCACGACCGCCCCAGTAGCAGCCCTCGCCCATCGTCGAGTCGCATCCAGCGTTCGAAATGAGATTGCAGGTCCCGGTCGGACACATTCCGGTCATCGTCATTCCGGAGTCCGTACCACCTCCATCGGGAACCGGAGTTCCGGTGTCCGTCCCGCCGCCGTCGGGCAGCACGGGCGTTCCGGTGTCGACGCCAGATCCGCTGTCGACGGGGCGACTGTCGTCGTCACCACATGCGACCAGGGACAAACTCAAGGAAAGAAAGAGAAGCGTGCGCATTCGTACCTCCACCACCGGGGCTTAGTAGCAGGGGCGGAGGTGGCGCGGCAACTTGCGGCCTACCGACAGGTCTGTGTGGTCGGAGCGGCTTCGACCTTCGTGCACACCCCTGCGACACGCTCACAAGTCGCTGGTCTCACGGTCGTGCCACACGTCGCCGCCTCCTGCTCCCGGGTCCAGTAGATCGGACCTGTGCAGACTCCACCGCTGTCCCCGCATCCAAACGCACTCGCCGGCCGGTACCTCGCGTTGGCTCGGCCATCGCAGTTGTAGTCGTAGGAACCGGGTGACGGTTGGCCGTCGCTACCGATGAAGCAGGTCGTAGTCGGTCCGTTGGCCGGGCAGTAGCGTCGAGCGAAGTACTCGGTTTGGCCCGGAAACGCGGCCGCCTCGCGGTCACCACAATCAAACGGAGCGCCCATCTGGGTCCACCCGTCGGGGCAAGCACACGCCATCATCGGCGTCGTCATCTCATCCCCGAACCCGTCGCCGTCGCGGTCCCGATAACACGTCACCTGCGGCAACCCTTCGTCCGGCGTGCCGTCGCAATCGTTGTCGCGCTCGTCGCAGATCTCGCTCGCGAAGGGGGTACACGTGGTGCATTCGTCGTCGCAGTCGCCGCCTTCCGCCACGTAGCCGTCGGGCGCGGCGCAGCCGGTGACCGAGTCGTCGTCGACGCCGAAGCCGTCACGATCGCGGTCGCGGTACCACACGAGGTCCGGGCAGCCGCCGTCGGGCTCGCCCGCGTCGACGCCTGCGTCCGTGTCGACGCCCGCGTCCGTTCCCGAGTCGACCTCGATCGGGCCGGCGTCGTCCGGTCCCGCATCCCGCGACGCGTCGGGGGCGTTCGGGTCTCGGATCGTGCCGCCGTCCGGGAGCACGCAGGTCCACACGTCGTCGCCCCGCTCGGTGCCCTCGGGGCATTGGCAACTGTCGGTCTCGGGGTCGACGACGAGCTCGCCGCAGAGATCCGATGGAGGGCCGCCACACGCGGCCAGAAGAGAAGCAGCAAAGAACGACGCGGCGATCGAGCGCATGACGAGTTTCCCCAGAGTTCGCGTGAGCGAGAAGTCGGCGGCTGACCCCGCCGACTCGGTCGAGAAGGTGCCGTCCGTTCGGCCGACTTGCCACCGAGTTGCGCGTCTCGACGATCTTCTTCCAGGAAGCGACGACCGTTCTTCGAAGCTTCGTCGGCCGCTGACCCGGCGGACCGAGACGCTTCGGGGTGAAGCCCAACGCCACGGACCCTGCGGGTCGAGCTCGTGCGCGCGGAGCTGGGACGGTGCGGGGAGCCGCGGCGGGAGTCGCGACCAACCGCGGGTTTCGACGGAACCGAGTCGGTTCTTCGGGATCGACTCGTTTCGCTTTTCGATCGAACCTACGCGCGTGACGAGCCCGGATCTGCTGCGCGAGGTGTGGAACTGGTTGCCCGCGTTCCTCGAGGTCGCGGAGCGCGGGAGCGTCGCGGTCGCGAGCCGACACCTGCACCTCACGCCCGCCGCGGTGTCGCGCACGGTGCGGCTGCTGGAAGACGCGATCGGCGCGCCGCTCTTCGATCGCATCGGACGCGGGCTCGTGCTCAACGACGCGGGCCGCACGCTGCGCGAGGTGGTGCGCGACGCGAAGGGGCGTCTCGATCGGGGGCTGCACGACGCGCTCTTCGCCGCGGAGGCCGATCCTTTCGCGGGGCGTCTGCGCGTCGGCTCGCTCGGGGTGCTGAGCTCGCACTTCGTGGTGCCCGCGTTGCTGGAACTGAAGCGCGAGCATCCGGCATTGATCCCGGAGCACCAGAACCTCCGCACGGCGGAGGCGCTCGTCGCGCTCGAGCGCGGGGAGCTCGACGTGGTGCTGCACTACGAGGCGATGGACGCGGAGACGCGGCGCGTGGAGCGGCTGGGCGAGACGGGCGCGAGCGTGTACTGCGGGCGTGGGCATCCGCTCTTCGGCAAGAAGCGGGTGCGTCGTGACGACGTGCTCGCGCATCCCTTCGGGGTGCCGCAGGTGGGAGACACCGGGCGCGTGCAGGACGGATGGCCGAGCGAGGTGCCGCGCGCGATCGGCATGCGCATCACGCTGCTCGCGTCGAACGTCGACGTGTGTCGCAGCGGGTTGTTGCTCACGGTGTTGCCGGACGTCGCGGCGGAGCCCTTCGTGGAGAGCGGCGAGCTGCGGCGGCTTCCCTTCGAGCCGCTCCCGCCCATCGAGGTGTTTGCGTCGTGGAAGGCGACCGAGCCCGATCGTGCGGCACCACGGGCGCTCGTGGAGTGGGTGCGCACGCGGCTGGAGACGTGATTTCGAGCACGCCCGCGCGCCTCCCCATCTGGCAGCATCCGCCGCCATGCAGCTCCGCCCCTTGCACGACGTCGCGCAGGATCTCGGTCTCTCGCCCGAGCACGTCATCCCCTACGGCCGCCACAAGGCCAAGATCGAGCTCGAAGCCTTGCGCGAGCCGCGCGGGAAGCTCGTGCTCGTCAGCGCCATCAACCCGACGAAGGCGGGCGAGGGCAAGACCACCACGAGCGTCGGGCTCTCGATGGGGCTCTCTCGCATCGGGCGCCGCACGGCGGTGTGTCTGCGTGAGCCGAGCCTAGGGCCGGTCTTCGGCATCAAGGGCGGCGGCACCGGCGGAGGCGTCGCGCAGGTCGAGCCGGCGAGCGACATCAACCTGCACTTCACGGGCGATCTCCACGCGATCACCTCTGCGCACAACCTGCTCGCCGCGCTGATCGACAACGACCTGCACTTCGGCGGCAAGAGCGGGCTCTCCGCCGACCGCGTGACGTGGCCGCGCGCGCTCGACATGAACGACCGCTCGCTCCGCAACGTGATCGTCGGCCTGCGCGGCGAGGGTGTCGCGCGCGAGACGAGCTTCGACATCACGGCCGCGAGCGAGATCATGGCGGTGCTCTGCCTCGCGGAGAGCGAAGAAGATCTCGAGGCGCGGCTCGCGCGCATCGTCGTGGGGCGCACCAAGGATCGCGCGCCGGTGACGGTCGCCGATCTCGGTGCGGCGCCGGCGCTGCGGGTGCTGTTGCGCGACGCGCTGCGTCCGAACCTGGTGCAGACGCGCGAAGGCACGCCCGCGATCGTTCACGGCGGTCCGTTCGCGAACATCGCGCACGGCTGCTCGAGCGTGCTCGCGACGCGCATGGGGCTCGCGTACGCCGACGTGGTGGTGACGGAGGCCGGTTTCGGCTTCGATCTCGGCGGCGAGAAGTTCTTCGACATCAAGTGTCGGCAGACCGGGCTCTGGCCGGATCTCGTGGTGCTCGTCGCGACGTGCCGCGCGCTCAAGGCCCACGGTGGCGCGAAGGACTTCACGCGACGCGACGACGCCGCGCTCGCGGCCGGACTCGCGAACCTCGATCATCACCTCGACTCCGTGAAGGGCTTCGGGGTGTGGGCGGTGGTGGCGATCAACCGCTTCCCGACCGACGCGTCGGAGGAGCTCGACGCGGTGATCGCGCACTGCGCGGCGCGCGGCGTGAAGGCGGCGGCTTCGACGGCGTTCTCGGACGGCGGCGCGGGCGCGGAAGAGCTCGCGAAGGTGGTGGTCGCTCAATTGGACGACAGCCCCGCGCGTCAGCCGAAGTTCACGTACGAGCTCACGTCGAGCTACGCGGAGAAGATCGACGCGATCGCGCAGAAGATCTACGGCGCCGACGGTGCGATCATCGCTCCCGCCGCCAAGAAGGTGCTCGATCGGCTCGAGAGCGAGGGCACGAAGCTCCCGGTCTGCATGGCCAAGACGCCGCTCTCGCTGAGCGACGATCCGGCGATGAACGCTGCGCGGCCGAAGGGATTTCGCGTCACGGTGCGCGAGGCGCGGCTCTCGGCGGGGGCGGGCTTCGTCGTCTGTCTGCTCGGCGACGTCATGACGATGCCGGGATTGCCGAAGGAGCCGAGCGCGATGCGCGTGCGAGTGGAGGCGGACGGCACCGTGAAGGGCCTGATGCAGAACGATTGAGCTCTCGCGTTCTTCACGCTCGACTCGGGGGTGAGGCTCGACTCACGCCACGCGGTCGATCACGCGCGGATCGAGCGACTCCGGCGGGGGATCGTAGCCGCCGGGGGCGAACGGGTGGCATCGGCAGATGCGTTTCACGCCCAGCCAGCCGCCGCGCGCGGCGCCGAAACGTTCGATGCAGGCGGCGGTGTAGCGCGAGCACGAAGGCTCGTAGCGGCAAGCCCGTCCGATCAGGGGCGAGAGGGTCCACCAGTACAGCCGAATCAATTGCAGGAGGAGCCAGCGCATCATCGCGCCACCGGCTGTCCCTTCGCGATCCGGTTCGCGCGCCATTCTTCGAGGGCTTCCACGAAGGGCTCGACGAGCTCCGCGTCGAACTGCGTGCCGGCGCAGCGACGGACCTCGGCGATCGCGATCTCGTGGGGCAGCGCCGCGCGGTACGCGCGGTCACTCGTCATCGCGTCGTAGCTGTCCGCGATGCAGATGATCCGCGCGAGCCGGGGGATCTTGTCGGCCGGCATCGCGTGCGGGTAACCGCGGCCGTCCATGCGCTCGTGGTGCAGGAGCACGCCCGGTACGAGCGGCGCGAGGAAGCCGATCGGGCCGAGGATCTCCGCGCCGTAGATCGTGTGTTTCTTGAAGTCTTCGTACTCGTCTTCCGTCAGCTTGCCCGGTTTGTTCAAGTTCACGTGGCAGCCGATCTTGCCGATGTCGTGCATCTGCGCGCTGCGCCGCACGAGCTCCACCGTCTCGTCGCTGAGCGAGAGCTTCTTCGCGAGCAGCGAGGCGTAGATCGACACGCGGTCGGAGTGACCCGCGGTGTAGGGATCGAGCTTGTCGATCGCACGCGCGAGGCCTTCGATGGTCTGGCCGATCGCGAGCTGCTGTCCCTCGAAGAGGCGCGCGTTGACGATCGCGGCCGCGGCGCGGTGCGCCATCATCGCGGCGAGCTTGCGTTGGCCTTCGTCGAAGCGCTCGCTGCCGTCGCGGCGCGCGAGCGCGAGCAGACCGATCGTCTCGGCACCTTCCACCAGCGGCACCGCGAGCAGCGCGCCCGGCGCGTCGTCACCGCCGTCGCCGAAGGACTCCGCGTCCGGACCGGAGAGCCGCACGCCCGCGAGCCCGTCGTCGAGCTGCGCGAGCAGGCGCGGCGCGTCGACACAGAGCGTGGTGTCGCCGTGATGCGAGCGCTCCACGAGGTGTCCATGGTCGAGCAACATCAAGCGCGCGACGTCGGCGCGCGCGCCGGTGCGTGTCGCGCTGGTCACGGTCTCGAGGATGTCGTCGAGGGAGAGGCTCGCGGCGATCTTCTCGCTCGCTTCGTAGAGGCCGACCGCGTCGCGCAGGCGCAGGTTCTCCGCTTCGAGCCGGCGCTCCTCGAGCGCGCGGCGCACCGTGAGCACGACCTCTTCGACGCGGAACGGCTTGAGGATGTAGTCGTACGCGCCGCGCTTCATCGCGTCGATCGCGGTCTCGA
>CALJLK010000400.1 GCA_937982655.1 uncultured Sandaracinus sp.
CGCTCGGAGAGCGAGCCCGCCAACGCGGCGACGAGGAGCACCGCGACGCCGTTCGAGAGCAAGGCGAAGCCGAGCTCGCCCACGTCGAGCGCGTACTGGCGAGGATCTTGATCCGGCGGCGGTGCGAGGCGCCCAGAGCCGACGAGGTAGCCGAACGCGAGGTGCACGGAGAGCGAGAGGGCGGCCGTGATGCGGGCGGCGCCGCTCCCGAGCGTGATCGCTGCTTCGAGGACGGTGATCCCGAAGAGCACCGTGAACACGCTCCCCGCCGCGCCGCTCAAGTAGACGAGCGCGGTCGTGAGCAGGAAGTCGAACGCGAGCTGCGCGACCGCGTTCGCACGTGTCGGCCCCGAACGCAGCAGCCAACCGCCGAAGAACGCGGACGCGGCGTAGGCCGCGATCACCAGACCGACCAGCGCGCGCGGGGTGAACGCATCGAGCGGGCGCTGCGCGTGGAGCGCGAGCCCGAGCACGCCGCCGAAGAGCAGCGTGACGACACCGACCCGCAGCGCGACCAGCCACTGGAGCCGTTCGCGCCCCGGAGTTGCGAGCGCTCCGTTCGATGACGCGTCGGTGAGCGCCGCGGTCATGTCCGCGTCATCCCGTCCTCTCGCGTCGACCGCTCAGCCCGCCTGCACCTTGCCGGCGATCTCGAAGATCGGCATGTACATCGCGATCAGGATCACGCCGACGATGCCGCCGATGAACACCATCATGAGCGGCTCGAGCAGCGACGTGAGCGACGCGACGGCGACGTCGACCTCGTCCTCGTAGAAGTCGGCGATCTTGTTGAGCATCGTGTCGAGCGCGCCCGTCTGCTCGCCGACGCCGATCATCTGCACGACCATCGACGGGAAGACCTTCGTCTCCATCAGCGGCTCGGCCATCGTGCGACCTTCGCGGATTCGGTCGGCGGTGTTCTTGATCGCCTCTTCGACGATCACGTTGCCGGCCGCGCGCGCGACGATGTTCATCGCGTCGAGGATCGGGACGCCCGACGAGAGCAGGGTTCCGAGCGTACGCGTGAAGCGCGCGACCGCGATCTTGCGCATCACGGGCCCGAGGATGGGCATGGTGAGCAACAGCTTGTGCCAGAACTTCTTGCCTTTCGGCTGGCGGTAGCTGTAGCCGATCGCGGTCGAGATCGCGCCGATGACGAGGATGATCCAGATCGCGTTGTCGAGGAATCCCTCCGATACCGAGATCACGAACTTGGTGATTCCGGGGAGCTGATCTTCGCCACCGAACTCCGCGAACATCGAGCGGAAGGCGGGGATGACCCACGTGAGCATCACGATGATCACGAGGATGGCGACGAAGAGGATCGCGGTCGGGTAGACGAGCGCGCTCTTCACCTGGCGCTTCAGCTTGACGCGCTTCTCGATGTAGACCGCGAGGCGGTTGAGGATGGTGTCGAGGATGCCGCCCAGCTCACCGGCGGCGACGAGGTTCACGTAGAGATCGTCGAAGACCTTCGGATGTTTGCGCAGGGCCTCGGAGAAGGTTCCGCCCTGCTCCACGTAGGATTTGATCTCTTTGAGGATCTTGTTGAAGAGCTTGTTGTCGCCCTGTCCGGCGAGGATCTCCAGACATTGAACGAGCGGGAGACCAGCGTCGATCATCGTCGCGAACTGACGCGTGAAGATCACCAGCTCCTTCTCGGAGACCGGCGCGCCGATGACGATGTTGATCTCTTTCGGCTTCTTCTTGACCTTGACCGGGTTGAGCTGCTGAGCACGCAGGCGCGACTGCACCAAGTCGGCGTTCTCGGCCTCCATGATCCCCTTGCGGGTCTCACCGTTTCGGCCCTTCGCTTCCCAGACCCACTCGCTCATGAACGGCCTCGACCTCTCTCGACGGTGCTCTCGGGTCGGCGGGGTCAGCCGCCGGCGGCGGATCCCACCGAACGGCCGATCCTACCGGACCCGCGCCCCGAGGGTCAAAACCTCGCGCACGACTGGAACACCGCCCAACCTCACGAACGAGCAAAACGCAGCCGAACGAGCCAGGAGCGCTCCGACCGTGCCGAGGTCACTGCCGGTACGGATTGAAGATCGGCTCGTCCTGTGGGGCGACCATCCGCGGTGGATCCATGCGCGGCGGCGGGTCTGGCTGCATGACGCTCGCCTCGACCATGGCTGGCTCGGCCGTGTCCATCGTCGCCGTGTCCATCGTCGCCGTGTCCATCGTCGCGGTCGGGGCAGCCACCGCGTCCATGCTGGGCGCCGTTCGGGCAGTTTCGCGGTCGCGGCGGCGCTCCGAGCGCGCGGAGCGTGTCGTTTCCGCGGTGGAGTCGGCGCTGGGCTCGGCGCTCGAATCCGTCGGCACGGCGCCCTCTTCCCACGGGTTCGCGATCTCCGCTTCGTCCCGCGCCACCTCGCTCGGAACCGCCACCTCGCTCGGAACCGGCGCGGCTTCGCGCGGCGGCTCGACGTCGCTCGCTGCTGCCGGCGCGGCGACGGTCGGTGGTGCGCTCGTGGTTTCGGGCTCGGCGGTTGAGCCACGGGAGAGAAGCAACGCCGCGGCGCCCCCGAACCCCAGCACGACCACCACGGCGGCGGCACCGATGATGGTCCGCCGACTCGAGGGCGGCTCCGGCGCGACGGGCGCGAGCGGTACCCCGAGCGCGCGTCGTTCCGCGATCGAGCCCGTCGAGGTGGCGGCGTCCGGCGACACCGGTCGGGGTCCCGAGCGGGAGATCGACGAGAGCGACCCGTCGCGCGGCACGGGGAGGGCAGGCTCGGTGTGATCTGCGTGCCCGAGCTGCTGCATCGCCTCGCGGATGCGTTCGCGCTGGGCGTCGAGCTTCTCCGCGAGCCACTTCCGCACTTCGGCGCCGACTGCGCGCACCGAGGCGACGCCGCCGTGCTCACGCGCCAACTTCTCGAGCGCTTCCGCGAACTCTTCTGCGCTCTGAAAGCGCTCGTCCGGCTCGCGCGTCAGCGCGCGCTTCAGCAACGCATCGAAGGGCGCGAGCTCCGGCACGAGCTCCGAGACACTCGGGATCGGCTCCTGGAGGATCTTCGTGAGGGTCGCCGCGTTGTTGTCCGCCCGGAACAGGCGACGTCCGGTCAGCGACTCCCAGAGCAGGATGCCCATCGCGAAGAGGTCGCTCCGCTGGTCGGCGTGCCCGGTCGACGCCTGCTCGGGCGCCATGTAGGCGAGCTTTCCCTTGAAGTGTCCCGCGCGCGTCGACGTGAGCCGCTTCTCCGCCTTGGCGACGCCGAAGTCGGTGAGCCGCCCGATGCCGTCGACGCCGACCATCACGTTGTGGGGCGAGATGTCGCGGTGGACGAGCTCGAGACGCTCGCCCGTCTCGTCCGTCAGCTCGTGCGCCGCCGAGAGACCGTGGAGCGCGTCGAGGACGATGCGCGCGACGATCGGCGTGGGCACCCGCTCACCGGCGCGCGCGGCCGCCGCGAGGAGCGCGCCGAGGTGGTCGCCCTCGATGTACTCCATCACGAGGAAGAAGCCGTCGCCCTGCGTGTCCGAGATGTCGAGCGTCCCGACCACGTTCGGGTGGCGAATGCGAGCCGCGAGGCGAGCCTCGTCGAGGAACATCGAGATGAACTCGTCTTCGTACGCGAGGTGCGGGTGCAGCACCTTCACGGCGACGAGCCGCTCGAAGCCCGCGACCCCCTTCGCGCGCGCCACGTAGACGCCGGCCATGCCGCCCGACGCGAGCTGGGTGAGCACCTCGTACCGACCGAGCTGACGGCCAGCGAGGTTGCGGAGCTCGGGGGCCATCGCCTGAGACATCAGAACGACCCTCCGAGCCCGAGCTGCGCGCCCTCGCGATCGAACGCCAGCGTCGGGCGAATCGTCGTCGCGCGCTCGTCGTCGTCGCTCCCACCCCAGTCGGTCACGATCGCCATGACGACCGTGATCACGGCGAGCCCGGCGGTGGCGCCGATCAAGATGTTCGTGCGTCGTTCTTTGTCGCGGCCTGCCGCGAGGAGCTGCGTGGCCTCGGTGAACTCGAGGTCACCGTCGCGGCGTTCCTGCGCGGCGACTTCTTCGTACTCGTCGCGCGCCGAGAGCGTGTCCATCCCGGACCACACGAGCACACCGCCCGCACCGAGCGTGAGCGCGAGCGAGGTCAGGAAGCCCGCGGGATGAACCCCGCCGCCGCTCTCCTCGCGCTCTTTGCGGCGCTCCGGATCCTCTCGTCGCGTCCACGCGGACTCGCCCGTCATGCGCGTGGAACCCGGATCTCCGTTCGTACCTTGGACCGCGCCGCCTTCGGGCGCGGTGAGCCGCACCGTCCGCTGCTCTCCCGCCGCGCCGGAGATCTCTTCGGTCGCGTTGCCGCTCGCGAAGCTCGCGCCCACCCGATACGTCCGGCCGGGCTCGAGGAAGAACGCGGGGTGCGCCTGAAGGGTTCCGTCGAGCTCGACCGCGCACTCGGAGTCGCAGATGACGTCGACGAAGAAGTAGTTCGCTCGCACCCCGTCCACGATGCGCTGCGACTCTTCGACCGCAGGGCCCGCGTCCGGGAAGCGTTCGACCAAACGCAACGCGAGCGTGCCCGCGCGCTGCTCGTTGCCGGCGCGTTGGTGGGCGCGGATCGCTTGGAGCAACGCGGGCGCGGCGGGCGCGAGGTTGTTGGCCATCTCGAACCAACGCGCCGCCGTCGCGTAGTCCTCGGCGAGGTAGGAGGTCGTGCCGCGATCGAACGCCTCGGCCGCCGCCTGCCGCTCCTGCGCGGTCTGCGCCGCGCTCACGGAGACGAACGCGCACAGAGCGCAGACGAGCGCACACGCTCGCAGCCTCGCGCGAGCACGCGACCCAGCGACGGTCTGCGCACGCCCTTGCACCCTCGACGAATCCCTTCGAGTGAACCTCGACGCGTGGAGCGCGTCGCTCGTGCGACACCCGCCACGACGTGCCGAACCGACCCCAGCCGATGCGTCACGCCGAAGAAGTGTGCCGAGACGGGGACGAATCCGTCAAGAGCGTGCGGCGTTCGGCGTCGAGCTCGGCTTCGCGGCGGGCGTCATCGGCCGAGCGCCGGGTCGGCGTCGCGGTCGAGGATCGCGATCTCGCGCTGCACGATTCGAATGTCTCCCTCGTACTCCTTGCGTCGCACGAGGATCAGGTACGCCGCGGTCACGACGATCGACGCGACCGCCAGGATCACCAGGCTCGACCCGATCGGACCCCACACGAAGAACGCGGGGATCGCGAGGAGCGTGGGAATCACGCTCCAGCGGAGCTGACGCCATTCGCGATCGAGGTCCGCACGCAGACCCCGGAGGCGTTTCACCTCCGCGACCAAGCGCGTGCGCTGCTCCGAGGCCGCTTCGTCCACGAGGGCGGAGCTAGCGCCGACCGCGGGCTCGGACAAGCGCTCGTGAGGGTGCGTCCGACATGCGCGTCGCGCGGCGCGGCCCCGGACGCTGCGCGTGATCGCATGCGCATGCTCACCCCGCGGGCGGATCGTTCGGCGCCGTGCTCGACGCGTCGATCCGTGGGCTGCTATGCCCGCCCCATGAGATTGGCGACTCTTCGCGAAGGCGGGCGAGACGGAACGCTCGTGGTGGTGGCCTCGGACGGCGCTCGCATCGCGCGCGCGACGTCGATCGCTCCGACACTCCAGACGGCGCTCGATGCATGGGAGACCTGCGAGCCGAAGCTGCGCGCGCTCGCAGCCGAGCTCGACGCAGGTCGGGGGGACGGTGAGCCGCTCGACCCGACTCGGCTGCACTCGCCACTCCCGCGCGCCTACCAGTGGGCCGACGGCTCGGCCTACATCAACCACATCGTCCTCGTGAGGAAGGCCCGCGGTGCGGAGCCGCCCGAGACGCTGCGCACCGATCCGCTCGTCTACCAGGGCGGATCCGGCACCTTCCTCGCACCGACCGATCCGATCCCGCTCGTCGATCCGAGCTGGGGCGCGGACTTCGAGTCGGAGGTCGCGGTGGTGTTGGGCGACGTCCCGCGTGGGACCACGGCGACCGACGCACATCGCCACGTGCGGCTCGTGATGCTCTGCAACGACGTCACGCTCCGCAACCTCATTCCTCCCGAGCTCGCCAAAGGCTTCGGGTTCTTCCAGAGCAAGCCGTCGTCGGCGTTCTCGCCCTTCGCGATCACGCCCGACGAGCTCGGCGACGCGTGGAAGGACGGCCGAGTCCACCTCCCGCTCGTCACCCGCCTCAACGGGACGGTGGTCGGCGATCCCGAGGCGGGGCCGGAGATGCACTTCGGATTCTTCGAGCTCATCGCGCACCTCGCCCGCACTCGCGCGTACACGGCGGGCACGATCCTCGGCAGCGGCACGGTCTCCAACGAAGACCCCGCGCGCGGCATCTCGTGCTTGGCCGAGCGCCGCATGCGCGAGATCCTCGAGCACGGCGAGCCGCGTACACCCTTCCTCGCCGCCGGCGACCACGTGCAGATCGCGATGGCGGATCGAAGCGGCCGCGATCTCTTCGGCACCATCGACCAGCGGGTGGTGGCGTCGTGACCGGGTTGCCGAACGCGCGCCTGTACGCGTACTGGCGATCGAGCGCGTCGTGGCGCGTGCGCATCGCGCTCAACCTCAAGCAGATCCCCTTCGCGATCGTGCCCGTGCACCTCGTGCGAAACGGGGGGGAGCAGAAGAGCGCCGAGAACCGCGAGCGCAACCCGATGGCGCAGGTGCCCACGCTCGAGTGGGACGAGCCGGGAGGGCAGACCCGTCGCCTCACCCAGAGCCTCGCGATCGTGCAGCTCGTCGATGCGCTGTGTCCGGGGCCCGCGTTGATCCCGAACGATCCGTTCGTACGTGCGCGGGCCTGGGAGATCGCGGAGATCGTCAACTCGGGCATCCAGCCGCTCCAGAACACCGGCACGCTCGCGGCCGTGCGCGAGCTCGGGGGCGATCCCGCGAAGTTCGCGCACGACGCGATCGAGAAGGGCCTGCACGCGCTCGAGCGCCTCGTCGCGTCGTCCGACACGAGCTTCTGCGTGGGCGAGACGCCGTGCGTGGCGGACCTCTGCGTCGTTCCTCAGCTCTACAACGCGCGCCGCTTCTCGGTGGACCTCGCGCCGTTCCCTCGCCTGGTCGCCATCGACGCCGCGTGCGCGCAGCTCTCCGCCTTCGAGCTCTCCCACCCCGACGTACAGCCGGACGCCGAGCCGTCCTGAGCGGCGGAGCAACGAGGGGGGATGATCCCCCAGGTGGGGGGATTTGGGGGGGCGAACCCCCACGGAATCGATGTAGTTGGCCTCGAAATCGTTGGAGTTTTTCCGTGGATCGGTCCTTGCGTAGGGTCCACGCGGAAGGCGACGACATGGAGGCCACGATGCAACACAAGCGATGGGCTCGAGCGGTACTACCGCTCCTCTGCGCGGCTGGGATGGCCGTGGGTTGCGGTGGGGGAGACCCCGGCGAGAGCGTCCTGCCGGGCGTCGACGCGCTGGTGTTCATCAAGCGCGCCTACGTCACCGAAGACGGCTCGCACTCGGTCACCGGCGGGAACAGCCAGACGATCGACTACCTGCGCTACGTGCCGGGCGGCGGCGTGTACGTGCTCGAGCCGCCCACGCCGAGCGGCACCCTCCGAAACCTCACGGAGGGCTTCGAGGGCGTGGACGTGAACGGCATCGACCTCAGCTTCGACGCCACCCAGGTGGTGTTCTCGATGCGGACGGCCGGCGATTCGCACTACCACCTCTACCTCGCCAACGTGGACGGCAGCGAAGTTCGGCAGCTCACCTTCGGTGATTGGCACGACGTCAAGCCGATCTTCGTGCCTGGAGACCGCATCGCGTTCGTGACGAATCAGCCGTACACGCCGATGGGAACTCGCGCAGACGAGTACAACCACAGCCGTGTCGTCACGCAGATCGCCACGATCTCCCAGCAGAGCGGCGACGCGGATCGCCGTCTGTGCGCGCAGAACCTCAGCCACAGCGCGGACCCCTTCCTGATGAGCGACGGCCGCATCGGCTTCTCGCGCTGGGAGCACCTCGGGCCGGTGAACGACGTCAAGCTCATGGCGATGAACGTCGATTGTTCGCAGATGGTCGGTCTGGCCGGCACCGGTGGAAAGCCGGGCAACAGCCTCGTGCAGTTCAACGAGGTCGACCAGGGTCGCTTCATCGGCATCGTCACGAGCCGCCGCGGCACCATCCAGGCCGGCGCGCTCGTCGCCCTCGACGCGCGCGCGTCGGCGGGTGGCGTCGACGGCATCGTCCTCGACGAGCAGAACGCGACCTTCGAGATCCTCACCCCGCAGGTTCCGACGGGCATGGAGAGCCCCCCGAGCGGCGTGGGTCGTTACCGCCACCCGCTCCCGCTCGACGAGCAGAACTACCTCGTGGCGTGGGCCGACGGCGACGTGAACGAGCGCAACGAGCTCGCGGAGACTGCGCCGAACTTCGGCATCTACCTCTGGAACGCGGAGACCCGTCAGCGCACGCTGGTCTACGACGACCCGGCGGTCTGGGACACCTACGCGATCCCGGTGCGTCCGCGCGACATCCCGCCCGTGCACCCCGGCGTGCTTCGCCCGGCGCCGGACGAGAGCGAGCCCGCGATCCTCGGCTCGGTCGACGTCACCGTCACGGGTCTCGCGGAGAGCGTGCGCGGCGGCCAGTTCACGGGTCAGTCGCTCGACGAGGCGCTCGACCAGACCTCACGCGTCCGCATCATCGAGGGCTTCTCCTCCGAGATCGGCCCGGTGGGTCAGTTCGGTCTGACGATGCACGAGGGCGCCGCCATCCTCGGCGAGGCGCAGGTCTACGCGGACGGCTCGTGGGAGGCGGCGGTGCCCGCGCGGCTCCCGTACCACCTCCAGACGATCGACCGCTTCGACATGGCCATCCGGAACCAGATGCTCTGGATCCAGGCGATGCCGGGTGAAGAGCGGCGCTGCGGCGGCTGCCACGAGGACCGCACCGGCCAGGTGCTTCCGCGCGGCGGCGTCGCGACCACCCTCGCGCAGCAGGCGGGTCCGCAGGACTTCGTCGTCGCCATCCCGGATCGCCTCGAGCTGCCCTGGGCCGGCGCGGCGGAAGCGGCCGAGAACCTCCAGGCGGTCTTCGATCGCAACTGCGTGAGCTGCCACGACGGCGGCGCGAGCGACCCGTACGCGGGGCGTTTCTACACCGTCAACGTCACCACCGAAGAGGGCGAGGAGCTGGAGTATCAGATCCCGTACCTCCTCCTCACGGACGAGCCGCTCAACGTCTACTACGAGATGGAGACCGTGCAGTATCCGGCCTCGTACGTGACGCTGCTCTACCCGTCCGCGATGATGGGCGACATCACGGCGACCGGCGACGTGGCGCCGGAGGGGGTGACCCCGGGTCTCGCGCGGACCTCGCGCTTGGTCGAGGTCCTCAACATCAACTCGAACACCAACCCCAACGAGTGGGCCTGGCCGCGTGAAGGCGCGCCGAGCCACCCGGAGGACGTCGGTGGACCGGCCGTCTCGCGCGAGGATCGCGTGCGGCTCATCCAGATGGCCGATCTCGGTGGTCAGTACTGGTCGCGGCGCAACGTCGAGGGCGCGGACCGCTGGGCCTCCGAAACCCCGAGCTACGACTGATCGACGGGAAGGAGACGCATCATGAACACGCAATACCAAACCCTCCGACGTGCGGCCTTCCTCTCGCTGCTGGTGGCCCTCGGGCTTCCTGCGGTGGTCGCCGCTCAACCGCCCGCCGAGCTCCGCGAGATCGTCGTGCACGATCGCGAGCGCGGTGAGCTCAGCCCCGGCACGCAGGCTCCGACGCCCGAGCAACTGATGACGGCGATCGAGAGCAACACCGCGCCGACCACCCTCGTCGCGCTGCTCGAGTACGGCGAGCGCGTCGAGTGCCACGCGTGCGTGCCGCTCCTCCAGCGTGCGGTGCTCGAGCACCGCGATCCCGAGGTGCGTCGCATCTCGGCCTGGTGGCTCCGCCACCGCATCTTCGCCCTGGCTCCGATCATGGCGCAGATGCAGGACGTGCTCGCGAGCGACGCCTCGGCGACGCGGCGCGCGCGAGCGGCGATGGCCCTCGGCGAGTTCATGGACCCGGCCGCGTTCACGCCGCTGCGTGATGCGGCGATGGGCGATGGGGACTCGGGGGTGCGTGCGGCGGCGGTGACGGCGCTCGGTCGCCTGAACCACTCGGGCGCCAACCCGATCCTCTCCGTCGCGCTCCGCGACGCGGCGGTCGAGGTTCGGCGCGCGGCGATCTCGCAGGTGCTCGTGGTCAACTTCTTCCGCGATCACGACGCGCTCTTGGGCTCGCTCGTGGACACGGACGACGAGATCCGGATGCGCTCGGCGCGCTTGCTCGGGACCTTCCGCGTGGCGGAGGCGGTTCCGGCGCTGCAGGGCATGCTGGAGACGGACACCAACGAGCGCGTGCGTCAGGCGGCGGCGTGGGCCCTCGGTCGCATCGGCGGCGAGAGCGCGCGCGGTGCGCTTCGGGCGGCCGCGACGGCCGAGAGCTCCTCGCTGGTGCAGAACGCGATCGAGGTCGCGCTCGCGATGCGCTGAGCGTGGTCGTCGAGGCGACGCACGAGAGAGCTGAGGGCTCCGACGCAAGTCGGGGCCCTCGCTCGCTTTCGGACGCTTTCGGACGTGGAAGCGCGGGCGAGAGCGCGGTCCTCGGCCGACGTCGGGATCGAAATGGGCGCGAGCGTGCACGGCGAGGCGAGAGCCCGCCTGCGAGACACCGACCCAACACGCTGGTCTCGAAGGCTTCGCGACCCTCGACTCCCGCGGAGGTCGGCTCCGCACGCGCGAATGTCGCGAACCTCACGCGAAGAGCGACGAATCCGTGGCGCAACCGGTAACTCGGGTGGTGTAGAATGAAGGGGATGCGAGCTCAGGGAGTCTTGGTTCTCACGCTCGGGGTGATCGTGGCCTGCGAGGAGGTTCCGCCTCCGGGCGGCTCCTACTTCGAAGAGCGGATTCAGCCCGCGTTCGACGTGGGATGCGCCATTCAGACGAACGGCTGCCACGTCGCCAACGACGGCGCGGCGACCGGTAACCTCGACCTCTCGAGTTACGACGCGCTCATGCGGCGTCGCGACACCTTGCCGCCGTACGGTCCGTACTCGGTCGGCCTGTTGTTGCTCAAGGCCGGAGACGACGTGGACGTCGCCGTGGAGACCTGGGATCCGGATCCGACGTCGGGCGAGCGGGTCGCGCGCTTCACTACGGACATTCGCCACAACGCGGGCGCGCTCATTCGTCGTTCTTCTTCGGGCTACGCCGAGATCAAACGTTGGATCGAAGAGGGCCACCAGCGCACGGGCGTGCCCGACGAGACGCTGCGGCAGAACGAAGGCGCGTGCGTCCGCGGCGCGGGCTCGGGCTACGGCTTCGACCCCTCCGCGCCGCCGGCCGACGCCGAGTCGTACACGCGCTTCGTCTCGCAGGTGCAGCCGATCCTCCGCGAGAGCTGCGCGGGCTCGAGCTGCCACGGCAACGAGTTCGCCGACCTCTACCTCGCGTGCGGCGAGACCGAAGAGGAGCTGCGCTGGAACTACTTCGTCTCGCTCAGCCACGTGACGACGCCGGTGTCGACGTCGGGTCTGTTGCGGCGTCCGCTCTCGACCCTCGCCGGCGGCACCTACCACGAGGGCGGCAACGTGCTCGCATCGACGGAGGACCCTCGCTACGAGGCGCTCTTCGACTGGGCCGAGGACGTCGCGACGCGCCGACCGGAGGTCCTGCTCGACGACGATCCGGATCCGGGGCTTCGCTTCTTCGCCAACCGCGTGCAGCCGGTGCTCGTCCGCAAGGGCTGCATGTTCATGAACTGCCACTCGCCCGCGATGTTCCACGAGCTGCGGCTCCAGGGCGGCGACCAAGGCGTGTTCTCGCGGGTCGGCACGCGGCGCAACCACCACGTCTCGCGCCTCACGCTCGCGATCGAGTCTCCGAACCCGAACGACAGCCGCATCATCGCCAAGAACCTCTATCCGTCGATGGACGTGCCCGACGGGCAGGGAATGCTCCACCGTGGCGGCTCGCTCTTCGAGGACTTCGGAGGCGACGGCTCGCTCAATCCGGCGACGCCCGACGACTGCGTCGGAGTCGACGCCGACAACGGCGATCTCGACGAGATCCCGGCGTACTGCGTGATGGTGCGTTGGCACCAGATCGAGCGTGAAGCGGCGATCGCGCGCGGCGAGATCTTCCCCGAGGCGGCGCCCGCACAGGATCTCGTGTGGGTCGCACGTCCGATGGGGGTCGGCGACGTGCGGGACTTCGACACCTTCCGCGGCGGAGCAGACCTCCGCGCTGCGCCGCTCACGGTCGGAGTCGACGGTGAGCTCACGCTCGGTGCGTCCACGAGCTTGCTCGGTGGCTGCGGGCTCTCTGGATCCGTCGACGTACGACGTCCCACGGTGAGCTGGGATGGGGGTCGCATCGCCTTCGCCGCGCGCACGAGCGCGAGCGAGCCGCTGCGGCTCTACTGGATGAACGCGGATGGCTCGGGCTGCGAGCCGGTGCCCGGCATCGCGTACGGGATGGACCAAGAGAACGGGATCCTGGTCCACGACTTCGATCCGGCCTTCGCGCCGGACGGGCGGCTCGTGTTCGCGAGCACGCGCGGAAACCTCGACGGCGACGTCGACTACCGCGGACCGACCCGCACCCCCGCCGCGATGCAGCCGAACGCGAACCTCTTCGTGCGCGAGGACGGCGGCATCCGTCAGCTCACCTTCTTGCTCAACCAGGAGGTCGCGCCGAGCTTCATGGGCGACGGTCGCTTGGTCTTCACGAGCGAGAAGCGAGAGCCCGACTTCCACCAGCTCGCGCTGCGCCGACAGAACCTCGACGGCGGTGACTACCATCCGCTCTTCGCGCAGCGCCAGAGCGTGGGCTTCGAGTCGGCGACCGAGGTGGTGGAGCTGCCGAACCGCAACCTCGCCTTCGTGGCCGCGCCGATGGGCGCGTCGGAAGGCGCCGGCACGGTGGTGGTCGCGAATCGCTCGATCGGCCCGGACCAAGCGGGGCGGCCCGATCAACGCGACTACGTCCACTCGATGTTCGTGCCGGTGCCCGGCGCGCTCGGTGCGATTCCCGGCGTGCCGGGGGGACCGATGACACGTGGTGTCTTCCGCTC
>CALJLK010000401.1 GCA_937982655.1 uncultured Sandaracinus sp.
GCGTGGTCGATGTAGACGATCATCACGACGCCGGTTTGCGCCGCGAGCCCCACGAGCGCGATGACGCCGACCCAGACCGCCGTCGACAGGTTGTAGTCGAGGAGCCACAGCGCCCAGACGCTGCCCACGAGCGCGAACGGCACTGAGAGCAAGACGATGAGCACCTCGGTAAAGTTCTTGAACTGCAGGTACAGGAGGACGATGGTGATGAGCAGCGCGATCGGGATCAGGAGCTTCATCCGCGCTTCCATGTCGGCGAGCAGCTCGTACTGGCCCGTCCACTTGATGTAGTAGCCGGCCGGGATGCTGAGCGCACCGGCCGTGCGCGCGCGCGCGACGGCAGCCTTGGCGTCGTCCACGTAGCTGCCGACGTCGCGGTCCGCCTCGATGTCGACGTACACGTAGCCCACGAGGAGCCCCGCCTCGTCGCGGATCATGGGGGGGCCCGAGGCGACGCGGACGTCCGCCACGGCGCCGAGCGGGATCTGCGCCGGAACAGCGACGCTGGCAGTGCTCGGCGCGGCGGGCTCGCCGTTCATTCCGCTGCTCGATGCGGTCGTCATGCCTGGTGACAAGGGGATCATCACGTCACGGACGGCGTCGAGGCTCGTGCGGAAGTCCTGGGCATAGCGGACGTTGACCGTGAACCGGTTTCGGCCTTCGACGGTGGTCGTGATGGGCAACCCTCCCAGCGCAGACTCGATCACGTCGTTCACGGCTTCGACCTGCAAGCCGTAGCGCGCGAGGCTTTCACGGTTGGGCACGACATCGACATAGAGACCGCCGACCGAGCGCTCGAAGAGCACGCTACGGGTGCCGGGCACCTCGTGAAGGATGCGCTCGATTGACGTCCCAACACGCTCGATCTCCGCAAGGTCGGTGCCGTAAACCTTGATGCCGATCGGCGTACGAATGCCGGTTGTGAGCATGTCTACGCGATTTCGAATCGGCTGCGTGAAAGCGTTCGTCCAACCGGGCAGCTGGAGGCGCGCGTTCATCTCTTGGATGAGGTCCTCGCGGGTCATGGGCACGAACTCGGGCTGGGCCCAGTTGAGCAGCGGCCGCATGAACTCCGGCGTGCTCCCGACGTACCAGCGACGGACGTACTTCGTGCGCCACTCGCTTCTGGGCTTTAGTTGAACGACGGTCTCGACCATCGACAGAGGTGCGGGATCGGTGGGCGTATCGGCGCGCCCGATCTTGCCGAGCACCGACGTGACCTCCGGAAAGCTTCTCAGCACTGCGTCTTGCCTGCGAAGTTGCTGGCGCGCTTCCTCAATGGAGATGTTCGGGAAGGTCGTCGGCATGTAGAGAAGGTCGCCCTCGTCGAGCGGCGGCATGAACTCCGAGCCAAGGCGCTGCGCGATGGGCAGCGCCGACACCAGCGCCATCACGCCGATGAGCACGGTCGTCTTCGGGTTGTGCAGCGCCACGTGCACGAAGGGCTCATAAACCTTTCGAATGGCGCGGGAGACAGGATGGCGGGCCTCGGAGAAGATCTTCCCGCGGATGAGGTAGTCACGAAGGGCCGGCGCCACGGTGACGGAGAGGAGCGCCGCAGACAGCATCACGAACGTCTTCGTGTAGGCGAGCGGCTTGAAGAGGCGTCCAGCCTGACCGGTGAGACCGAACACAGGCAGAAACGACACGGCGATGATCAGGAGCGAGAAGAAGATCGCTGGAGTTACTTCTCGTGCGGCCTCGGCGAGAAGCTTCTCGCGCTCCGCGTGACTCAGGTTCTTGGGAGCGTGCTCCAGTTTCTTGTGCGCCGCCTCCACCATGACGATCTCGGCGTCGACGGTCGCGCCGATGGCGATGGCGATCCCACCGAGCGACATGATGGTCGCCGGGATGCCGAGGAAATACATGGGGATGAAAGCCGTGACGACCGCGAGCGGCAGCGCGATGATTGGGAGCAACGCGCTTCGCAGATGCAGCAGGAACAGTATGATGACGAGCGCGACGACGATCATCTCCTCGGTCAGCGCGCTCTTCAGCGTGTCGATCGCGCGCTCGATGAGGTGTTTGCGGTTGTAAACCGGCACGACCTCCACGCCCTCCGGCAGGGTCGGCCGCAGCTCTTCGAGCTTGCGCTCGACGCGCCCGATCACGTCGAGAGCGTTCTCGCCATAGCGCATCACGACAATGCCGGACACGGCCTCGCCCAGGCCGTCGAAGTCTGCAGCGCCGCGTCGAATGTCGCCGCCCATCGTCACATGGCCGACGTCGCGGACCAGCACGGGGGTCCCCCGCTCCGCTCGAATGACAATGTTCTCGATGTCCTCGACGCGGGTGAGGTAGCCGCGACCACGAACGAAATACTCGCGCTCGGACATCTCGAGCACGCGGGCGCCGACGTCGTTGTTGGAGCGCCGCACCGCCTGAACGACGTCCGAGACTGAGAGCCCGAAGTTGCGTAGTCGAACCGGATCGACAGTGACCTGATACTGCTGCTCGTACCCGCCGACGGACGCCACCTCGGCGACGCCGGGGACGCTGGTCAATGCGTAGCGAAGCGAGAAATCTTGCAGCGTGCGGAGCTGCCCGAGGTCGTGTCGGCCAGTCCGATCGACGAGCGCATACTGGTAGACCCAGCCGATGCCCGTCGCGTCTGGGCCGATGCGGGTGTTCGCATCTGGGGGGAGCCGGCTCCGAACGGTGTTCAGGTACTCGAGCACCCGAGAGCGGGCCCAGTAGAGGTCCGTTCCCTCTTCGAAGACGACGTACACGAAGCTCATGCCGAACATCGTCTGGCCGCGCACGTCGACGACGTGCGGTGCGCCGAGGAGCGAGGTGACGAGCGGATACGTGACCTGATCCTCGACAAGTGTGGGTGAGCGCCCCATCCACTCGGTGAAGACGATGACTTGTGGGTCGGAGAGGTCCGGGATCGCGTCGAGCTTGATGTTGCGCATCGCGGTCACACCGCCGATGGCGAGAGCGATGGCGGCGAACAGGACGAGTGCGCGGTTCTTCGCCGAGGCGTCGATGAGCCATCCGATCACGGCATCACCTCCACGGCCTTGCGATGGCGTTCTTGCAATCCGCGACCATGCTGCCCATGCCCGCATGCTGTTGCTCGCACGCGCGGCACTGCCGGTACTTGTCGGCCTGGCGCTGGTCGTCGAACTCCGTCTCGCACGAAGGCCCCTGGTCGGCAGAACCTCCCTGTGAACCCGGAGCCGGCGCGGGGGCCGCGGCCAGCGATGCCTGGAGGCGACTCTCGGAGTCGAGCATGAAGCTGCCGCGGGTCACCACCCGATCGCCCTCGACCACGCCGGAGAGCACTTGGACGCGCCCCTCCCGCGAGAGGCCGGTCCGAACCACGCGCGGTTCGAAGCGCTCCACGCTCGTCGCGACAAATACGTACTCGTGCTCGGTGACCGATCAGCGAAGCCGGTGTTGCGGGACGGGTTGCCCTGTGGCGTCGCTC
>CALJLK010000402.1 GCA_937982655.1 uncultured Sandaracinus sp.
CGCTGCGGCTCGCGCTCGCCGTCGCCGTGGGTCTGACGTGCGTCGGCGCGTCCGAGCTCCGTCTCCGCCATCGCCACCCCACGCTCGCGCAATGGCTCACCGGCGCCGGCATCGCGATCCTCTACGTCGCGTTCTGGGCCGGCCGCGCGCTCTACGAGCTCTACCCCTCGTGGGCCGCCTCCGTCGCGATGATCGCCACTACCGGTGCCTGCATCACGCTCGCGTCGGCGCGCCGCAGCGTCGTCGTCGCCGCGCTCGGGCTCTTGGGCGGCTTCGTCACGCCGCTCGCGCTCTCGACCGGCCAAGACCGACCGATCGCGCTCTTCGGGTATCTGCTGGTGCTCGACGGCGCGATGCTCTGGCTCGCGTACCGACGCCGCTGGGCGTGGCTCGCGCTCGCCTCGCTCGTGGGCACCGCGCTCTACCAGGTCGGTTGGATCCTCGCGCGTCTGGACGAGCCGCGCGTGCTGCTCGGCGCGGGCATCCTCGGGCTCTTCGCGCTCGTCTTCGCCGCGCTCCCGCGTCGCGCGAGCGTGGAAGCCGCGGAAGGCGAGGGCGAGGACCGGCTCTGGCGTGCGACGCGCGCGGGGGGGGTGCTCGTGCCGCTGCTCCTCGCGATCCACCTCTCGCACCGAGGAGATCTCTCCGCGCACTTCGCCGTCACCGCGCCGCTCCTGCTCGCGCTCGCGGTGGGTGCCGCGTGGGTCGGCGCGCGCCACGGCAGCTCGACGTTGCCGCTCATCGCCGCGATCGCGTGTGTGGGCTCGCTATTCGGGACCACGCTCCTCGATGCGACGCAGGTTTGGCAGCTCGTCGCGCTCCTGCTCGGGCTCGCGCTCGTCTTCTTCGGCGCGACGGAGCTCGCGTCGAGAGCCGCCTCGCGAGCCGCGCCGACCGCAGCCTCGTCGAGCGGCACGCTCTCCCTCGACGCGTCCTACGGCGCCGCGCTCGCGCTCGTGCTCGGTGGGCTCTCCGTCGTGCTCCTCCGCGGCTCCGTCGTCTCCCACGGTGGCCCGTGGCCGTGGGCCCTCGCGATCGCCACGCTCACCGCGCTCGGTCTCCGCCTCGCACGCTCGTGGCCCGTCTCCGGCGTCTTCTTGGGCGTGCTGGTCGGCCTCGACGCGGCCCTCGTGATCCTGAGTCGGTTCGGCGAGGCGCACGACGCCGACACGCCGCGCCGGATCGTTCTCCTCGGCCTCGCGCTCGTCTTGGCCGCGCTCCCGAACGTGCTCGCGCTCTTTCCACGCGCCGACGCGAGCCATCGCCGTCACGCGGACGTCGGTGCGCTCGTCGCCATCCTCGTCGTTCCGTTCGTGCTGCCCTTCGTCCCGCGTCTGGAGGCGCTGCCGCAGCTCGCGTTCTTCGGGGGGGCCGCGCTCGCCTGCGTGATCGCGACGCTCGCCGTCTGGCGCCTCGGCGCGTCGCTCGGGCTCGTCGCGGTCGTCCTCGTGCACGCTTGGGCGACGTCGTTCTACGTCGTGCGCGAGCCGCTGCCGTTCGACGTGCTCACGTGGCTCGGCGCGCTGCTCCCCGCGGTGCTCGGCGTCGCGATCGGGCTCGGTCCGAGCGCCGCCGCGAACGGAACGTCGATCTTCACGAACGACCGGTGGCGATGGCGCGCCGCGGCGCTCGGCGCACCGCTCGCGTTCCCCGCCGCCCGCGCCGTTCACCTCGACGTCTTCGGGCAAGACACCGTCGGCCTCGTGGCGATCCTTCTCGCCGCGATCGCGGCGCTCGTCCTCGCCCTCGCGTACCGACGTGGACCTCGCGACGAGGGCGCTCGCCGCTCCGCGCTCGCGTGGGCCAGCGCCGCGACCTCGGGTCTCGTCACGGTCGCGATCCCGGTGCAGCTCGAGAACGAGTGGATCACGATCGGTTGGGCGCTCGAAGCGCTCGCGCTCGCGCTCGTCTGGCGCCGGCTCGATCACGCGGGCCTGAAGTACTTCGCGCTCGGTCTCGTGACGCTGGTGGGCGTGCGCCTCGTCGGCAACCCGTACGTGCTCGACTACTACCCGCGCGGCGAGTGGCGGATCCTCAACTGGCTCTCGTACACCTACCTCGTGCCGAGCCTCGCCCTCGTCGGCGCGTGGAAGGTGCTCTCCGAGCACGAGCGCGAGCGCCTGCGCGGTTGGGAGAAGTCGGTGTTCGGCGAGCGTGCGTTCGTCGCGAGCTTCTCCGCGGCGACTGCGATCGCCGTGGTGTTCGTGTGGATCAACCTCACGATCTTCGACGTGTTCGCCGAAGGGCCGGCGCTCACCGTGTCCCTCGATCGCCTGCCCGCGCGCGACCTCTCGCTCTCGGTCGCGTGGGCCCTCTACGCGCTCACGCTGCTCGGGCTCGGCATGCGTCGACGCGTGCTCGCGCTGCGCATCACGAGCCTCGTCCTCGTGCTCGTCACGAGCGGCAAGGTCTTCCTCTACGACCTCGCGTACCTCCGCGATCTCTACCGCGTGGCGTCGCTCGTCGGCCTCGCGCTCTCCCTCATCGCGATCTCCTTCGTCTACCAGCGCTTCGTCTTCCGCGAGAAGGCGCGCGCCGAGGCCGAGTCATGAACCCGAATCGACCCATCTCGATCGCGCTCTGGTGTCTTGCCACCTGCCTCGCAGCGTTCTTTCCGACGTCGACGCACGCCCAGGGGCCGGACCGCGATCCGACGCGGCTCTTCCCCCACGAGGCGGAGGTGCTCGCGTCGACCCCCGGGCTCGTGCGCCTGCCGCTGCGTCCCGACGTGCTCACGCGGGCGCGGCCCGATCTCTCGGACCTGCGGCTCTTCGACGCCGAAGGCATCGAGCTGCCCTTCTTCGTCGACCGCGGACGGGACGAGTGGCCGAGCGACGTCGCGCCGCGCATCCCGCTCGCGTTGCTCGAGGTGCGCGAGCGTGATGCGCAGCGGCTCGATCCGACGTCGTTCCAAGAGCTGCGCGTCGCGGCGCCGCCTTCGCCGCCGGAGGGTGCGCTCTGGTCGATCGAGCTCGACGCGCCCGTCGAGCGCTTCGTGCGGCAAGTGGTGGTGCATTGGGAGGACGCGAGCGGGGTCGTCGAGCTCGCGCGTGGAAGTGTCTTCCGGATCCCTCGGCCGGCGCGGGCGCGGCTGCGGATCGCCCTGCCGAGCTTGCCGGAGGCGACGCCGGAGGCGCGGCTCGTGATCGCGATCCACGGCGAAGGTCCGTTGCTCTCGCCGACCGTGCATCTGATCGGAGAGCGCATGGTGGCGCCGCCCGAGGTGCTCACGGTGCCGCTCGAGATCGTGAGCACGACGCGCGAGGGCACGCGCACCGTGGTCGAGCTGGCGCGCCCGGTGGGGCTCGTGCCCGAACGCCTGCGCATGAGCACCTCCGAGCGGAGCTTCGTGCGCGCCGTCGAGGTCTCGGATCTTCGTCAGGGTCGCGATCCGATCCCGCTCGGACGCGCGGAGCTCTTCCGGCTCACCGAGGTAGACGAAGAAGAGCTCACGATCTCGCTCGGGCGCGCGAGCGGCGATCGACTCCGCGTGGCGATCGAGGACGGAGACACCGCGAGCCTTCGCGATCTGGTCTTCGCGGCGGAGACCCGCCGTCCCGCGCTCGTCTTCGAGCACCGGCCGGGGACGCGTGTCGTGTTCGGCGGGGGACGCGCGCGGCCCCGGCAGCACGATCTCGAGGCGCTGGTGGGAACCTCGCTCGCCGAAGAGGTGCTCGATCGTCCGCTCGCGGAGGCGACCCTCGGCGAGGTGCGCGACAACCCGCGCTTCGACGGTCGCCCTGCGCTCGGCTTCGCGCGAGCCGGCGCGGCGGTCGAGCTCGCGCCCTTCGCCGCGCGCGCCGAGCTCACCGTGCGCGACGCCAGAGAAGGCGCGAGCCGCCTCGAGCCGAGCGCGGCGTTGCTCGCGAGAGCGCGCGGCGACCTCGCGGATCTGCGGATCGTCGACGCGGAGGGGAACGCGTGGCCGTACGTGCTCTCTCCGGCCGAGACGCGCTTCGAGCACGCCCTCGTCGCGAGCCCGCCGACGACGACGGCGCGCAAGAGCCTGCACGTCCTCGCGATCGATCCGGGGCCGTTGCCGGTGGTGCGGGTGTCGATCGATCCAGACGAGCCGTACGTGTCGCGCGACTTCGTGCTCTTCGGGGTCGACGTGCGCGGAGAGCGTCGTCGCCTCACGAGCGGGACGCTCTCTCGCGGACCCGAGGACGACGCTCCGATCACGATCGAGGTCGAGGCGCGCGTGCGGAGACCGAGCGCGGGAGTGGACCGGCCGCGCCCGTTCTCGCGCAGCCGGTTCCGAGCGGTGGAGGATCCCTCGTTCGACTCGGGCGATCGCGCGCGCTTCGTGAGCCTCGAGCTCGAGGTCGAGGACGGCGACGATCGACCGCTCACGCTTCGCGACGCGCGCGCCGAGATCGCGACGCGGACGGTGTTCTTCGCGGCGCCCGACGGCTCGTACCGCGTGCTCGTCGGGCACCCCGAGGCGGAGGCGCCGCGTTACGAGCTGGAGGACGCGATCGACTTGGTGCTCGCGGTGCGTTCGCCGGTCGCCGAGCTCGGTGCGGTGCGCGACAACCCGGCCCACGAGCCACCGGCGTTCTGGAAGCGCGTCGACGTGACGTCGTTCCTCGTGTGGGGTGTGTTGATCTTCGCCGTGCTCGTGCTCGGTGTGGTGACGCTGCGTCTCGCGCGGAGCGGGGCGGAGCCGGAGCCGGAGCCGAGTGGAGGTTCCGCGACGGGAGCGACCTCGGGCGCGAGCGTCGTGGAGTCGGAGTCGACGCCGAGTGGAGAGGCCGCGCCGGGGGCGACCTCGGGCGCGAGCGAGGCGGAGCCCTCGGGCGCGGCGGACTCGGAGCCGAGTGGAGGCACCGCCGCGAGCGCGGCGTCGACGGACGTGGAGTCGCCTACCACGACGTCTTCGACGGATACGACACCGTAGGCGTCGGAACTCGCGGGACCTCGGGGTGTCGGATCGGCGTGCGTTCGTCGCTCCTCGCGTTCGTGATCGCGATCGTCGTGTCGTCGACCTCGTCGCGTGCCCACGCGAGGTCGCTCGATCGCGAGCTGCTGCGTCGCGTGCTCGTCACCGCGAGCCCCGCGCTCGCCGAGTGCGGGTTGCCGGCCGAGCGCTACGTGGTGCGGCTGGTCGTCGAAGGCGACGGACGTGTCTCCGACGTGCGGGTGTCCGAGCCGTTCGACGTCTCGGACGAGCACGCACGCTGTGTGGTTCGAGCGTTCGAGCGCGTGACCTTCCCCGCGTTCGAGCCACCGCTTCGCGTCGCGCGACCTCCGCGTTCGGGCGAGCCGCGCTCCCATCTTCCTCCGGCCGCGCGGCGCGTCGGCCGGATCGTGATCACCTGGCCGTTCGTGGTTCGCGAAGGCTGAGTCGTCGGCCGCGCGCCCGACCGCCGGGCACCTCCGGACGCGTGCGCGACGGCGGACTGCTATCCTCGGCCCGATGGTTCGTTTCGTCTTCGTCGCAGCGCTCTTCGTGCTCACCTCGTGCCAGAGCGGCGCCACCGCGTCCTTCCCGATCGGCGTCGAGCTCTCGGTCGACGCGAGCGAGCTCGCGCTGCCGGAGTCGTTGCGCGACGGCGCGGTGATCGCGAGCGTCCCGTGCGGTCCGTCCGGCATGTGCCCGAGCACCGCCGAGGTGCCCATCACGTGCGAGGCCGACGTCTGCGACCCCGCGCCGCGCACGCTCACGATCCTCGTGGGCGACGTCGACGTCGACGAAGCGGCGGGCGATGCACGCGAGATCTTCCGCTCGATCGACACCATTCGAATCGACGAGGTCACGTACCGCATCGAGCGCAACACGTTGACGGTGCCGACGAGCGAGCTCGAGATCTTCTGGGGTCCGGTCACCGCGGTCGGCATCGACGAGAGCATGGGCGTGCGGCTCCTCGGCACGCTCCCTCCGCTCGCCGCGGGCACCACGGGGGAAGGCGAGGTCGTCCTCGACGCCGCAGGCTCCGCCGCGTTCTCGCAGCACTTCGAGGACGTCGCGCATCGCTTCCGTTTCTTCCTTCGCACGACCGTCGATCTCGAGCCCGGACAGGCGTGGCCGGAAGGCGAGGTCGAAGCGGCGGTGCGCATGGCGGTGACGCTCGAAGGAAGCCTTCTTTGATCGCTGCTGCGATGGCCTCGCGGACCCTCGCTGGTGTCGTCGCCGTCGTGACGCTCCTGTGGAGCGCGTGTGGCTCGAGCGAACCGACCGTCGATCGCACCCCCGGCGTCGCGCCCTCTTCCACCTACTTCGAGCTGCGGGTGATCGGCGGCGACCGCACGCTGCGTGGGCTCGCCGAGCAGGCGGGGCCGGCCGCGCGACCCTTCGTCGTGGGCTCCGTCCGCGACCTGATCGACGGCGCGATCGCGCTCCCCGGTCCGGTGCGCGACCGGGTGCGCGGGGACGGAGAGCTGCGGGTGCTCGCGACCGAGGGCGATGACGGGCTCGAGCTCGCGATCGCGGTGCCCTTCGACGCGGCTGGCTTCGAGGCGCTCGAGCCGGGCGGACCGCGCAACACGTCCCGGCCGGGCGGCGCGGCGAACCTCGCGGTCGTTCCCGCCACTCCCGATGCGCCGGCGCTCCTCGTGGCGGCCGCTTCGGCCGAGCATCTCGCGGTCACGCTCCCTTACCTCGCGTTCGCTGCGTTCGAGCCGAAGCCCGAGGGCCTGCACGCTCGTTTCCCCGCGCGACGCTTCGCCGACGACCTCCGACCGTGGCTCGAGCGCACGACGACGGAGCTCGTTCGGCAGGGGCGCGCGTCGATCGCGTCGGAGCGTGCGCGCCGCGATCGCCCGCCGGAGCTCGGTGATCCGGAGGTGGTGCTCGATCGTGTCGCCGCGCTCGCGGATCGACTCGGGGCGCTCGTGGCCGACCTCGGGCCGACGGAGCTCTCTCTGACCACCGACGCTGCGGGCGTGCACCTGCGCGTGACGAGCGCGGTGTCCGACTCGCCGTTGCGCGACGTGCTGACCTCGAGCTCCAACGTCGTGCTCGACGCGGCGCGTCTGCCGGAAGGCACCGCGCTCGCGGTGACGTGGCCCGAGGCGGAGCTGCTTCCGATCGTGCTCGCGCTCGCGGGGGACCGTCTCGACGAGGCGTCGCGCGCGGAGCTCTCGGCGTGGGCTGCGCGGTGGCCGAGCGGACCGCGCACGATCGCGCTCGGTACGGCGCCCGGGCGTTTCGGTTTGGCGCACGCGCACGGGACGAACGCGCCGTCGAGCGATCCGAGCGCACCGAACGAAGCGGGGGCGGCAATCGCGGCGCCGAGCCAATCGCCGAACGTCGAGAGCCCGTCGCGCGGATCGCGCCCCGCCACGGCGAACGAAGCGGGGGTCGCACGCTGGACCACACAACCCTTCGCGCGCGCGTGGGCCGACGCGCTCGGGACCTGCGAAGGCGGCTGTCTCTTCGCGCCGACCGAGGGGCGGCTCGCGCTCGGGACGATTCCGTCGCGCACGTTGGCCGACGATCCGGACGCCGCGCGCGCCGTACGTGGGGAAGCGCTCTTCGCGCTGGTGGTCGACGGCGCGCGCGTCGCGGCATGGCTCGATCCTTCGCGGGCGCTCGATCCGCCGGCGGTCGTGGTGTTGCGCGTGACGCACACGGACGACGCGCTCGTGCTTCACGTCGACGCGACCTCGGGATCGCTCTCACCGCTGGTGGGGATCGCGACGAGCTTCGCGGAGTGAGCATGCGCGTCGCGGTGGAGCGCGCGGCGACGTTCACGGAGTGAGCTTGGCGTGCGGGTCGTGGTCGCGGAGCCGCGCGAGCGCACGTGGGGATCGCGCGTGGTGTACGATTCACGCTTTGGGAGGTGGGCATGCAACGTCGGATGGCTTGGGTGGCGCTCTGTCTCGTGGTCGCGTGCGGAGACGACGACGGACCGCCGGACGTGGACGCG
The DNA here is from genome assembly GCA_937982655.1 of uncultured Sandaracinus sp. Taxonomy (GTDB): domain Bacteria; phylum Myxococcota_A; class Polyangia; order Polyangiales; family Houyiibacteriaceae; genus JACKEH01. The sequence goes on from CALJLK010000402.1 coordinate 7,872, forward strand.
GGCGGCGACTCGGGTGGGATCGACGCGAACGTCGACTCGGGCGGGGAGGTCGACGCGGGCGACGAGGATGCGGGCGAGCCGACCGACGGCGGTGTCGGCGTGAGCTGCGTCGACAACGCGACCTGCGAGGCGACGGAGTTCTGCTCGACCGCGGTCTGCGGCGCGGAGGGCGAGTGCACGACGACGCCGGTCGCGTGCACCGACGAGATCGATCCGGTCTGCGGCTGCGACGGCGTCACCTACAGCAACGCGTGCGAAGCGAACGCGGCGCGCGTGAGCGTCGCGGCGCGTGGTGAGTGCGCGACGGACGGAGGCGTCGCGGACGCCGGCATGGACGTCGACGCCGGCACGAGCTGCACGACGAACGTCGACTGCGGATCGCGGAGCCTCTACTGCGCGAAGACGCTCGGCGACTGCGAGGGGACCGGCGTGTGCATGACGGTCCCGCGCGTGTGTCCGCGCGTGATCGACCCCCACTGCGGCTGCAACGGGATGACGTACGACAACGACTGCCTCGCAGCGGCGGCAGGCGTGAACGTCTCGGCGCGAGGCGCATGCGACACCAGCGCGTGTGCGCTCGACGCTCGCGAAGGCTGCTGCTTCGACGACGCGGATTGCGGTCGTGGGCAGCGTTGCGTCGAGGAGGCGTGCAGCCGCGGCGGTGAAGGCACCTGCGTGACCACGCGCCTTCTCGCGGGCACCTGCTGGGAGGACGCCGACTGCGCGCGTGGACAGACTTGCGAGGGCGAGGACATCTGCGACTGCGGCAACCGCTGTCTGGTGCCGGACGCGCCGGGTCGCTGCGTCTCGCGTCTCTGACGGTCACGAGCGCTCGAAGCTCGCGCGCGCGAATCGAACGCACCCACGCGATCGCGTCGCGCGACCGGATCGGCCGACGAAAACGAGACGACCCACGCGTTCCTCACGCGTGGGTCGCTTCGTTTCGGCCGTCGTCCTTTCGTCGGCGCGCGAGGATGCGCGTCGAGTGGTCAGGGGACGACGATGCGCGCCGCCAGGCCGTAGTGGTCCGAGAGCGGGACCTGCGTGCCGCCCGCGTCGACGACGTTCTCCGTGAACGTGACCTCCGTCGACACCGTCGCGTCCGCCCCGAAGTTCGCGAGGAAGATGTGGTCGAGCCACACCGAGGCCGAGGCCTCGACGAAGTTCGCGTTGGTCTCGGGGCAGAACGTGCACGCGGGCGTGAAGTCGGGCGCGCTCGCGGCGGTGTAGACGCCGGTCAGGCGGGTGTAGGTCGCCTGTGCTTCGCCGACGATGTCGTTGTCGGGGAGCGAGGGGCTCGTGTTGAAGTCGCCGAGGATCACGGCGGGGCGCGTGCCGCTGCGCGCCGAGACGCGTGCGATGAGCTTCTCGGTCTGGAGGAGCTGCTCGGCCGCCCATCCCGCGGGCCCGGTCTCGCCGTCGCCGTACGGACCGGTGTAGGGGAACGCGAGGCCTTCGAAGACCGGCGTGAGGTGGTTGCAGTAGACGTCGACCTCGGACCCGTTCGGGAGGGTGGCGGTCGCGATCGTGATCTGCCGGCGGTTCCAGGTGCCGGGCAGCACGAAGTTCTCGACGTTCGAGAGCGGGTGGCGCGAGAGGATCATCGTGCTGCTCTGGCCGCGGAACGCGATGTCGGCGTGCACCTCGGTGGTGCAGAGCTCACGCATGTCGCCGAGCGTCTCCGTGGGTAGGCTCGTGGTGAGGCACGAGTAGCAGCGCTGTGCGGCCGCGTCGCCGACCAGGAGCGCGCCCACGGCGGCGACGCAGCTCGCCTCCGCACACGACGCGCTCGTGGTGCGACCGTCGTCGCTGCCGGGCATGGTCGAGCAGTTCGCGTCGATGCACTCGAGGGCGGCCTCGAGCTCGTCCTCGAGCCCCGCGCACGGCGGGGTGGTCGGATCGGGCGGGATCATCCCCATTTGATCGGTCGCGTCGGTGATCTCGGTGTCGTAGTCGGTCGTGAAGACGGCGACGTGGGGAAAGCGCGCCATCGCAGCGGTGCGGACGCGATCTTTGTCGCTTTGTTCCCAGACCTCTTGGAGGCAGACGATGTCGGAGTCCATCGTCGCGACGGCGTCGATCACGGGGTCGCGTCGCGCGGCCTCGTTCGGGACGAACGCGCCTGCGAGGCCGACGTTGAAGGTGTCGACGCGGATCTCGGTCGCGTCGGACCCGCCGCCGCCACACGCGAGCGCGAGGGCGAAGGAAGCACGGAGGGGAAGGTGTCGCATCGGCGGCATCGTGACACGGCCGCGACGACCGGTGACAGATCCCAGCCGTCGGACGGCGACGCTGGTGGTTTTCGGGTCAGAAAAATGTCGTAATTTCAGTGGTTTGCGCGCCGGTGTCGGCCTTGCGGTGAAGCTGCGATTCGGCTACGCTCCGGCGTCTTTCGCGGCGCCCTCCGGACCCGAGCTTCGAGGCCGGGAGCGAGCCCCGCGAACCCAGCGAAGAGACGGCATGTCCGACGAGACGACCCCCCCGCAGACGCCGCCCGACGAGGCGACCTACGACCAGCGCAACATCCAGGTCCTCGAAGGGCTCGAGGCGGTCCGCAAGCGGCCGGGTATGTACATCGGAGACCCGCACGACGGGTCCGGCCTGCACCACCTCGTCTGGGAGGTCGTGGACAACGCGGTCGACGAGCACCTCGCGGGTCAGAACCCGAGCCTCGAGGTGACCATCCACTCGGACGGATCCGTCACCGTGGTCGACCACGGGCGCGGCATCCCGGTCGGCATTCACGAGAAGTACGGCGTCAGCGCGGCCGAGGTCGTGATGACCAAGCTGCACTCGGGCGGCAAGTTCGACAACGCCTCGTACAAGGTCTCCGCCGGTCTCCACGGCGTCGGCGTCTCCGCAGTCAACGCCGTCAGCGAGTGGCTGAAGATGGAGATCAAACGCGAAGGCAAGATCTGGTACCAAGAGTATCAGAAGGGCATCCCGCAGGCTCCACTCGAGCCCATCGGCACCACGAGCGAGCGCGGCACGAAGATCAGCTTCAAGCCGGATTCGTCGATCTTCTCGATGACCGAGTTCGCGTGGGACACGCTCAACACGCGCCTGCGCGAGATCGCGTTCCTGAACGCCGGCTTCCGCATCACGCTCACCGACGAGCGCGGCGACGAGCCGAAGTCGATCACGCACAACTTCGAAGGCGGCATCCGCGAGTTCGTCGAGACGCTGAACAAGAACAAGCTGCCGTTGCACGACGAGGTCATCTACATCCTCGAAGAGCGCGACGGGATCGTGGTCGAGATCGCGATGCAGTGGAGCGACGCCTTCAACGAGGCGATCCACTGCTACACGAACAACGTCCGCAACCGCGACGGCGGCACGCACCTCACGGGCATGCGCACCGCGCTGACGAAGACGCTGAACACCTACGGCACGCAGGAGAAGATCCTCAAGGATCTGAAGCAGCCGCTCTCCGGCGAGGACGTGCGCGAGGGGCTCACCGCGATCATCAGCGTGAAGCACCCGGACCCGAGCTTCTCGTCGCAGACGAAGGACAAGCTCGTCTCGAGCGACGTGACGCCGATCGTCTCGGGTGTGGTCTCGGATCGTCTGCAGCAGTTCCTCGACGAGAACCCGAAGTCCGCCAAGAAGATCCTCGAGCGCTGTGTGCTCTCGGCGCGCGCGCGCGAGGCGGCCCGCAAGGCGCGCGAGATGATCACGCGCAAGGGCATGCTCGACTCGACGACGCTTCCCGGCAAGCTCGCGGACTGTCAGAGCAAGGACGCGTCGGAGTGCGAGATCTACCTCGTCGAGGGTGACTCGGCCGGTGGCACCGCGAAGCAGGGGCGCGATCGGCGCTTCCAGGCGATCCTGCCGTTGCGCGGAAAGATCCTGAACGTCGAGCGCGCGCGCTTCGACAAGATGATCGACAGCAACGAGATCAAGACGCTCATCACCGCGCTCGGGGCGGGCGTCGCGGGCAGCGACAACTTCAACGTCGAGAAGCTGCGCTACCACAAGGTCATCATCATGACCGACGCCGACGTCGACGGATCCCACATCCGGACGTTGCTCCTGACCTTCTTCTACCGGCAGATGCCGGAGATCGTGGAGAAGGGTTACCTCTACATCGCGCAGCCGCCGCTCTACCGAGTGAAGAAGGGCAAGAAGGCGCGCTACCTCCAGAACGAAGAGGCGCTCAACCGCCACCTCGTGGAGCTCGGGGCGGAGGGGCTCGCGGTGCGCGCCAAGGGCGGCGAGACGGTGATCTCGGGTGAGCTCTTGCTCAAGCTGCTCGACGAGCTTCGCCGAGCGCGTCGCCTGGTCGCGGGCACGCGTCGCCGCGCGGAGCCGAAGATCGTCGAGGCGCTCATCCGCGCGACGAGCCTTTCGCCGAGCGACCTGATCGACGAGGGCAAGCTGCGCTCCTCGGTGGCGGCGATGGAGACGTACCTCCGCGCGAAGCACGAGGACCTGCAGGACTTCGTGGTGAGCTACGAGAAACATCCGGAGCTCGATCGTTGGCGCGCTCAGATCGAGGCGCGCTTCGGCGTCGCGACGCGGCGTACGACGATCGACTTCGAGCTGCTCTCCGCGGGCGACGTCGGCGAGCTGCGGCAGATCGAGGCGGGCCTGCGCGCGCTCGGCGAGGGCCCGTTCCTGGCGGCGAACCTCGACAAGGACGGCGCCCCGGGCGAGTGGCAAGACGTGGGCGACGCGGACGCGCTCTGGGCCTTCGTCGACGATCGCGCGCGGCGCGGGATGCAGATCCAGCGCTACAAGGGTCTCGGCGAGATGAACGCGGACCAGCTCTGGGAGACCACGATGGACCCGGAGGTGCGCACGCTGCTGCAAGTGCGCATCGACGACGCGCTCGAAGCGGGCGACGTGTTCACCCTGCTGATGGGCGATCAGGTCGAGCCGCGGCGCGAGTTCATCGAGCAGAACGCGTTGAACGTCACGAACCTCGACATTTGAGCGCGAGCCGGAGCTCGGTGATCGGGCTCGGTGATCGGGCTCGGTGATCGGGCTCGGTGATCGAGCTCTGTCACCAACCCGCCATGGATCGGATGAGACCCGCGGAGCGATCCGCGGGTCTTCTCACGTGACGTGCGTGGTGTGATCGGGGTTCGCGAAAGAACCCGCTATCGTGCGCGCTCGGAGGCGAAGCGATGGTGGGCTTTCGTGGCGTGTGGTGGGCGGCGACGCTCGGTTTCGTGGGGCTCGTCGGGTGCAGTTGCGGCGCCGAAGGCAGCAGCGCGCCGTGTCGGATCGGCAGCGACGGCTGCACGTGCGACGACGGAGCCTGCGAGCCGGGGCTCGTGTGCGACGACGGACGCTGCCGACCGGAGACGCCGGCGATGGACGCGGGCGTGCCGGGCTTCGACGCCGCGCTGCGCGACGCGGGCGGCGGCATCCCGGACGTCGGACCGAACCCCGACGCGTTCTTCGCGGACGACCCGCCGCCGATGGAATGCCGCGAGGACGGCACGATGGGTCCGCTGCCGGAGCCGCCGGGCGGGACGCCGGAGTGTCCGGACGACAAGAACCGCGAAGGGTGCCGTTGCGACACCGTCGGCGAGATGGCGCCGTGCTGGCCGGGACTGCGCGCGAATCGCAGCCGCGGGATCTGCCGCGACGGCGTGACGACCTGCGAGGAGTTCGACGAGTTCACGGGTCGTTGGGGCGAGTGCCGCGGGTACGTGTTGCCGACCGAAGGCGTCGAGCTCGGGCCGGAGGCGTGCTCCTGCTTCAGCCAAGGGCGTTGGGAGATCGCGAACCTCTCGCCTTGTTTCGTGGAGTCGTCCGGGACGATCTACGCGGTGTCCACGATCGTCGAGGGCGGAATCGCGCGTTGTCCTGCGGTGTCGAGCGTGCCACCGCCGCTGCCTTCGAGCGATTGGAGCACCGATGCGCTCACGGTGGATTGCGAGGGGCGATTCGAGCTCTGTTACACGCTCAAGGCCGGCAACGCAGACGCGCCGACGGAGACCGACTGCGAGGTCGCCGAGGTGTGCGTCGAGACCTGGTACCGCGAGCGTGGGGTGCGGCAGGAGCTGCCGAATCTCCCGGCGTGGACGGGGACCAGCACCACGTGTGCCCGTCAGTTCCGCGACTCGGGGGGCTACGGCGAGATGAGCGTGCGCGGACTCTCGGTGGAGTGTGATCCGATCGAAGGCGAGGGTGGTGAGCGCTACGTCTTCAATCGAGTCAACTATTGCCCGATTCGGTGCAACGAGATGCCAGATCTGCCGGAATGCGAGCGCTGCATGATGGGCGGCTCGGGTACGTTCTGAGCCCATTCGGCGGAGCGTTCGTGGGGGCTTCGGCCCACATCCCTGGTTCGCATGACGGCGCTCCACTCGCGGGGTCCTCCTCCGCCGGTCGACGGCTCGTACCCGCGAGCTCCCGGCCACGTCACCCATCGTGGGCGCAGGCGTCGACACCGAGAACGGTGCTCGCATAGGCTGATGAGATGCGGCTCGTTCGGGCGTCTTTGCTTCCCTCGGTGCTCTTGGCTTCGTTCCTCGCTGTCGGTTGTGTGGCGCCGGCGGAAGGGCCGCGACCGCTTCCGCGGATCGACGGCAGCGTCGATGCAGGAGACGTGGTCGACAGCGGTGGTACGCCGGGCGCGGACTCGGGCTTCGACGGAGGGAGCGGGCCGGGCATCGATGCGGGCGGTACACCGGGGGTCGACGCTGGCATCGACGCGGGAACGCCGGGGGTCGACTCGGGCACGCCGCTCGGGAGCGCGCGGTACCTCGATCGCTGCACGCGCGACACCGACTGCGCGACCGGGCGCTGCGTCGACGACGTGGGCGGGAGCCGCATGTGCACGATCACCTGCACGAGCTCGCGCGACTGCGCGGACGAGCACGCGTGCGCGGGCGGCGTGTGTCTGCCCGACGACACGGGCGCGGTGTGCTCGGTGGCGACGCCTGCGACCTGCCGACTCGGGCTCTGCCTCGGACCGAGCGGTGGGAGCGGGCAGTGCACGCGCCCGTGCGACGACGCGAACGAGTGCCCGGCCGGCTACGCGTGCACGAGCGTCGCGGGCGCGGCGTTTCGGGTGTGCGTCGACATCGAGAAGCCCTGCACCGCGGGCGGCACCGAGTGTGGGACGAGCCTCTGCGTGCCCGGCGTCGGGTGCACGGCGACGTGTCGGAGCGCGGCGGACTGTCCCGCGCGGCGTTTCCCGGGGTTGCCGCCGTACACGTGCGAGAACGCGTTCGGTTCGCCGACACCGGTGTGCACGCCGCCGCTGATCGACGACGGTGGAGACGTGGCGGGCGACGACGCGATGGGCGCGTTGTGCGTGGCGAGCGGAGTCAACGAGTGCCGGAGCGGGCTCTGCGCGGATCTCTCGGCGACCGGCGCCAACGTCTGCATCCAGACGTGCGGACCCGAAGGGGGCTGTCCGCTCGGGTGGGGGTGCAAGCCCGAGGTGCTCGACGACGGAAGCATTCACACGTTCTGCGTTCGCGCGGGGAACACGCCGATCGGCGGGGTGTGCAGCGCGGCTTCGCAGTGTGCGAGCGGGCTCTGCGACAGCGCGGGGTATTGCACGCGCTTGTGCGCGGATGGGGTGTGTCCGACCAGCTGGAGCTGCACGGCGCTTCCAGGAACCACGATCGGGATCTGCCGACGCTGAGCCTGCGACACACGCTCGATCACGCGGGGTCGTGCGCGCTCGAGCACGTATGCGGCTCACGCGGGCTCACGTAGGTCGATCACTCGCTCGACACACCCGCCCGATCACGCCGCCGCGCGGCGGGCTCGGCGCAGCTCGTACCAGGCGCGGAGATCGTCGTGGACGTCGCCGGTCGTCGGGTCGGTGAGCCACTGCATCTTGAGGCGCTCGGGGACCACGATGACGCCGGGGGCTTGGTAGGTGCCGAAGACGAGATCCCAGATCGGGCTCGTGACGCCGTGGTTCTTCGAGGAGTCGCCGAAGTGGTGCCAGAAGTGGTGGCGGCGGGCCCAGCGGCCGTAGGGGCCGATGCCGCGCGAGGTGTGCTCTCGGCGGTGGAGGATCTCGTAGACGACGTAGAAGCCGACGAGGCCGATCGAGTACGCGGCGCCGAGCTTCGTGCCCGCGATCAGGATGGCGGGCGGCGTCACGAGCGCGAGCGCGACGACGGTGGCTCCGGCCTTCTTGATCGTCGGCGCGAAATAGTCGCCTTGGCTGTGGTGGCGGATGTGCTCCTTCGCGAAGACGTTCGGACGGAAGCGCGCGTCGTGGCCGAGCCAGCGGTGGATGCAGTACTCGAGCAGGGTCCAGGTGAGGGCGCCGAGGATGAGAGCGAACGCGAGCGACATGGAGAGCCTCCGAGAACGGAAAACGAAGAAGCAGAGGGGGCGGCCGGAGTGGTTCGGGCTGCCGGCGTCAGAGGATGGTCGTCAGAGAGCAGGCGTGGGCGAGCGCGGAGTCGCGTCCCGGAGCGCGGCGTCCAGTGACGTGACGTCGGCGCCGAAGCCGCGGAGCATGGCGCGCAGCGCGGTGTCGAAGACGCGTCGAGAGTCGACCACCGCGGGCATGCGCGCCTCCTGCTTTCGCAATTGAAGCGAGCCTTGGAGAGCGGAGAAGAGCGCGAGAGCGTGGTCGTGCAGTGGGCCGGAATCGAGTTGTCCACGCGCGACCGCCTCCGCGAGCGTGGAGAGAATCGGGACGAAGAGGCGCTCGACGGCACCCACGACTTGGGCCACCGCCTCGTCTTCTGCGACGAGGACGCGAGGGTCCGCGGAGAGCTTGGAGACGAACGCGAAGGCGTGGGGCTCGCGCTCGGCGAGGTCGCGGTACTCGAGCGCCTGCGCGATCAGGCGACGAAGCGGGTCGGGCTCGTCGATGGAGGCGAGCCGCTCGGTGAGCTGATCGATCGCGCGGACCATGATCGCGACGACGAGCGCGTCCTTGGAAGGGAAGTAGCGGTAGAGCGCGCCCGGCGTGTAGTCGGCGAGGTCGGCGACGCGTTTGATCGAGAGGGCTTCCAGCCCCTCCTCGAACGCGAGCGCGGAGGCGGCGTCCAGGATGCGGGCGAGGTTGGCGCGGTGACGGCGGCCACCGGGAGAGGCGTCTGCGCGAAGCACGAGCAGATTATGAATCACATTTACGAAAGCGCAAACGGAGTTTACGAAACGGCGTCGGTGTGATGTAAGTATATGTAACTGCTTTGGATTGTGGTTCGGTGGACGCCGCTCCCCATGTCGCGGTGTTTCCTGACGTTTCTCGTTTCGCAAGCATTGTCCGTTGACGCTGTCTCCGCATTTGGGGAGCCTCGGGAACCGGGAGAGGCGCGCCCGAGGCCGTACGTCCCTGCGCCGTCGAGGTTTTCATGCACGTGCGGGTGCTCTTGCTGGCCCTCCTCGCGTTTCCGAGCGTCTCGCTCGCGCAGCGCTCGGCCACGCTCAATCGCTTTCGGGCTTCCG
>CALJLK010000403.1 GCA_937982655.1 uncultured Sandaracinus sp.
TGGCACGCACCCAGACCACGAATCACTCAACGCCGATCCTGGATCAGGCTCTAGGTTCGCGTCTCGCGACCGTAGGTGATACGGACGTCGACGCACGAGCCCCGCGCGACGTACGAACGGACGACGAACCATGAGCGCCATCGACGCGACGACGCGAACGACCCATCGAAGGAACCTGGCCGCATCGGGCCCGGACGGTTCGGGTCGTTCGATGGGCTTGGTTCGGTCCACGGAAGGCGGCGTGATGTCACGTCGCGCGGATTGGCGTGGAGCCACGAGAGCGTCAATTCCTGTTCATCCCTTCGTCCGCGGAGCGACTCTCCTCGTCTCCTTGCTCTTCGTCGGATGCCTTCAATCGACCTACCACGTGCGCTCCGACGAGCTCGCACGGCTCGCGACCCTGCCACCCGAGGACCGCGGCGAGCGCATCCGGAGCGTGCAGGAGCTCGGCACGCGCCCCGACGCTCCGCCCGCCGACGACGTCGAGCTCCACGGACCGAGCGGCGTCGTGCCGCTCTTGGTCGCGCAGCGGATCCACGCGACGCGGTGCCAGCTCGTCGGTTGCCGCGGCGTGCCCGCTCCCACGCCCACGCCGGTGCGTCTCCGCGCGACCCCCGTGGGAGGCGGTGGCTCCGGCGGTGTGTCGAGCGGCTCCAGCGGCTCGAGCTCTTCGGGCGGCGGAAGCTCCTCGTCGTCCAGCTCCGGCGACGACTCGATCGGCGCCGCAGCGATCCTGGCCGTCATCGCCAGCGTCGCGGTCGCGGCGGGCGTCGTCGTCGTGGCCGCCACCGAAGGCGCGCGCCACGACGGCTGGATCGGCGTGTCGATGGACCACCCGATCCACCTCTACACGAACGACGGACACTGGCTCTCGATCCCCGCGTTCGCGCTCGAGCCCGAGCTCGCCGAATGGGCCGACGGCGCGGTGATCGACGCCTCGGAAGGCAACCTCGCGGAGCTCGAACGTGCACCCTTGAATCGGCGTGGATGGACGCTCGGTTTCGAAGGAATGCTGCTCGGTCTCGAGGAGGGATACGGCGGAGGATCGCGTTTGTCGGGCGGCGGCTTCCCGCATCGACTCTTCGGGTTGCAGTTCTTCGTCGACTTCGCCCTCCACGACCCTGTGGCGCTCGTTCGATACGGCGCCGAAGCCTCCGTGTTCGCCCCGGGTCTCGGGCGCCTTCACCTCGGCGCGTACGTACAAGCGGCCAACGCCGTCTACCGCGACGTCGCCCGCGACCTCCGCAAGGCCGGGTTCGCCGCCTCGGGAGGCGGGCTCGTGCAGATCGAGCTGACCACCCGCCTCGCGCTGCAACTCCGCGGTGGCGTCTGGGCGGGGCACGGCGACGTCCGCCCGGAGTTTGGCTTCGGCCTCGCGGTGTATTGACCCGACGATCGGATCGACCGCGCGGCGCCCGATCACCCGTGGCACGCCGATCATCCACGAATCGGATCGGCACGGGAACACGCATCACCGACGCCCTCCTCGAAGACGGCTGGAGAGAAGGGGTGCATCCTCGACCTCGAGCTCGCCGCCGACGGCTCCGTCGCACGAGCGCGCCGGAGGTACCCGAACCGCGTCGCCTCGAACTACCCGGAGACCCACCTCTACTCGGCCGGTCTCTGGGGAGACCATCTCGTGCTCGTCGGCACGACGGACTCTCAATCTACCTTCCTCGACGTCCTCCCCCGCGACCGGGCGAGCATCAAACGCCATTTTTCGTGATCGAGCCGTGAGCTCTTCGTGAGAAAGCGCTCTGCTCATCGAGGCGCGCGGCCGGCCCGCGGATCCATCCCGGCTGCGGCCAGAATGATCCGAGCTCTTCGTGCGGATGCGATATCGTGGGTGTCGCATGCAACCGCTGGATGTACGCGTGGGGATGGGTCATCCGAGTGACGAGGAGGTCGTCGTCGTCGTCGGAGAGACCTGTACGATCGTGACGGCCGTCGATGCGGACGGGGTCGTCATGGTGGACTTCGCGTCCTCGGACGAGACGCTCTTCGAGGTGACGCCGCGTACTGCGCCTTCGGAGCCAGCACGCAGCGCGCGCGCGACGATCACGGCGCGGGCCCCAGGCGCCGCAACCCTCCACGTGTCCTCGGGCGCTCAGACCCACCAGGTTCGGGTGCGAGTCATCGAGTCGCTGCGCGACATCGGCTTCGACTGGTACTGACGCGATGTCGGACGTCGGGCTGCGGTGTTGCGCGCTCGTCCGCCTTTGTGAGGACTCCACGTCGCGCCGCCGCGGCGCGTTTCGCTGATCAGTCCGCGCGCAGTAGCCGCACGCCCCCGAGACCCACGTCGAGCAGCACGACCCCGCACGCCGCGAGCTCGAGCACGGGCGCGAACGGGTTGCCGAGCGATGCGATCGACGCGCGCGCGCGGGGCCCACGCGTCAGGCGCAGATCGAGCGCGGCCGCGCTGCGCACGTCGCCGTCGAGCAAGAGCATCCGCGCCGTCCAACGCGCGGGCTCGTCGCCGCGCTCGAGCTTTGCGCACACCGACGTCAACGCCGCGTCGAACACCGCGCGGTGTCCATCGCGCGCGCGATGTGCGTCCCGCAGTGCGTCGGCGATCGGGCGCTCCCACCGCGCCACGCGCTCGGCGTCCTCTGCGGGGCCGTCGTGCCAATGCACTTCCGGGCTCACGTCGAGCCCCCACGCCACCGCGCGCTCCGCGACCTGCAGCGCGAGCCGCTCCACGTGCGCGTGCTCGGCCGTCGCACGAAAGATCCGCGCGGGGAGGCTGGACACGTCGACCGCGCACGCGCTCGGCGGATGAACCAACACGTCTCCGATCGTGACGCGACCTCCTCCGCTCCACGCGGCGCGTCGAAGATCCGGCGACATCACGATCCGCCCGCGACCTTCGTCGCCCGGCGCGAACGGGTGCACGACACCGCGCTCGGCATCGATCAGCGCGTAGGGCGACGCGGCGTGCACGAGGTAGCGATCGTCGACCCATCGGAGCTCGTCGGAGGAGTCGAGTGGGAACGGCAGCTCGCGCGGCGAGTCACCGACGAGACGCAGCGTCTGGCCCGTGTGCTCGAAGCCGCGCAGGCCCCGCGGCGACACGTAGCGCGAGACGAGGCGGGCGGTGGCGTCGTCGAGCAGACGTCGCTGCGCCGGATCGCAGACGAGCTCGTCGTCGACCACCGCGCGCTCGCCGAGCCAGAACCGCGGGGATCGCACCCGCGGGTCGTCCGCGATCCACGGGAGCTCCTCGGGCGCGTCGAGATCGAAGAAGGCCACGCGCCACGACCGTTCTGCGCCGAAGAAACCTCCCGCAGCGAAGTAGCGACCGGAGGGCGAGAGCGCCGACGACGACTCGATCCCGCTCGTCGGCCGAAACTCGGGCGGGCACGGCAGCGCGTGCCCACCCTCCTGCGGCACCACCCCGCGCTCGATCCGGAAGATCGCCCCACGCTCGTCCCACACCACGACGCGCCGCGCGTCCACCGCGACCGCGCCGACGAGCCGACCGAGCGAACGCGCGAGCTCGTCGCGCGACCCGTCGCGCCCGTCGATCGCGAAGAGCGATCCCTCGTGCGCGACGAGCAACTTCGAGCCCTCCGCGGTGAAGCCGAGCGCGCGCCCTTCGAAGCTCAGACCGGTCCACGAGACGATCGAACGCATGAGCCGCGGAGCGTCGATCGTGCGGCCGCGTGTGTCCACCGGAGCTCGCCGACGTCGCGACGCTTCCTGCTGCCGCCGCTTTGGCTTCCCGGCCGTCCTTCTCGATCGGGAGGACGACCCTCGCTCGTCGCGACGGCGGACTGCCGTCACGCAGGGAGCGCGACCACGACGGCGGTGGCGTTGTGCCACCCTTGGCGTGTCCCGCGGTACCGCGCGATCTCTCCGTACGTGAGGAAGCCGGCGACGTGATCGGTGTGGAGCGCGCCACGAATCGCGCCGACCTCGTCGCCGAACGTGTCGCCGAGGATGAGACCTCGGCAGATGCAGTCGAACGCGAGCGCTCCGCCGCACGCACGCCCGAGGTTCCGCTGCGCTTCGCGGCCGGCTTCCTCGGCGGCCCGGACGAGGTCGGGCCCGCTACCGTCGAGAATGCACACGCTCGAGCCCACGGGGACCGAGGCGGCGCACACGAGTGAGCCGTCTGCCATCGCGACCAGAGGCGCGCGAGCGAAGCGGACTTCGTCGAAGAAGTAGATCCCGAGCTCGTGGTGCACGAAGAACGTCCCCGGCGAGCCGCGATCGAACGGTCGACCGCTCTCCTTCGCGAAGTCGACGTACGCGTCGATGGCCGGCGCTCCGTCGAGCTCGTACACGCGTGTGCCTTCGGCGCGCGTGACGACGAAGCGTCGACTCGCGGGCCGAAGCCCCGTCCCGAGCCCCACGCCGAGCGCCGCTTGCGAGAACACGTGCGCCGCCACGGCGCCTTCGGTCAACGCGACCCCGTCGAGCGCGACCTGCGTTCGACGAAAGCGACCGGCGTCTCCCGCTGCGCCGCCGACGATCTGTTGATGTGGCCGGGTCTTGCGGTGCAGCGCCGCTGCGAGCTCTTCTCCTCCCCCGGAGAGCCCGTCGGTCAGGAGCAGCGTGCTCGACTGCCCGAAGCCTTCGCTCGCGTAGCGCCGTGCGTCGTCGTGAAAGCCGACCGTCATGGCCGAAGCGGCGTCCTCGGCGCGGTTCGAGGTGTCGCGCTCCTTCACCGCGCGGACACGGACGTCGTCGCCGCCGATGACCGCGATCACCGCGGCTCCGCGTCGAAGACCCCGCGCGTCGAGCTCTCCCGCGGTGGTCGCGCCGAGGCAAGGCACGTCGAGCTGTCGGTGGATGCGCGACGTCAATCCCGCGAGATCGTGGGATGGGTCGGCAAAACAAAGCGCAATCCGAGGATCTCCCGCGCGAGCAGCGCCGGAGTTTCGCTGCTCCGACCCCGTGTTCGAGCTCGAGTCACCGAGCACTGCGTCGAGTGAGCTGCTCAACGACGCGAGAGAATCCACCATCACCGATCGCAACCACATGGGTAGAGGATGACATCCGCGGACGCGGACGGCGGCTCGGGAATCCCGGACACGCGACGGACGACGAGCCCGCCAAGCAGGCGACCGCAACGATGGATGTGTCGTGGGATCCTCGAAGGCGACCGACGAGCGCTCCTCGTCGACCTCGCGGGTTCGTGAGCGAGTCGCGCGTCCACCCACCACGATGCTGGCGATGGTGCCGGAAAACGCCGACCCTTCCGCGAGCGTGCCTCCGACCCCGAGCTTCCGACTCCGCCCGCTCGCCGCGCTGCTCTTCGCTTGGGTCGGGCTCGTGGGCGTGCGCACGTTCGCGTTCACGGCGTGGCACGGTACCGGCTCGCTCTTCGCGCTCGCGATGCTCGATCTCTCGGCGCTCTTCCTCGCCACGATCGCGTTCGTGGTCTTGCCCCTCTCGATGCGCGGGCTCGGCGTGCTCGTGCTCGCCCTGGGCTTCGGGCTTCCGCTCGCCGGCGTCGGGTGGTTCCTCGAGACGACCGTCTCGCCCGACGTCTCGTTGCTCGGCGCGTTCGTCGGGCTCCACGCGCTCGCGGCGGGCGGCATCGCGGGTGCGGTGTGGACGCGGACGGAGTTCTTCGGGTTCGCGCTCCTGCTCTGCCTCGGTTTCGGCGCTGGTGGGATCTACGGCGCGGCCGAGCAGACGTCGTGGCCCGACGCCGCGCTCTTGCTGGCACCGCTCACGCTCGTCGGCTGGGGTGGCGCAGCGGCGATGTGGCGCCCGACCGCACCACCGCCGACGACGGTGTGAGCCGACGACGGTTTGAAGCTTTCGGGGCGACCGGATCCGGCGGCGCTCGCGGACGCGGTGATACGCTGAGCCTCATGACTGCCGTGCCTCGCCTCCTCACGTACGACGATCTGCTCGCGCAGCCCGACGACGCCCGGATGGAGATCGTCGCCGGCCAGCTCGAGACCCTCCCTGCGCCGAGCCCGCGCCACTCGAACGTCCAGGGCGCGCTGCGACGCTTCATCGGCGGCCCCTTCCACGACGATCACGGCTTCGATGGCCCGGGCGGTTGGTGGATCTTCCTCGAGGTCGATCTCGAGCTGACGCGTCACGACGTCGTAC
The DNA here is from genome assembly GCA_937982655.1 of uncultured Sandaracinus sp. Lineage (GTDB taxonomy): Bacteria > Myxococcota_A > Polyangia > Polyangiales > Houyiibacteriaceae > JACKEH01. The sequence goes on from CALJLK010000403.1 coordinate 6,076, forward strand.
GCCCAGACCTCGCGGGATGGCGTCGCGAGCGACTGCTGGACCCGGACCAACGCCCCCTCCGAACCGCGCCCGATTGGGTCTGCGAGATCCTCTCGCCCTCGACGAGCGCGCGCGACCGCACGGTGAAGAAGCGGCTCTACGCGGCGGCGGAGATCGGGCATTACTGGCTCGTCGATCCCGACGCGCGCACCCTCGAAGCGCTCGCGCTCCGCCAAGGATCGTGGGTGGACGTAGGCAGTTACCGCGATGGAGATCGCGCGTGTGTTCCGCCGTTCGAGGTGATCGAGCTCGAGATCGGGAGATTGTTTCTGCCCGATCGAGCCGCGGAGTCGTGATGATGGCGGGCTCGGAGGGGCCTACACCTTCGACTTCGCCTGCGCGTGGATCTCGGGCGTCGAGATCAACAACGCGTGCCACGCGCGCTTGCGCTGTGCGGGGTGCAGGCGGAGCCAGAGCGCGTCCGGCAGGTAGCTCGTCGCATCGCAGAACTCGCAGCGCATCAGGCGCGGCACCGTCGCGTCGATCTTCGCGGGCGCGCCACAGCCGAGGCAGGAGAAGAGCACGCTCTCCCCGACGGGCTCACGAAGATCGCCCCGCAGCGCGGTCTCCCCGACCAACGCGACGCATTGCGCGTGTGTGTCCTCGCGCTCCTCGCGTTGCGGCACCCGAATCGGAACCGCCGCGCCACAGCCCGGACAGAACACGTCGACCTTCGCCCCCTCGGCCACGGCCTCGGCCCCGAGGCGCTGCACGTCGAGGTCGTGTCCGCACGAGGGGCATCGAGCTCCCGCGGTGTCGATCTCGAGGAGCACGTTGCGCCACCGTCGAAAGAGACTGCCGCCACGCGGGCCGAACGCGAGGAAGTAGTCGAGCGCTTTGACCTTCTGGCTGCTCACCAAGACTTTGTGCTCGGGGCAACCTTCACCGCCCTGGTAGGTGAGGATGCGCTCCCACCCGAGCTGTCCTCGAAGCTCGACGACGCTCTGGCATGCGCCGCAGAGCACCTGCGTCACCAACCCATTGACCGGAATCGGCGCGGCACACTCGGGGCAGTCGATCGTCACACGGATGCGCGCAGCGAGGAACGAGGCGTCCTTCGGCAGCTGGCGGGTCATGGGTGAAGTCAACCGCGGGGGCCGTCTTCTGGCAACGGATGGCTTCGAGGGGTCGACACGCTCCCGAAGCACGCACGATGGAGGCGCTCGTCACGCGGTCGCACTCCCACGCTCGCCCGGCCGGCGTGGAAGGCGGGCCATTCTCGAAAAGCGCGCGCGACGGTCGCGACGCGACGCACCTCGCGATCGTCGGTGTACCTTCGACACCATGAGCACTCGAACCTGCGGCGCGTGTGGAGGACCTCTTCGCACGCGCGATCGAGGTCACGATCACACGGTGGTCGTGTGCGAGTACTGCGGCGTCGAGACGTCGCTCGCTTCGCCGGGCGCGGAAGCGGCCGCAGCGGTGCTCGAGAAGGTGGGGCTCCGGCTGCCGGAGAACCCCATGAGCGCCGACGCGCTCGCCGACGAGATGGCGGAGCGCGCCGCGCACGAGCGCGAGCGACTGCATCGGATGCGGCTGCTCGCGGCGATCTTCGTCGTGGTCGTGCTCGCGATCGGCGGGCTGCTCGTCGCGCTCGAGGCCAACTGACGCCGCGCGGCGCACCGATCGCCTCGCGATCGGCGGGCTCGGATCGAGGTCTTCACGGCTCCGTCTGCAGCTCCGCTTCGGCACGGATCACGCGGCCGACGAGCCCGTACGCGACGGCCTGCTCCGCGCTCATCCAGTGATCGCGGCGCGTGTCGTGCGCGAGCTGCTCGACGCTCCGTCCCGTCGCGTCGGCGAAGATGCCGAGGAGGCGCGCGCGCATCGCGAGGAGCTGACTCGCCTCGACCTCGATGTCCGACGCGGAGCCACCGACGCCGCCACGCGGCTCGTGCAGCAGGAAGCGCGTGTTCGGGAGCGCGAAGCGACGCTCGCGTGGGCACGCGCAGAACACCAACGCGCCCGCGCTGGCGACCCAGCCGCTCCCGATCGCGGTCACTTCAGCGCGCACGAAGCGGATCACGTCGAAGATCGTGTCGCCGGACTCGACGTGGCCGCCGGGTGAGCAGACGAAGAGACGGATGGGCTCGGCGCTGGCGGCATCGAGCGCGAGGAGCTGTGCCGTGACGCGCTCCGCGAGCGCGGGGCCGATCTCGCCGAAGAGCAACACGGTGCGCCGCGCGAAGAGCTCGCGCGTGAGAATCGAAGGCTCGGGGTCCATGCGTCGAGGATGGCGCGGTGTCCTTCGGCGACCATGACCGCGACGCTCGGATCTTTGTCCGCGACGCTCGACCTTCGTCTCGTGGCTCGACCGCGCGCGCGCCGCTCGGCACGATGACGCCATGTCGAACGCCCGCTCGCCGGACGACGCGCACCGCTCGAACGACACGAACGTGATCTCGCTGCACCGCGATCCCGTGGATCGCGCGCTCGCGCTGATGGAGCGCGACCTCCGCCGACGGTGGACGGTGACCGAGCTCGCGCGCGCGGTGGGTGTCTCGCGCCCCGTGCTCGCGCGGCGTTTCCACGAGCGCGGAGCGTCGCCCATCGCCGTGCTCACGCGTCTGCGTCTCGAGCACGCGGCCGAGCTGGCGCGCGACACCGACCGTTCCCTCGCCGAGATCGCGGACGCGGTCGGCTACGAGTCGGAGTTCGCCTTCAACCGCGCCTTCAAGCGACACCACGGCATCTCCCCCGGCCGATTCCGACGCGACACCATGCGACCCGCGCTCGCCGCGTGACGCCATCGCGTGGTCCGAGGGTTTCGCCGAGTCCCACGTCGCCGCGATCGGTTCGGCTTCCGTCCCGATCCCGCCGGTGTTTCGCGGACGGAGCCGCGAGGTGCTCACGCGCTCGGCGTTCCGAAGCGCAGCATCGAGCGCCAGTCGGTGTTCGGCGTGCCGGGGTCGAAGCGCGACGGATCGCGCGTGACGATCACTTCCGCGATCGATCGCCACGAGGGCGACGCGCTCGGCAGACGCTTGCGATCGCCCGCGCCGTAGCGCGTGCCGTCGACGTGCTCGAGCGCGCGGACGTCGAGCAGGATCTCCGGGCTGCGGAGACCGAGCGCGCGCACGACCTTCGCCGCGGGTGGAAAGAGGAGCTCCGGGGTCGTCGCGAGCGTGCGGCGGAGGGTGAGCACGCTCTTCCAGTCGGCGATGCCTTGCGTGATCGACTGGCCGGGTCGCAGATCGAGACGCGCGCACGTTTCTTCGTCGACCGGCTCGGACACGAGCGTGCGCGGGATGGGGCGCGCGTCGAAGAGGTACGCGCCGCCCGTCTCGACCTTCGTGCCGTAGGTGTAGTGCTGGATCGTCGCGGGCCAGCGCACCTCTTCGTCGTGATCGATCTCGTCGCCTTGCACGACCTCGACGAGCACGCCCCAGTCGTCGCCCTTCTTTGCGCGCGCCACCACCACGCGCAGCGCGTGGAACTCGAAGTGGGGTGCCTGCGCGACGAGCGCCGGCCACGGCATGCGCGCGTGGATCTCGCTTGCAGCGGCCGCGTCGAGGACCGCGAGGATCGGAGCGCTGGTGAGCGAGGGGGCGCCTGTCGCAGGACCGAGCACGCGCTTGGCGAGCTCCTCGCCGAGCTGACGTCGCACGCTCGTCGGCGAACGCTTCGCCAAGGCGTCGACCGCGCGCTTCGCCTCGGAGTCCCCGCGCGACGCGAGCTCTCCGAGCGCGACCCACGCGGGCTTGCCGTGACGCTTCAGCCAGAGCGTGAGCATGTCGAGCCCGTCCGGATCGGCGTCTCCCGTGCGACGCGCGCGCAGGATCGCAGACACCGCTTCGGGGCCGATCGCGAGCAGGTGCGTGCCCACGAAGTAGAAGGGCTCGGCGGGAATCGACCCGAACGTTCCGGTACGCGCGAGCATCGCTTCGAGCCACGGCAACGCCTCGGCGCCGTAGCGGCGGACCGCGTCTTCGTTGTCCCAGCCGCGCAGGTAGGGGAAGCGCCACTCGAGTCGAGCACCTTCGCGCGCGAGCTCGGCGCCGTCCTCGAGCGAGAGCAGCGCGGCCCAGAGCACGTCGCCCGGGGGATCGCCGTCGCGTTCGTAGACGCGCGTGGACCCGACGAGGCGCCGCGCGGTCTCGAGCGGGAACAAGCCACGCTCGTCGAGCGCGATGCCGTGGGCTTCGGCGATCCTCGAGAGTGGAATGGAATACTCGGTCACACGAGGAGCGTCGTCGATCTCGCGCCGATCGCCCAGCGCGTCGTCGACCTCCCGCCGAGCGCCACGAGCTTCGTGTGGATCCATCGGCCGAGCGCAGGGGTCGCGAGCGAGGGTGGGCGAGCGCTTGCCTCTCCGGCGCGCGGCGAGGACACCTGTGCGGATGGCCTCTCTCGACGACGTGTGGTTGCGACCGATCCGTTCGAGCGACGACGCTGTGGTCGCTTCGATCATCCGCGACGTGATGACCGAGCACGGCGCGTCGGGTCCAGGCTTCGCGATCCACGATCCCGAGGTCTCCGCGATGAGCGAGGCCTACGCGGCGCGCGAGCGATCGGCGTGCTTCGTCGTCGACACCTTCGACGACACTTCTCGGTCGGCCGGGTCAGCGGCCGACGGCGCTTCTCGGTCGGCCGGGTCAGCGGCCGACGGCGCTTCTCGGTCGGCCGGGTCAGC
>CALJLK010000404.1 GCA_937982655.1 uncultured Sandaracinus sp.
GGGCTCGGCTGTGCGCGTGCGACGTCGACGAGGGCGAGGATCGCGACGAGCGCGCACGCACCGGCGATCCGACTCACGGCGATCCGAGTCGCGGCGCGCATCACGGCGCTCCGAGTTGCTCCATGAAGAACGTCGAGGGATCGGCCACGTCTGGTGCGCGCGCAGTCTCCGTCGGCGCCGTGCCGTCGAGGAAGACCTCTTCGATCGCGTCGGTCTGCTCGGGATTCGCGAGCAGACCCGACGCAGGATCGATGGACGCCGCGACGACCCCCGCCGGGCGCGGGAACGCGAGGGTGGGTCGGTCGCCCTCCGCCGCACGGATGACGTCGATCCAAATCGGCAACGCGGTGCGCCCGCCGCTCTCGCGACGCCCGAGGCTGCGTCGATCGTCGAAGCCGATCCAGACGCCCGCGACCACGCTCGGGGTGTACCCCACGAACCACGCGTCACGCGCTTCGTTGCTGGTGCCGGTCTTGCCAGCGGTCGCGCGCCCGAGGCGCGACGCACGCTCCGCGGTACCGCCGGTTGCGGTGACGCTCTCGAGCAAGCTGGTGACGACGTAGGCCTCCGCCGGATCGAGGACGTCGCGTGGGGGATCGCGGCGCGGCAGCGGGATCTCGCGGCCGTCGGGGCCGACGACCTTCGTCACGAAGCGCGGCGCTTCGTAGCGCCCACCCGCTGCGAAGGTCGCGTACGCGTTGACGAGCTCGATGGGTCGCACGCCGCTCGCGCCGAGCGCCAAGGAGAGCGTGGGCTCGAGCTCGCTCTCGATGCCGAGCTCGCGCGCGAACGCGGCCGTGCTCTCCGCGCCGAGCTCTTCGATCGCGCGCACCGCGACGAGGTTGATCGACTGCGCGAGCGCGACCCGCAGCCGCACGGGGCCTTCGTTCTGCCAGGTCTCGTAGTTCTGCGGGCGCCACTCGTCGTACACGACGGGCGCGTCGAGCATCACCGTGGCGGGGGTCAGACGACGTTCACGCACGCCGAGCGCGTAGACGAAGGGCTTGAAGGTGGAGCCGGGCTGCCGCACCGCTTGGAGCGCGCGATCGAAGCCGCTGCCACCCTCGTAGCTGCCGACGAGCGCGAGCACGTCGCGGTGGCGCGGATCGATCACGATCGCGGCGCCCTGGGGCCCGAGCTCGAGGCGCACCAGCGCGGGCGCATCTTCCGTCGGGAGCTCCAGGACCGCGACGCGCACCTGCGCGCCGAGGGCGGCGAACGCGCTCGCTGAGAGGGACTCGGGGTTGAAGCGCGCGACGTCGCTCATCGCGGCGCGCGCGGGATGACCTCCGACGTCCAGGAGGAGCACGCCGCGCTCGTCGTCCGCGCCGGTGATGCGCGCGTCGTAGGTGCGCCCGGTGCGGAGCTCGTCGATTCGATCGAGCTCGCGCGCGCGACGCGGCGCGGTGAGCGGGCCGCGGTGGCGTTGGCGCTCGTCGTGCGCTTCGAGGCCGCGTCGCACCGCAGCGCGGGTCGCGCGCTGGAGATCTAGATCGAGCGTGGTGTGCACGGTGAAGCCGCCGCGCGCGTAGGCCTCGTCGCCGACGAGCTCGCGCAGCTCGCGACGCGCCACCGCGAGCATCTCCGCGCCTTCGTCCGGAGTCTCGGTGCGTGGTACCAACGTGGGCTCGATCTCGCGCGCGGCGCGGATGTCCTCCAGCGGCAGGTCCGGCCAATACGCGTCGTGTTTCTCTTCGAGCTGCCGCAGCACGTAGGCCTGACGTCGGCGCGCGGCCTCCGGATGTGAGCGCGGAGAGAGTCGCGCTGGCGCCTGCGGGATGCCGGCGATCAGGGTGGCTTCGGCGAGCGAGAGGTCTTCGGCGTCTTTGCCGAAGTAGAACTGCGCCGCCTCTTGGACGCCGTAGCGCCCGTGCCCGAAGTTGATGTGGTTCAGGTAGAGGTGGAGGATCTCGTCCTTGCTCAGCTCTTGCTCGAGGCGCCGCGCGAGGATCTGCTCGCGGATCTTGCGCGAGATGGTGCGCTCGGGGCTGAGCAAGAGCAGCTTCACCACCTGCTGCGTGATCGTGCTCGCGCCCTGCGCGCGACGACCGGAGGTCAGGTCGCGGATCAGCGCGCGCACGATGCCGGGGTAGTCGACGCCTTCGTGTTGGTAGAAGTCTGCGTCCTCCGCGGCGAGCGTCGCGAGCACCATCACGCGCGGGATGCGCGACATGGGGATCACCGTGCGGCGCTCGGAGAAGATCTCGCCGAGCAGCTCGCCGTCGCGATCGAGCACGCGTGTGGTCTGCGGGGGCGCGTAGCTGCGCAGCGTCGCGACGTCCGGCAGCTCGCGGCCGTGGTACCAGAAGAGCACCACGAGCCCGAGCACGCCGAGGGCGGCGAGCGCGACGCCCACGACGAGTAGGCGCTTGGTCCAACGCCAGAAGCGGCTCGGCGGCTTCGCGGCGCGCGACGTCGACTTGGCGGTCGCGCTCTCTGTCGCGGGCTTCGCGCGGCTCCGGGTCGAGGTGCTCATCGGATCGAACGTTCGGACGGGCGGCCCGAAGAAGCGCGAAGGTAGCGCCCCCCGCGCGATTGACCAACGTTCGGGGGCCATCGGGCTCTTCCCTCGCGGATCTGCGAGGAGCCGTCTACGGTTCCGGCGCCGAGTCGCGCGGACGTCTCGGTCCCACGGTTCGCGCCGAGTCGCACGAACGTCTCGCGGTTCACGTCGTAGCGCAGACGTCTCCGCGGGCGATCACCCGTTCGTCGCGTGCAGTCCTCGGAAGAACGCGAGCGCGTGGGCGCCGAGGCGCGCGGTGCGGTAGCCGCCTTCTTGGACCACGAGCGTCGGGCGACGAAGGGCGCCGATTGCGCGACCGTTGGCCTCGAAGTCGGCCGGGCGGAGCTCCCAGGTACCGGTCGGATCACCGCGCGCGGTGTCGAGGCCGAGGCAGACGACGAGCGTGCTCGGATCGAAACGCGCGATCGTCTCGAGCGCCTTCTCGAGCGCGCGCAGGTGACCGCGACCGTCGAGCTTCTCCGGGAGCGGCAGGTTGAGGTTGAACCCTTCTCCGGCGCCCGCGCCGCGCTCGTCCTCGAAGCCCGCGAAGTACGGGTAGGCGAAGCGTGGGTGTCCATGCAGCGAGACCGTGAGCACGTCCGCGCGCTCGTAGAAGATCTCCTGCTGTCCGTTGCCGTGGTGGTAGTCGATGTCGAGCATCGCGACGCGGCCGTCTGCGGAGAGCACGTGCGCGGCGATCGCGGCGTTGTTGAAGTAGCAGAAGCCCCCGTAGTGGCGGCGCTCGGCGTGGTGTCCGGGAGGACGCACGAGCGCGTACGCGAGTCGGCGGCCGGCGCGCAGCTCCGCCGCGCCCGAGAGCGCGCAGTCGACCGCGCCGCGCGCGGCTTCCCAGACGTTCGGGTGCAGCGGTGTGAAGGTGTCGAGGCAGAAGTACCCCGCGCGCGTCGCGAGATCTTCCGGCATCCGCGCGGCGTTCCGCACGGGGAACACGTACGGATAGACGCTGCGTCCTTCGGGGAGGCTCGCGCTCATCGCGCGCACGTAGCGCACGAGCGCGGGATCGTGGACCGCCTCGATCGTCGACTCCGCGAAGCGTCGCGCCGGTCGACGGAGGAAGAGCCCGCTCGGCTCGAGCGCGCGCAGGATCGACTCGATGCGCACCGGCGACTCGACGTAGCCGCGCTCGCGCACGTGGTGGATCTCGTGCTTCTCGTTGACGAAGAGCGCGATGCGCGCGTCCTCCGGGACGTGCACGCCGTTCGGCTTCGCGGGCGTGACGCGATAGCGCGGTGGACGGCGCGGCACCGGATCGACGCGGATCCCGTGCACGACCTTGCGCACGTACTCGGGCGGGCAGAGGTACGCGTAGCGACGCTCGCAGACGGTGCGCGCCACGATCACCGCGCGACGCCGCGAGAGCTCGGCGCCGCGATCGAGATCGTCGTAGACGAGGAACGGGAGGTCGAGCGGGGAGCCGTCGGCGAGCGGCGTCTGGTACGAGGGCAAGACGAGCGGTCGCGCGTTCCAGCGCTCGTAGAAGCGGAGGCGCCGTCGATTGTCCTCGAGATCCGTCGGATCGGAGAGCTGATCCGGCTCGTCGGGCGCGCACTCGAAGAAGAGCCCGAAGCAGTCGAGCCGTTTCGCTTCGTCGCGCACGCGCTCGTAGAGGGCGCCGCCGATGCCGCGCCCGGAGGTGTCGGAGGACGCGCTGATGAAGTCGAGGAACGCGAAGTGGTGATCCGGAGCGTGCAGGAGGATCGCGAAGCCCTCGACCGCGTTCTTCTTCTCCGCGACGAACACGATCGAACGAAAGCCGTGCCGGAGCGGATCCCTCAGGCGCGTCGGGAGATCCGCTTCGACCTTGTCCGCGACCGCGGCAAATCGTGCGCGCAGGAGCGTCACCACGTCCGCGAGCACGCGCCGACTGTCGGGAAGCGTGTCGTCGAAGATGCGGCGGATGCGGAACACGCTCAACGCCCTCGTCTCGGCTTCGTCGTGCTCCGTGGGGAGCTCTTGGTTTGGACGGGGCGGCTTCGCGGAACCGCTCGCTTTCGCGGCTTCGAGGGGGCGGACGTCGACGGCTGCTGCTTCGACTGCGACGGCGGCTCGAACCTCCAAGCCTCCGAGCCGCCCTCGGCGAGCTCGGCCGCGAACGTGAGCTCGGGCCCGAGGGTGCGCATCCCGAGCTTCTCGCTCGCGGTCGGCGCGAGGCAGGGCAGCTCGGTCCACGCCTCGCCGTGCTCACCGTGCTGTCGCACGTGCCAGGTCTGCGCGTCGTGGCGCTCGAGCGGGAAGATCGTGCAGGCCCACGGCTTGTGCGCGAAACGGTCGAGCCCATCTTCGACCGCGAGCACGTGGAGCGTGCAGCCCTCGTGGAAGAACACGCACTCCCCGCCGTCGATCGCGACCGTCGCGTTGCCGCTCTTCTTGCGGCGCGTGACGAAGCCGCGCTTCTCGATCGTGCGACGCGCGCTCGGGCGCAGGCGTTCGAGCACGCGCGGCAAGAGCGCCTCGAGGTGCGCGACCTCCGCCGGCGTGGCGGGGGGACGTGAGCCCTTGCAGCACGCGCCGCCGCAGGTCGGGAACACACACTCGAAGCGCGCCGTCTCGGCGTTGAGCACCGTCAGCTTCCGCATTCACGATCCCCTCGCGCATCTCGCGCTTCGCTTCGTACCGGCGTGTCAGCGCGCTCTGCGCCGCCATGGTCGCTCGCTTCACGCGTCGGCGGGAAGATCCAACCGGCGTCCGTAGAGCACCTTGTCGTCGCCCGCGCGGTAGAACTCTGGCAGGCGCCCGAGCTCGACGTAACCCGACGCGAGGTAGAACGCGCGTGTGGCTTCGTAGCTCGGCATCCCGCTGGTCTCCGCGACGAGCCAGCGCCCCCCGCGCGCGGCGGCTTCGCGCTCGGCGGCCCGCAAGAGCGAGCGACCGACGCCGCGCCCCTGCACGTTCGGATCGACCACGATCCAATAGAGATCGAAGACCCCGTCGCTGAGCGACGCGAGCCCGAAGCAGGCGTAGCCGACCGGACGCGCCGCGTTGCTCGCGCCGGGCACGTCTTCGGCCACCACGAAGAGGTAGTCCGGATGCACGCGGCCTTCGTTCGCCGCGCGCACGCCTTCGTCGATCAGCTCCGCCGCGACCTCGAGCTCATCCTCGCGGAACGCATCCGTCGCGCGGACCTGCGCGACCAAGGCGTCGCGGTGATCGGCGCGCAGCGGCACGAGCGCGACGCGATCGGGGCCGGGCCGGGGCCGTCGCGGCGCGCGCGCGAAGGCTTCGCCTGCGATGCGTTCCACCAGCGCCTCGTAGGCGACCCCGGCGCGACCGGCCGCGAGCGCGAGCCCGGCATCCGGCGCGAGGGCAGGGTTCGGGTTCACGTCGATCACGAAGGGGTTGCCTGCCGCGTCGACGCGCAGATCCACGCGACCGTAGCCCCGCAGCCCGAGCGCACGAAACGCGGCCAGCGTGGTCGCCTCCACGCGCGCGCGCAGCGCGTCGTCGAGGGTCGCCGCAACCGAAGGCGAGCCGCGGTACTCGTCGCTGCTCTCGTCCCACTTCGCGGCGTACGTGAGCACGCGCGGCGCGCCGGCGGGGAACGCGGAGAAGTCGATCTCCGCGGGCGGCAGGACCTGCAGGGTGGCGCCGTCGTCGAGGATCGAGACGTTCAGCTCGCGTCCGTCGATCCACGCTTCGGCGATCACTGCGCCACCGAAGCGCGCGAGCAACGACGCCACGCGTGCGCGCGCGGCCGCCTCGTCGCGCACGACGCTGCCGAGATCGATCCCGTGGCTCGCGTCTTCCTGCGCGGGCTTGAGGAAGAGCGGGTAGGGCAGCGCGTGGAGCGGCTCGTCCGCGCTCCGGATCGTGCGTCCCTCCGGCACCGCGACGCCCGCCTCGCGAAGCAGCGCGCGCGTCACCGACTTGTTCAAGCAGCGTTCGAGTGCGCTCGCGTGCGCGCCCGTGTACGCCTTGCGTTCGACCTCGTAGAGCCACGCGATCGCGGGCTCGAGGGCGCTGCTCCCGCGGAACGACTCCGCGAGGTTGAAGATCACGTCCGCGTGCGACGCGCGGATCTGCGCGGCCGCGTGATCGTCGAGCGGGAGCAGGCGTGCGTCGTGACCGCGGCGACGGAGCGCGTCCGCGATCGCTTCGGCGGTCTGCACCACCTCGGCGATCGCGGTCGCTTCGGGCCCCTCGGCCTTCGCCGCCGCCGCGTCGTAGGCAACGTCGACGAGCATGTCGTTCTTCGAGCGCGCTCAGATCGCGAGGCGCTTGCGGGCGCTGTCGACGATCTTCTGGATGAGCTGCGGGTAGCTCACGCCGTGGCCGGCTGCGAGGATCACGAGGTCGCCACTCACCGGGTTGAGGCCGGGCAGCGGGTTCACTTCGAGGAAGTACGGTTTGCCGTCCGCGCCGAGGCGCACGTCGACGCGGCCGACGTCGCGGCACTCGAGCGCGCGGTACGCGCCGAGCGCGAGCTTGCCGATCTCGCGCACGAGCTTCGCGTCACGCTTGGGCGGCGCGTGGTACTCGACGCGCTCGCGCCAGTTGCGCTTCACGTCGAGCGAGTAGAGGAACTTCTCGAGCGACTGCCCGCGCGGGACGATCTCCATCACGCCCACGACCTCGGCGTCCGGACCGGTGCCCGTGATGCCGACCGTGAACTCGGGCCCCGAGCAGAACTCCTCCAGGAGCACCGGCTGGCGGTACGCGCGGCGGAGCTCCGGCAGCGCAGCCGTGAGATCTGCGAGCGAGTCGAAGATCGCGCCGTCGCGGATGCCCATGCTCGAGCCTTCCGCGACGGGCTTGGCGACGACGGGGAAGCGGAGCTCGAGCTTGGCGAGGTCCTTCACCGTCGACGCGACCGCGAAGCGCGGGGTGGCGACGCCGTGGCTGGCGACCACCCGCTTGGCGAGGCCCTTGTCGAGGCTGAGCGCGAGGGTGAGCGGATCGGAGTGCGTGAACGGCACGCCGATCATCTCGAGGAAGCTCGGCACGTGCGCTTCGCGCGACCGTGTGCCCCAGCCCTCCGCGATGTTGAAGACCAAGTCGCTCTTCTCGTCGAGCATCGAGCGCACGAAGTCGCGTCCGCCGCCGACGAGGCGCGTGCGGTGTCCGACCGCCTCCAGCGCGGCCGCGATCGCCTTCACGGTCTCGAGCGAGTCGTACTCTTCGAGCGCGTCGTCCGGCGCGTCGGTCGGCACCCGCTCCGCGATGCTCTCCTTCAGGTCGAAGGCGATCGCGACGTCGAGCGGCTGGAGGCCGCGACGGCGCGTGGTCGAAGGTGCCGCCCGATTCGGTGCCGCTCGGTTCGGGGTCGGCGCCCGCGGCCGTCGGTCGGGCCGTGGGTTGTTCCGCGTGCGCCCGATCGGTGTGTCGACCCGTAGGTCGGCCCCGAGGAGCGCGGTGGGAGATGGGGGGTGGTCTTCCGCGGTCGGTAGGGTCGTCGTCGCGACCCGGGTCCGGAGCGTCATGGGGAGAGCGAAGCCTCCGAGGGATTCCGCTGGCTGGCGGGGCTGGTGCGCAGTTCCCCCCCGGTCTCGAACGCGAGGCCGAGGTGCGCGAGCCGAATGCTGCGCCCGCCGTTGCGGCGCGCAAGAGGGAATCTGAGGGGAGCCGCGAGATTTTACCGAGCTCAGTCCGGCCGAGTCGGGCGCGCAGCACCTCCGATCGATCGAGAAGTTCGTGAGAACGCTCGTCGAAAACGGTGCGGAGCGCGTGGCGAATCGCGATTGACGTGCCGCGCGGTCGCGTGAATCACACGAGCGCGCCCGGGGAATCGTGAGCGGTCGACGTGAAGCTCGATCGTGCTCAACCGCGCATGCGCTCGAGGAACCGCGTCGAGAGTCGACCCGCGACGAAGTCCGGATGACGCAGGATCTCGCGGTGCAGCGGGAGCAGCGTCCGGATTCCTCCGACCACCGTCTCGTCGACCGCGCGCTTCATTCGGCGGATCGCCATCTCCCGGGTGGGCCCCCAGGAGATGAGCTTCATGAGCAACGAGTCGTAGTTCCCCGGCACGCGGAAGCCGCCGTACACGCCGCTGTCGACGCGGATGCCGGGGCCGCCGGGCGCGATGTACTCGGTGATGAGCCCGGGCCACGGCGCGTAGGTCACGGGGTCCTCGGCGTTGATGCGCAGCTCGAGGGCGTGCCCGCGGATCGGGATGTCGGCCGGCAGATCGATTTTCTCGCCCGCCGCGATCCGGATCTGCTCGACGAGCAAGTCGACGCCGGTGATGGCCTCGGTGACCGGGTGCTCGACTTGGATGCGGGTGTTCATCTCCATGAAGGAGAGGTTCCCGCGCTCGTCCATCAGGAACTCGAGCGTGCCGGCCGAGACGTACTCGCTGTCGATCATCGCGCGGCGGATGGTCGCCGCCATGTCGCGCCGGAGCTCTTCGCTCACCGCGACGCTCGGCGCCTCTTCGACGAGCTTCTGGTGCCGACGCTGGATGGAGCACTCGCGCTCACCGAGCACCCACGCGTTGCCACGGCCGTCGCAGAGCACTTGGAACTCGATGTGACGTGGTTCTTCGACGTAGCGCTCGCAGTAGAGGTCGCCGTTGTCGAAGCCGGCGATCGCCTCCGAGCGCGCCTGCGGGAACGCGCGGCGCATCTCCTCGGCGTTGCGGATGATCTTCATGCCGCGACCGCCGCCGCCGCCGGACGCCTTGAGCATCACGGGGAAGCCGATGCGCGTCGCTTCGTCCGCCGCGTGGTTCTCGTCGCGCAGGACCTCCGTGCCTTCCATGAGCGGGAGGCCGAGCGACTTCGCGAGCGCACGCGCGGGGACCTTCTGGCCCCACTGCTTCATGTTCGAGGCGGTCGGCCCGATGAACGTGAGCCCGCACGCCTTGCAGATGTCGGCGAAGTCGGAGTTCTCGCTCAAGAACCCGTAGCCCGGGTGCACCGCGTCGGCGCCGGTGATCTCGGCCGCTGCGATCAGCGCCGGCACGTTGAGGTAGCTCTTCGACGCTTCGGCGGGCCCGATGCAGACGGCCTCGTCCGCGAAGCGCACGTGGAGCGCGTCGGTGTCCGCGACGGAGTGCACCGCGACGGTGGGGATGCCGAGCTCGCGACACGCCCGCGCGACGCGGAGCGCGATCTCGCCGCGGTTGGCGATCAGGACCTTCTTGAACATGGAGCTTCTTTCGAGGCATCACGCGCGGTCGCCTTCGTACGCCGTCGTACGAAGAGACCGCGCCGCGTGCTTTCAGCCCTTGCGGACCTTGAAGAGCTTGTCGCCGTACTCGACGGTCTTGCCGTTCTCGACGAGCACCTCGAGGATCTCGCCCGCGAGCTCGGCCTCGATCTCGTTCATGAGCTTCATCGCCTCGACGATGCAGAGGGTCTGACCGACCTCCACGCGCGAGCCGGGCTTCACGAAGGGCTCTCCGCCGGGGCTCGACGAGCGGTAGAAGGTGCCGACGAAGGGCGAGGTCACGTAGACGACGTCGGCCGCATCGGCGGTCGCGGCGGGCGCGGGCGCCATCGAGGGCGCGGGCGGGACCATCGAGGGCGCGTGCGTGACGTAGGTGGGCGCGGGCGCGATCGCGACGGGGGCCGACGCGGAGCCGCGGCGGAGCACGATGCGCTCCTCGCTGTTCTCGAGCTCCATCTCGTCGAGCTCGAATTCGCGCATCGCTTCCATCAGGGCGCGCAGTTGGTTCAGGTCGATGTTCATGAGGCTCGTCCAGGAGAGCGCGGCCCGTGCCGGCGCTCGATCGAAGCGCCCTTCGGTGGGCGCGGTGAGAGGATGCGAAAGAGCGGGCCGTCGAGAGGCCGGCCGAGTCGGTGCCGCCACCCGATCATCGGGCTGGGGCACGCGACGCGGAGCGCTTCGTACTCCGCCGGAAGGACTCGTCAATTACGCGGTGCGTCAACCGAGGTTCGGTGAGCGCATCGGTGCGTCAAGCGTCACGTCGAGCCCGTGGGGCTCGGCGCGCGGGTGAGATAGTCGAGGAGCGCGCGCAAGCCAAGGGTGTAGCTCGTCGCGCCGAAGCCGCTCACGGAGCCGACACATTTGGCGCCGACGTAGCTGCGGCGCCGGATCGGCTCGCGCGCGTGCACGTTCGAGAGGTGGACCTCGACGGTGGGGATGGCGACGCCCGCGATCGCGTCGGCGAGTGCGAGGCTGGTGTGGGTGAGGGCGCCAGGGTTGATCACGATCCCGTCGAAGACGCCGCGGGCTTCGTGGATCCAATCGAGCAGCACGCCCTCGTGGTTCGACTGCCGGCACTCGACGTGCGCGCCGAGCTCGGTGGCGAGCGCCACGAGCGCGTCGTCGATCTCGGGCAGGGTCGTGCGCCCGTAGATCGCGGGCTCGCGAACGCCGAGGAGGTTGAGGTTGGGCCCGTGGAGGACGAGCACGCGCGCCATCACGATCTCCGTCGGCTGCACTGTCTCCGATGGCGGCACCCTCGGCTCCGTCGGCGCGTCACACGAGCCCGGAGAGCAGCTTCTCGCTCCGCGTCCGCATGAGGAAGCGCGCCTTGCCGAGGTTGCCGCTCGGCTTGAGCGTGACGGCCACGAAGTACTCGTCGTTGAGGAGGCGGATGACGGTGATCATGCGCTCGGCCTTGATGGCCACCTCGCGCGCGGTGCCGGCGTCGAGGAGCTCCGCCGCTTGGCGGATGCTCTTCAAGATGACGCTGAACTCCATGCCGACCGTCTCGACGTCCACCGAGGCGTCGTCCTTGACGAACTGGTCGACCGGGATTCCGTCGAAGCCCATGAGCAACCCGGCGACACCACCGTCGGTGTTCTCGACGACCTCTTGCAGAATCTCTCGAAACATTCGGCCTCCAACGCGCGATCACCGCACGGAGCGTCGTCGCGAGTCAAGAGAGCCGCAGGAGGCGAGAGCGATGGAGTGCGCCCGAACGCTCGGGTCTTCGTCGCGGCTCGCCCTCACAACCCCACGAGCGGACCGTTGCAGAACTCCGGATCGCCGAAGCTGGTGACGTCGAGCCCGAGCGCGCGCAGTACCGAGACGTAGAGGTCGCCGTGCGGGCGCCCGCCGAGCTGGAGGTGACGACCGGTGCGCCACGCGCCGCCCGCCGAGCCGGCGAGCAAGAAGGGCATCCGCCGACGCGTGTGGGTGTTGCCCTTGCCGATCTCGTTCACGAAGAGCACCGCGGTGTGATCGAGCAGCCGCGAGCCGTCGCCTTCTTCCACGCTCGCGAGCTGCTCCAACAAATACGCGAGCTCGCCCGCGTACCAACGATCGATGTCCGCGAGCTGGTTCACGGCGGTGGTGTTGGTGTCGCCCTCGTGGCTCAGGCCGTGGTGGTAATCGTCGTGACCGAGCCAGCGGAAACGCGTGCCGCTCTGGCCGGTCGACCATTGCAGGGTGACCACCCGCGTCAGATCGCAAGCGAGCGCGCGCGTCATCAGATCCATCTGCAGACGTCCGAGCACCTCGTAGCTCGTGCGATCGTCGCGGGTCGGCGCCGCGCACGCGTCGGGCACCTCGTCGAGGCGGCGCGCGATGTCCGCGATCGACTCCGCGTGCGCGTCGAGGCGACGGCGATCTTCGGCGCCGAGTCGACCGCGCAGACGCGTGAGATCCCCGCTCGCGCCGTCGAGCACCCGGCGTCGACGCGCGGCGCGCGCGGCTTGTTCGGAGACGGTGCCCGCGAGCGGCGCGAACACACGATCGAACGCTTGTGACGCCGAGTGCATCGGGATCACCGGCTCGAAGGGCGCGCGCCAGAAAGGCCGGCTCGGGATCGCTTGGCGGATGCCTTCCGCGCCCACGCCGAACGCGAGCGACGAGTAGGGCGTAGCGCCTTCGAAGTGCCGAGCGGCGACCTGATCGATCGAAGGCCCACCGGCGGAGCCGTCCCAGAGGTGACCGAACTCGCCGACGCCGCTCGGGCCTTGGACGATCGCGGTCGCGGTGCAGACGTGGCCGGTACCGACGTCGTGGCCGTTGCCGCCGCCCGGACGCTCGACGGCGCTCGTCATGTCGAGGCCGTCGAAGATCACGAGGTCGTTTCGGAACGGCGCGAGCGGCTCCATCGACGACGCGAGCGTGAAGTCGGTCTCGCCGCCGCTCGGAAACCAGCGCTCGGGCACCACGCCGTTGCTGCGGAAGCAGACGATCAATCGCTTGGGGATCGTGCTCGGCTGCGCGATCGATCGACCGGGACGGAGCATCGCGCCGAGGAAAGGCAGGCCCACGGCCACGCCGCCGAGGCCACGGAGGAGGGTGCGACGGGAGAGGGGAGCAGTCATCGCGAGCCTCCTCCCGGAGCCTCGGCGGCGGGGGCCGTGGGGTCGGGGACGGTGCGGAAGAGGAAGGTGTCGGTCTGCGTGAGCTCGACGAGGAGCGCGCGGACGTCGAGCGATTCGGCGGTGAAGCGCGTGACGAGCTGCTGCATCGCGCACGCGTCGGAGGCGTCGTCGCTGCGCGCGTAGGCGAAGCGGAACCATTGGCGCGCGAAGCACGCGTGGGCTTGTGGGCTCTTGGCCGCGAGCTGCGCGAGCTCGGCCGCGCCGTCGAAGAAGCGGGGATCTCCTTCCGCGAGCTCGGTGTCTTCGAGCTCGCCGGTCGCGTCGATCGGCAGCTCGTTCTCGGTCGCGCGGAAGCGGCCCGCGGCGTCGAAGTGCTCGAAGGCGAAGCCGGGCGGATCCATCAGCACGTGGCAGCTCGCGCAGACCTCGTTGCTGCGGTGCTCTTCGAGGCGCTCGCGGGTGGTGAGCGAAGGATCCGGATCGGGCGCGACGATCTCGATGTTCTCCGGCGGCGGCGGGACGCTCCCGCAGAAGAGGCTGCCGCGGATGAACATGCCGCGATGGATCGGCGAGGTCTCGTAGGTGCGCGCGCGCGGTGCGAGGAACGCGCCTTGGGTGAGCAAGCCCGCGTGGTGCTCGGGGTCGAGCGGTGTGCGGGAGAAGCCTTCTCCGCCGTCGTGCGCGACGCCGTAGAAGTCCGCGAGCTCGGCGTCGAGCATCGACCACGGCGCGGTGAGCAGGGTCGCGTAGGAGCCGTCGCCTTCGTAGAGCACCTCGTGGACGAAGGCCTCCGTCTCGTGGCGCATGCGCTCGGCGACGTCCGACGACCATTCGGGAAAGAGCGCGGGATCTTTGTCGAGGTTCTCGAGGAGATCGAGCTCGAGCCAGTGGTGGAAGAACGATTGAACGACCGCCTCCGAACTTGGGTCGTCGAGCAGGCGTTCGGCGTGGCGGCGGACCCCGTCGGCGTCGTCGAGCTCGCCACGAGCCGCCGCGTCGAGGAGCGCGTCGTCGGGCGTGGTGCCGAGGAGGGTGTAGGCGAGGCGCGTCGCGCGCTGGAAGCCGTCGAGAGGCACGACCGTCTCGGGTGCGGCGTCGAAGGGAGGGAGCTCGGCGCGGTAGAGGAAGTGCGGCGAGACGAGCAGTCGCTCGAGCAAGAGCGCGACCGCTTCGCGCTCGCCCGCTTCGGGGACGAACTCTTCGTAGAACGCGACGAGCTCGGCGCGTTCGTCGTCGGTGATGGGCCGACGCCAGGCTCGCCGACCGAAACGCGCGACGAAGGTCTCGATGCAGTCCGCGCTCGGTGCGCAGCCGAGCAGCGCTTCGAGGTCGGTCGTCGCGCGCGCGGCGACGTCCTCCGCGGCGACGAGGTACTGCTCGGCCAAGAGCGGCGTCATCGCGCGCCCGTCCACCAGGATCACGCCGCGCTCGTCGTCCAGCAGGCGCGCGCCGGGCGAGGACGTGTCGCCGAGGAGGTCGCGGATCGTCGCGTCGTACTCGTCGCGGGTGAGGCGGCGCAGCGGCGAGCGGCCGGGACGGAGCGCGCCGTCGTCGCAGACGAGCGGAGTGGGTGAGGGCGCGGGGCGTTCGTCGGGATCGGGCTCGCCGCCGGGGCCGCCGATCGCGCCGCTGCACGCGGTCGCGAGAAGGAGGGCGAGGGAGGTCGAGCGCATGCGAGCGGGGTTTGCAGCCCACGTGCCCACCGATTGGTTCGTGATCTCGTGGGCGCTGAGGTTGGAGAAGGCGCGAGCGTTGGGGTCGGTCGGCCCCGGTGAGGACCGTTCTCCCCGGCTGGTGGACGCGAGCGTGGGGGCGGCGAACCCCGATCTCACGGGTGTCCGAGAGGGTGCGGCCGATGGACGCATCGGGTGGACGGGTCGACCACGCGAGGCCAGCTTCTTCGCGTGGACGCCTTCTCGCGCCCCTGGCTCCTCGCGCGGCTCGCGACTGGTGTGCTGGTCGCGGTCTTGTGCCTGGTCGCGCTCGGGGTGGGTTGGCGTGTGATGCGGCACTGGCGGCTCGGGGCGACCAGCGAAGGGCAGCTCGCGCTCGAGCGCCGCGCCGAGCTCGTGGCGACGCTGGTGCAGGTCGCGCTGCTGGTCGCGCTCGGTGGGCTCGCGCTGACCGTGCTCGCCGCCGATCGCAGCGCGCAGTCGATCCGCGGCGCGATGTGCGCGTTCGGGGTCTTCGAGAGCACCGGTGTCGGCTTCTGGCCGGTGGCGACGAGCGCGCTCTCCGCGCTCGCGTGCGCGCTCTGGCTCGTGCTGCATCGCCTCGACCTGCGGCTCGAGCAACCGACGCTCACGCGCACGAAGCTCGTCGCGCTCAACGTCGTGACGCCGCTCGTGGTGCTCGATCTGGCGACCTTCTCCACCTTCGCGGCGCAGCTCGACTTCGACGTGATCGCTTCGTGTTGCAGCGTGAGCCTCGACGCCGGCGGTCCGCGTCGCAGCGGCGTCGACGCGGGGCCGGGCTTTGCGCTCTTCGCGTCCGCGCTCGCGTTCGGGATCGGCGCCGCGACCCTGCTCTTCGTCAACGCGCGGAGACCCTCGCGCGTGCTCTCGATCGTCGGAGCGCTCGCGAGCCTGCCCGCGGCCGCGCTTTCGCTCGGGGCGACGCTCCTCTACGTCGCGCCCCACGCCTACGAGCTGCCGCACCACCGCTGCCCGTTCTGTCTGCTGCACGCGCACGTCGGCGGCATCGGCTGGCCGCTCTTCGGGGCGCTCTTCGTGGCGACCGCGCTCGGCCTCGGCACCGGGCTCGTGGCGGCGCTCCGGCACCGAACGACCGAGGCGGCTCAGGTCGACGACGCGCTCGGAGCGCTCGGGCGGTGGGGCGCGTTCGGATGGCTCGTGGTGGTGATCACGCTCGCGTTCCCGGTCGCGAGCTATTGGGTGCGCACGGGAGCTTCGGTGTTCGGATGAGACGTTCGCGATCGAGCACCACGCCGCCGACGAGCGGCACGTCGTCGATGTGCAATACGTCGTCGGTGCGCACGGCGTCGCCGGTCCGCCGCCGCGGCTTCGTGTTCGGGACCTTCGGCGCGCTCGTCCTTCACGCGTGCGGTGGCGCGCGCGAGGACGGCGTGGTGCGCTGCGCGCAATGCGGCATGCGGGTCGACACCGCGCCGGCGTGGCTCGCGGGGCACGGCGAGGCGCGCTTCGACGGTCCGAAGTGTTTGTTCCGCTGGGCGGCCGCGCAGGGTGTGGACGCCGGCGTGGGCTTCGGCACGGACTACTACGACGGCGAGCGGGTCGAGCTGCGCAGCGCGTTCTTCGGCGTCGACTCCGACGTGCTCTCGCCGATGGGCGACGATCTCGTGCCGCTGCGCGCGCGCGAGGTCGCCGAGCGCTTCGTGCGCGATCACGGCGGGCGTGTCGTGAGCTTCGCGGAGGTCGACGCGGCGCTGCTCGTGTCTCTGCGCTGAGCGTGGCGTCGCGAGGGCCGCGCGCAGCTCGGATCCCGTCGCGCGGCTCCAACGAGAAACGCCCGACCGAAGCCGGGCGTTCCCACGCGATCACGAGGTGAGGGTGCTCAGCTCAATCGCCGCACGATCGCGTCCGCGAACTCCGACGTACCGAGGTTGCCGCCGATGTCGCGGGTCTTGTCGCCCTCGGCGAGCGCGCGGTTGTACGCGTTCTTGATCGCGTCGGCGGGGGCCTTGCAGTCCGACAGGCCCATCTCGTGCGCCATGTGGTTGAGCATCATCACGCCGCTCATCAGCAGCGAGAGCGGGTTCGCGACGCCCTTGCCCGCGATGTCGGGCGCCGAGCCGTGGACGGCCTCGAAGACCGCAGAGTCGTCGCCCAGGTTCGCGCCCGGTGCGACGCCGAGGCCACCCACGAGGCCCGCACACAGGTCGCTGAGCACGTCGCCGTAGAGGTTCTCGAGCATGAGCACGTCGAAGCGCGACGGATCCTGCACGATGCGCATGCAGCCCGCGTCGATGATCACCTCTTCGTACTCGATGTCGGTGAAGCCACCCGCCTTGTGCTCCTCGCGCGAGCAGCGGATGAAGAGGCCGTCGCCCATCTTCATGATGTTCGCCTTGTGCATCGCGGTGACCTTCTTGCGGCCCCGCTTGCGGCAGTACGCGAAGCCCCAGCGCGCGAAGCGACGCGACGCCTTGTCCGTGACGACCTTGAGGCTCGTGACGACCCCGGGCGCGACCTCGTTCTCGATGCCGCTGTAGAGGCCCTCGGTGTTCTCGCGGAGCACCACGATGTCGACGTTCTCGAAGCGCGTGGGCACGCCCTCGAGGCTACGGATGGGGCGAACCGCCGCGTACAAATCGAGCCCCTTGCGGAGCGAGACGTTCACGGAGCGGAAGCCGCCGCCGACCGGCGTGGTGCAGGGCCCCTTGAGCGCGATGCGGTGGGTGCGGATCGCTTGCAGCGTCGCTTCGGGGAGCACCTCGCCGTGCTTCTCGAGCGCGGTGATGCCCGCGTGGTGCTCGAGCCAGGTGACGGGCGCCTTGGCGGCGGAGAAAATGCGGCGGACCGCGTCGGCGATCTCGGGGCCGATGCCGTCGCCGGGGATGAGGACTACGGGATGATCGCTCACGTCTCGGATCTCCTTCGTTGCGGGAGCCGCGCGCCGACCTCGGGGCCGCGGAGCGGCAGGGGGCCGACTTCGGCGACTGGCCGAGGGGACGAGCGCGGCGGGTGATCACCGTGCGGTGACCGACGAAACCGCGCGGAAGATACCCTCACGGGCGCGTGGGGGAAAGGCGCACGCCTTCTGCATTCCACTCCAGCGGGCCTTCCGACTTGCACGGATCACGTCCACGCGCTTCAAGGAGCAAGACGATGACCGATCGAGCGCTCCGCGCGATGACCGACGACGGCGCCTTCCGCATGATGGCCGTCCGCACCACCGAGACCGTGCGCGCGTTGCTGCGCGCGCAGAAGGTCGAGGGCGAAGCCGCGCGCGCCCTCGCCGAGCTCGTCACCGGCTGCATCCTCTTCCGCGAGACGATGGCACCCACGCTCCGCGTGCAGGCGATCCTCAAGGGCGCGGGAGGGAGCGGCACGATCGTCGGGGACTCGCACCCGGACGGCTGGTGCCGCGGGCTCGTGCAGCACAAGCCGGATGCGCCGCCCTTCCGCCTCGACAAGGGCGCCGTCCTCCAGATGATGCGTTCGCTGCCGAACGGCGAGCTGCATCAGGGCGTGGTCGAGGTCGATCGGAGCGGCTTCTCGGAGGCGCTGATGGTCTACATGCAGCTCTCCGAGCAGATCGAGACGGTCGCGCGCTGCGCGGTGGTCTTCGAGGACGGCGAGGTGAAGGCGGCCGGCGGCTACCTCGTGCAGCTCTTGCCCGAAGCGCCCGATCGCGAGGCCGCGGTGATGATCCTCGCCCAGCGCCTCGAAGACGACTTCGACGACATCCACGAGCGCATCGCCGCCACGGACGCCTCGCCGGATCACTTGGTCGACGAGGTCTTCTACGGCATGCCCTTCACGCTGCTCGGCGACTCCGAGGTGCGTTGGGGCTGCGACTGCAGCCACGTGCGCGTGCTCTCGAGTCTCGCGACGCTCTCGCGCGGCGACCTCGAAGAGCTGCTCGAAGGGAACGCGCCGCTCGAGATCGGGTGCGATTGGTGCGGCAAGGAGTACCGGGTCGATCCGGAGGATCTGCGGCACCTGCTCGAGCCGAGCTGAAGCCGCCGTTCGTGCGACGAAGGTGCTCCGCGAAGGACGAGGCTCACGTGCCGAAGCAGCAGCGTGCCGCGCGCTGCGCGCAGGTGCCGACGACCCCGGTGAGGTTGCACTCCGTGGACAGCAGCGCGCACGAACCGAACAAACCCTCGAGTTCGACGACCTCGTCGGCGCACTTCGCGCGGCAATAGCCGGTGCGCTCTTCTTCCACCGTCCACTCGGCGGGATCGCGGCACAACTCCGTCACCGCGAGGCACTCGCCGCGGCGGCAGAGCTGATCGCTGCTGCACGACCTCCCGCACTCGCCGCAGTGGTCGTCGTCGGTGCGCAGGTCGACCTCGCAGCCGTCGTTCCCTTCGCCGTTGCAGCTCGCCGTGCCCGCCGGGCACTCGACAGCTTCGCATTCGCCCGCGACGCAGCGGCCGATGCCGGGGTTCTCGGTCGCGTTTCCGCAGACCTCGAAGCACTCGCCGCAGTGCGCGTCGCTGGTCTCGAGATCGAAGCAGCGACCGCCACAGATCGCGAGCGCGTCGGGGCAGGCGCCGCCGTCCGGATCGAGCCCTCCCGCATCGATCGGGCCCGCGTCGGGTCGGCCGGCGTCGTCGCCCGGCATGCCGGCGTCGATGCCGGGCGTGGTGCAACGACCTGCTTCACACACGTCGCCGTCGCCCGGGCAATCGCCGCGTTCGGCGCACTCGGCGCACTCGCAGACCGGGCAACCGTCGGTTCCGCGCAAGAACCCGAGAGGGCAGCCGAGCGCGCAGTCGATCACGGGGCACTCCACCGCGCACGCGCCGAGGTACGCGACGTCGACCTGCGCGTGCTGCGCGGCGCAGCGATCGGTGTAGGAGCGCCCATCCGTGCCGCAGACCGCGCCGCCTCCGCAGAGGTCCACGCTCGAGCCGCAGCCGGCGAGCGCGAAGAACGAGACGACGATCGAGACGCCCGACCCGACGAAGCTACGAAGCATCGCGGACATCGTATCAGGCGCGCCCCCGCTGGCGCACGCTTCGCTCCGCGGGGACGGAGTCGGGGGCTTCATGCCCCGTGGGGGAGAGAGCACTCCCCAGAAGTCGGCCCAGCCGACCGGTCAAAAGCGCAGGATCGAGTGCACGGGGTGGGGCGTGAGGCGACGCGCGCCTTCGAGGAAGCCGAGCTCGATCACGAACGCGAAGCCCGCGACCTGCCCGCCGACTTTCTCCACGAGCTCCGCCGTCGCCTTCGCGGTTCCTCCCGTCGCGACGAGGTCGTCGACGATGATCACGCGCGCGTCGTCCCCGAACGAGCCTTCGTGCATCTCGAGCGCGTCGGTGCCGTACTCGAGCGCGTACTCCACGCGCACCTTCTTCGCGGGCAGCTTTCCGGGTTTGCGCGCCGGCACGAACGGCAGCTTGAGGCGCGCCGCGAGGGCGGCTCCGAAGATGAAGCCGCGTGACTCCATGCCGACGATCGCGTTCGCGTCGAGATCCCGGACGCGATCCGCGAGCAGCTCGAGGCAGGCGTCGAACGCGGCGGGATGCGCGAGCAGCGGCGTGATGTCCTTGAACAGGATGCCGGGCTTGGGAAAGTCGGGCACGTCGCGGATCTGCGACTTCATCAGCTCGATGCGGGGGTCGGTCATGCTTCCTCTTCGCTCGCGGCGACGTTCGCCGCGAACGCCAGGTGCTCGGGGAAGGTGGCGTCGATGCGGAGCGGCGTGACGCTCACGTAGCCTTCGTCGACGGCTTCGGTGTCGGAGCCTTCGACGAAGTCGTGGCGCGGGCCGCCCGGGCCGCCGATCCAGTAGTAAGCGCGGCCACGCGGATCGTCGCGCACGTCGACGCCCTCGCTGTAGTGGCGCACCCCGAGCCGCGTGGTGCGCACGCCCTTCGCGGGGCCGATGGGGAAGTTCACGTTGAGCAGCGGGACCTGCGTGGTGCTCGGCGTGGTGGTCGCGAGCGCGCGACGACACAGCCGCGCCGCGATGCGCGACGACTCCGCGAGCGCGCTCGGCGTGCAAGGGCCGAGCTGGCTGAACGCGATCGAACGCACGCCGCGCAGGGCGGCTTCGCGCGCGGCCGCGACGGTGCCGGAGTACACGACGTCTCCTGCGAGGTTCGGCCCGAGGTTGATCCCGCTCGCGCAGAGGTCCGGGCGTCGCGGCAGCAGATTCCCGAAGAGCCCGACGTAGACGCAGTCGACCGGAGTGCCGTCGATCGCGTGCACGTCGTCGTCGATGCGGTGATGACGCAGCGGACGATGAAGCGAGATGGCGTGGCTCTGTGCGCTCTGCTCGGTGTGAGGCGCCACCGTGACGACGTCCGCGAAGGTGCGCAGCGCGATGCGGAGCGCGACGAGGCCGGCGGCATCGTAGCCGTCGTCGTTGCAGAGCAGGATCAGAGGACGCGTCGAAGACACGCTCGGCCTCCGTCAGTACCGGAGGCCGGCCGAGAGGGCCACGTTCCACTGACGCGGCGCGCCCAACGCACCCGCGGCGGCGTCGGCCGACTCGGGCGTCTTCAGATCCCAGTGCATCGTCGCGCCCACCACGAGCGGGCGATAACGAACCTGGAAGCCGAGGGCCATGCGCGGACGGAACGCGCGGATGCGCTCGAACTGCGTGACGTTCCGGTACTCGGTGATGTCGCCGGTGCAGGCGGGCGAGCTCGTCGCGAGGTTGCTTTCGGGGTCGCTCGGATCGGGGATGAAGGGAGTGCCGGGGATCGCGACGCACTCCGACCAGGCGTCGCGTTCGGGCGTGAGATCGACGACCTCGCTGTCGGCGAAGATCCACGAGAGCTGTACGCCGAAGAGCGGCGTGATCGTGAGCGTGCGACCCGCGACGAGATCCTTGGAGACCAGCAGATCGAGCGAGGCCACGGTCAACGAGAGCTCGCTCTCGCCGGTCATCGTGGCGACCGAGCCTCGCACCGCGAGGTCGGGGATGAGCGCGGGCCAGCTCTCGCGGAAGCCTTCGAGGAGCGAGATCTTCACCTCGCCGCCCCAGATCCACGTCTCGGTGCGCGCGAGGCGACCCGCCGACGCCGCGAGCTCGACGCCGTAGGGGAGGCCTTTTCGGAGCGTGAGGCGCGTGAGGATGTGGTTGTTCGAGACGAAGCGGTTGCCGGTGCCGGGCACGCTGGCCGCGTCACCCTCGGTGCCGCGGCGCCAGTAGCAGCGCTCGCCGGTCGAGGAGTCGCAGTCGCTCGGATCGTCGAGCGGGGTGATCGAGGTCTCGAGGCGCAGCTCGAAGCCACGCGTACCGAGCGACGACGCGGGGGTCGTGAGCTGCGGGGTCATCGCCGAGCCGACCTGCCCGACGAGCCAGCGCCACGCTTCTTGGTCGGGCGAGAAGCTGCCGTCCGCGTTCGCGATGCGGAGGCGCCCGAGCGCGAGGTCCATCTCGTCGGCAGCGGCAGGGGCGGCCCACGCGAGGGTCGCGAGGCAGACGGCGATTCGGAGTCGTCGCACGGCCGGGACGCTATCACAGGGACGCCGCACGTCGCGAGGTGCTGGAGGCACGGTGCGGAGTTGAAGTTGGACGTCGGCTACCGCAAGCCGCCCTACCGGACGGCGCGCAGCGGTTCGAAGTGGAATCGTGCGAAGCGAAGTGGACGCAGTCCGCGTAGCCGCACGATTCAACGAGACTATCGGGCCACGCGTGAGCGTGGAGCCGATGGACGGAGCGAGCGGTTCGAAGTGAAATCGTTCGAAGCGCAGTGGACGAAGTCCACGAAGCCGAACGATTCCACGAGAGT
>CALJLK010000405.1 GCA_937982655.1 uncultured Sandaracinus sp.
CAGGCGCGGAGACCGACGCAGGCGCGGAGACCGACGCAGGCGCGGAGACCGACGCAGGCGCGGAGACCGACGCGGGAACCGACGCAGGCACCGACCCCGGCCCCACGTGCGACGTCGAACGCACGTTTCCGTGCGACGTCTTCGAATGCCGGCTCGATCAGCTCTGCGATGCGCGCAGCGCGCGTGCGAGCGTCTGCGTAGACCTACCGCCCCGCAACGTGTGCACGCCCTGCTCGACGCAGGCGCGCGCGGTCGAGAGCTGTCCGCGTGGGTTCTTCCGGGAGCTCGAAGGGAGCAGCACCGAAGGATGCACGGTGCGCTGCCGTTGACGCGAGGCGCGCCTCCAGAGCAAGGCGATCCGCGCGGCGACGCGCGATCGGACGACGAAGCTCCCTCGACCGCGCGGGCTCGCGAGCGCTCGCGCGGCGTGCTCTCCTTCGACGCGATGGGTTGGCCGTCCGGACGGCTCGCAGAACGACTTCACGTCGCCGAGGTCGCGCGGCTGCTCGGCGTCAGCACCAAGACGCTGCGTCGCTGGGATCGCGACGGGACCCTCCCCGCGCAGCGCGACGCCCGCAACGGCTATCGCTTCTATTCGCGCGCCGCCGTCGCGCGCTTCGCCGCCGCTCGCGAGCGCACGCTCGGCGAGCTCCCACGCTCGCGCGACGCGCTGCTGCGCGAGGCGAGCGCACGTCTCGCACGCCGCGAGGTGGTTTGGCTCACGGGCCCTCCCGGGAGCGGCAAGACGTGGCTTTCGAGCCTCGTCGCGCTCGGCTTCGGTGAGACGATCGAACTGCACGAAGCGGAGGCCGAGTCGGAGGACGCGTGGGCGCGGATCGGCGCCGACGCGCTCGTGAGGTTGGACGACGTCGTGGAGGTGGACGCGCTCGCCGCGCGACTCGCAGGGCGACCTACGAGGCCGATCTTGGTCACGACCCGACGCGCGAGCGTGCCGAACGCGCTGCCCGTCGGATACCTCGACCGCGAGGAGCGACTCGCATACCTCCGCGAACGAGCGCCGGACGTCCCGTCGGTGACGTTGGCCGCGATCGCGCAGACGCTCGAGGGTTTCCCGCCCTGGCTCGACCGTGCGCTCGAGGCACTCGCGGCGCGGTCGAGCGAGTCGACGACCGCGAGAGGCGCGGTCGCGGCCGCTCACGAAGACCTCGACTCCCTCGCGCCGATCGCGCGCGCGCTCGAGACGCTCCCCGACTCGAGCCGACGCGCGCTCGCCTCCCTCTGCGTCGTCTCGGGTCCGTTCACGCTCGAGGGAGCCGCGGAGCTGTTGGAGGTCCACCCCGCACGAGCCCGCTCGATCCTCGACGCGCTGGTCGAGCACTCGTGCGTCGCGCGCCGGGACTCGACCTTGCTCGTCTACGAACCGGTCAAGCGCGCGGCCGCTCGACGCGCCGCCGCGAGCACCTCCACCCGCGCCCGCGCTCGCGCGGACGCGCGGCTACTCGCTCGCGCACGCGAAGAACGCGACCGCCTCACGTCCGCGGAGGCCGACGAGCTGATCGAGGCCGCCGAGCGCGCGCAAACGCCGACCGACGCCGAGGCCTTCGTGCGAGCGATCCCTCCGTGGGTCGCGCGGGGCCCTCACGTCCCGCGCTTGCGAGCGCTCGCGACGCGCGGCGTCGCGTTACCGCCTCCGCTCGACGCCGAGCTCTCGGTGTTGGAAGGCGACCTCGAGCGCGCGACGGCCCGGCTCGCGGAACCTCCTTCGAGCAACGGACACGCGACGGCCGAGCGCGCGCTGACGGCGGCGTACGTCGCGCGTCGGCGCGGCGACCATGCGCAAGCACGCGCATGGCTGGCGGAGGTGGTCGCGCACGGGCCCTCTGCGCTGCGAGCGCGTGCGCTCAACGAGCTCGCGGCCGTGCACTATCTCGACGGTCGAGTGCGCCCGTCGACGAGCGCGCTCGAAGACGCGTCGGCGCTCGCGTCGCGGGAGGAGCTCACACCGCTGCGCGCGGCGATCGCCTCCAACCTCGCCAACGCCCGCGCGGACCTCGGAGATCTCGACGCGGCGCGACGTTCGGCGGAGGAGGCGTTCGCGCTCGCCCTCGACGAGCGCGCGCGCGCGATCACGCTGGCGGGCATCGCGCGCCTCGCCCTCGAACGAGGCGACGCGGACGAGGCGGAGCGCACGATCGCCCAAGTTCGTCGGACGGGCGTGCCTGCCGAGGACGTCGGGCTCCGCTCGTTCGTGCGCCGTCTGGACGCATGGGTCGCGCACCACCGAGGCGACGTCGGCGCGGCGAGCGACGCCTTCGACGAAGCGGCTGCGATCGCCCACGCGGCCGGCGAGACCCACCTCTTCGGGCGCGCACGCGTCGAGCATGCGCTCTGCGTGTCTGCGCACGACCCCGCGCGCGCTTGGGCGCTGTCACACGACGTCCCGGGGACGTTGGCCGCCGCAGTGTCGAAGGCCGCGCGCATCGCGCTCGCGCGAGCCGCCGAGTCCGAAGACGACGCGAACGACGGCGAAGAACTCGACGCCGAAGAAAGAGACCCCCGAGACGACTCGTCGACGGTGGACGAACGCTGCGTGCGGCTGCTTTCGCTGCTCGACCCACGCATTCCCCAGGACGCGGCGTGGACCGCGCTCCGGTTGGCGCGTCGAGCCGCGATGACGCGCGCGGCGGCGGCGATGTTGCGCGCGCACGCGCCCGCTCGGCTCGCGTTCGTCCGCCTCGGTGCCCGCGACGTGCTCGTCGGCGACCTGCACGTGGATCTCCGACGCGCCCCCGTTCTGTGGCGGGTCCTGACGAGCGTGGCGGACGCCGGTGAGGCGGGCATCGATCCCGACGCGCTGCTCGCGCACGGTTGGCCCGACGAGCGCCTCGTCCGGCGACGCGCGATCCATCGCGTGCATGGCCGCGTGCGCGAGCTGCGCGCGCTCGGTGTCCCCATCGAGCTCGTCGAGGGTCGGTATCGTTTGGCCCTCCCGCTCACCCCGCGATGAACGGAGCCTCGAGTTCCCTCCAACGACGAACGGCGCCGGGTTTCCCCGACGCCGTCGCCTCACGACTCGCGAACGCGCGCTCAGGTCGCGGGCTCGCAGAGCCCCGTCTCGGCGTCGCACACGCGACCGTCGCCGCACGCGCCTTCCGCGCAGGCCGGTCGACACACGCCCTCGGGCGCGCCTTCGGTCAGCGCCACGCACGCGTAGTTCGCACGGCACGCCCCGCTCATCGCGATCGCGCAGCCGTCGAGGCACATGCCGATGTCGCTCGGCGCCACGCCGTCGTCGACGCACACGCCACCCGTCGGACACGGCTGCGCGGGACCCTCGCCCGAGAGACGGCAGCCGAGCGCCACGCAGGTGCCGGCCGGATAGCCCGCGCTCGCCTCGTCGAGGCAGCGCCCGCCGGGGCAGTCCGCGTTCGTCGTGCACATGAAGCCGAGGCGATCGGTGATGAAGGGATCCGTGCAGAGGCCGGTGCCCGGGTTGCAGCTGAAGTCCGGCGCGCCGTCCGTTCCGTCGTTCGCGCACGCGTCGTCGCTCGTGCACGCCGGCACACACGCCGTGCCGCTCGCTTCGTTCGTCGGATCCACGAGGCGGCAGTCGTAGCCCTCGCGGCAGGTGTCACCCGCGCACGCGTCGAGGCAGACGGGCGAGCCGTCGACCACCGCGCACACGCCGTCGCCCGGGCAGCCGTCCGTCGCGTCCGTCGCCTCGGGATCGCAGCCGCGGTACACGCAGTACGAGCCCGGGAAGCCGCTCGCGAACTCCGAGAAGCAGGTGCCGCCGAGGCACGCGCGACGCGAGCCCGAGCAGGTGTTGCCGAGCAAGCTCGAATCGAAGGGCTGCGCGCAGGTGCCGACGGCGGGGTTGCACACGCGACCGTCGCTGCACTCGTCGCTGTCGTCACATCCCGGCTGACACGCGCCGGAGACGCAGTCGTAGCCCTCTCGGCAGTCGCCCGCGTCCTCGCAGGACGCGACGCAGATGCCGTCGCCGCCGCCCGCGGCGAGGCAGGTCGCGCCCTCGCCGCAGCCGGTGTTCGCGACCGGGTCGCAGCCGAACGCCACGCACGCGCCGCTCGGCCAACCGCCGAAGCCTTCACGGAAGCAGAAGTTGCCCGCGGGGCACGCCGTGTCTTCCTCGCACGCGTCGCCGACCTCGGCGCTCGGATCGAAACACGCGCCTTCACCGGCCGCGCCGCCCGCCTCGTCGCACTCGAGCCCCTCGGGGCAGTCGTCGTTGGTCGTACAGCCGGGGATGCAGACGTTGCCGAGGCTCGGATCCGTCGTGCAGCCGTAGCCCGCGCGGCACGGATCTTCCGCGGACGGATCGCAGTCCGCGAGGCAGAGGAACGTCGTGCGATCGACCTGCACGCACGACGAGCCCGAGGGGCAGTCCATCGAGCCGCAGTCGGCCGTGCAATAGCCGCCCGGGAAGTCCACGCAGAGCTCGCCCGTGTTGCAGTCGCCGTCCTCGCGGCAGGCTTCGCCGACGGTGCCCGGCGGCGGTCCCGCGTCGGGCGTCTCCGGCACGTCCGGCGGCGGCGCCGCGTCGAAGCGGATGTCCGGCCCTGCGTCCGGCGTCAGCTCGTTCGAATCTCCGCACGCACCCGCGATCGCCGCGAGCGCTCCCACGAAAAGCAGTCTTCGCATTCACTCTCTCCAAGCACGCCGTCGCCCACCACGGCAGACGGCAACGAGGCGGCCCTCCCACGACGCGCGCGGGGACGGTGCTCCGCCGTTGTGCCGAACGATCCCCGTCCGGCAATCCACACCAGCCGGCCGTAGTACACGCGCCACGCGAGCGTTGCAAAGCGAAGTGGCCCCGAGGAGAATGGCCGCCGATCGGGGCCGGGGTCGCGACCCGCATGCCGTCTCCGAGAAGCGACAGCCGAGGCTGCTCGAGCCCGAACGGATAGCGCTGGCGAGCCATGCGCCGCGAACGAAGACGCACGTGCCTCCCGGCGCGCGCGCGAGACAAAGGACCGACCGCATGACGGAAGAGGCCGCAGGCCTTCGCTTCTGGCCCGCCACGGACGTGGGTCGCGTGCGAGACCACAACGAGGACAGCTTCCTCGTCGACAAGAAGCTCGGCCTCTTCGTGGTCTGCGACGGCATGGGCGGTCACGCGGCCGGCGAGGTCGCGAGCAGCCTCGCCGCGCGCACCGTGCGCGAAGCCCTCGCGGCCGAGCGCGACGCCCTCGACGAGTTCGAGCAAGGCCACGGCGGCACCACGCGCAAAGACGTGCTGCGCCTGATGGAGGCGAGCGTCCAGCAAGCCTGCTCCACCGTCCACAACGAGGGCGTGAAGGACGAAGGCAAGCGCGGCATGGGCACCACGCTCGACGCGCTGCTCATCCTCGGCAGCCGCGGCTTCATCGCCCACGTCGGCGACGCGCGCATCTACCTCTACCGCCAAGGCTCGGTGCACCAGCTCACCGAGGATCACTCGCTCATCAACGAGCTGCTCAAGCGCGGCCGCCTCACGCGCGAGCAGATCGAGAAGGTCCAATACAAGAACGCGGTCACGCGCGCGGTCGGCGTCTACGAGAGCGTGGAGGTCGACGTCTTCGACTTCGACGTGCTGCCCGGCGACCGTTTCCTCCTCTGTTCGGACGGCCTGCACGGCTACCTCGAAGAAGCCGAGATCCGCCGGCTCTTCGAGGAGATCCCGGAAGAGAACCTCACGCCGCACCTCATCGATCTCGCGAACGAGCGCGGCGGCAAGGACAACATCACCGCGATCGTCGTGCGCGTCCCCGACGACGAGAGCGGCGTCGACAAGCTCTCGCGCGAGGTGAACCTCAAGCTCGACATCCTCCACAAGATGCCGCTCTTCCGGTTCGTCACGTTCCAGGAGCTCGTGCGCATCCTGAACATCACGAGCGTGCGGCCCTTCAAGAAGGATCAGAGCGTCGTCGAAGAAGGCGACGAGGGCGACGAGCTCTTCGTGGTCCTCACGGGCAAGGTGAAGATCCACTCGGGCGGCACCACGATCACCGAGCTCGGCCCGGGACAACACTTCGGCGAGATGGCGCTCGTCGACAAGGCGCCACGCTCCGCGACCGTCACCGCGACCGAAGACTCGAAGCTCCTCGCGATCAAACGACGCGACTTCTTCGACATGATCCGCAAGGACCACGACGTCGCGGTGAAGCTGCTCTGGAGCTTCCTCGGCGTCCTCGCGCAGCGCCTGCGCAACACGTCGCGCGAGCTCGGCCAAGCCCGCGAGGCGCTCGCGGCGGAGGACCTCACGGTCGAGCTGCTCGGCGAGTCCACGAAGGTCGAGGATCTCGCGGGGCTCGTCGCGATCGAGATGACCGATCCCGAGATGAGCATGGACGATCTCGCGGACACGAAGGACGAGGAGCCGTGAGCTCGGCGCGCGCCCGCACGACGTGGCGATCGAAGCAGTCGACGTTCTTGTCGCCGAAGTGCTCGCGGACGCCGCGAACGACGCGATCCCGCGCCGCATGGCTCGGATTGCTCGCGTCGCTCGTCGCGTGCGGCGACTCGAATCCCCCGACGAACGCGGGCGATCCGGCGACGGACGAGACGCACGCGGGCATGAGCGCGGCGACGAAGCGCCCCTACGAGCCGCCCATGCTCCCGCCGACTCCCGAGGACACGCGCCCGCCTCCGCTCGCGCGCGTGGTGCGCGTGGAGAACCTGCAAGAGTCGACGTTTCGCGCGGGACAACGCCTCGGCGACACCGCGACGATCGAGAGCGGCGCGAGCGCGCTGGTGCTCGATCTCCGCGAAGGCGGTCGCGTGACGCTGCAGCCCGAGACGACGGCGCGCGTCGGGTCCGAAGCGCCCGCGCAGGTCATCCTCGCGTCCGGCGTGCTCCACGCGGAGCTGCCCCCCGAGGGTGGAAGCGCGCGCCCCCCGCTGCGCGTCGGCACCCCGTCCGGAAGCGTGGTGATCGAAGGCTCGGGCGAGGTCTGGGTCGCCGCGAACGCCGCCGCGAGCACCTTCGTGGCCGCGCTCTCCGGACGTATCGACGCGGTCGCCTTCGACGACGCGGGCGAGCTCCGCACGATCACGCTGCAGCCGGGGCAGAGCCTCGTGCTCGGGGCGGCCGAGCCGAGCGACGGACCACGCGACGCCGACGCCGCGCGCGCCGCGTGCCGCCTCGTGATCGAGAGCGCGTCCCCGACGCTCCCAGCCAACGATCTCGAGACGGCGCTCGCACGTCTGCTCCCCGATCTCGAGGCCGCAGAAGCGGAAGCGCGACGCGGGGAAGAGCTGCAAGGCGGCGTGCGCCCCGACCCGGGATCCTCGGAGGCGGCGGCGCGTCAGCGCGCGCTGGTCGAGCATGGCCGCGCGCTGATCCTGCGGCGTCGCTCGCTGCTCACGCGATTCGAGATCCTGCGCGCACGTGCCCTCCGCGCCGCGCGCGACGGCGAAGATCCCGACCCGAGCGCGCAGCAGCGCCCGCGGGTTCGCGCCGCCCTCGGACTCGCACCCACCGCCGAGCCCTCGACCGAACCCTCGAGCGAGCACTCGACTCCCGAGCACCCGCCGGCGCACGGCGAAGCGCCCGGACACGAGCTCGAGGACGTGAGGGCGCATGAGTGAGACCGTCGGGATCGCGCTCGTCGTGCTCGTCTTCGTCGGGTTCGCGGGCTTCCTCGTCTGGCGTCACCACCGCCTGCGCACCGAGAACGACGACCTCCTGACCCACGGCACGCCCGCCCTCGCGACGGTCGAGCGCATCGCCCTCGATCCACCGGAGGACGACCTCTTCCTCGTGCGCCTGAACGTCGACGGGCACGTGATCGAGGTCCGCTGGTTCTTGCCCCCGCACGTGCTCCCCGCGGTGCAACCCGGGCGCTCCGTCGCGGTTCGCGTGGACGCCGAGCGCCGACGCGCGGCGTTCGACGCGCGCGCCATGGGCTTCGGGTGATCTCACTCGACGAGACGAACCGCCGCTCCGCCCACGACGACGCGACCGACCTCTTGCACCTCGAACTCGCCCTCGACCTGCGAGTCCTCACCCTGACGCGTGACCACGATCGCTCCGTCGCGATGCTCGGCCCGCAGCGTGTCGCCCGCACCGGCCCAGAAACAGTGCACGCTCGCGAGCACGGGCGCGGCGCCGATCTCCACCGCTGCGCAGCCGGGCAGCGTACCGATCGCGATCGCCTGCGGCGCACCGCCGTCCAAGCTCACCTCGACCCGCAGCTCGGTCATCGGCGCACCGCTGACCGCGTCGTCCCCGCGTGAGTCGGCGACCCAGCGAACCATGGCCTCGGTCGCCTCCGAGGAGCCCGGGGTCTCCGTCGACGGAGCGCTCGCACCGCAACCGACCCAACCGACCAGCAAGAGCACGAGGACGTTCTTCATCGTCGGGACGATGCGAGAACCGAGGTCGAGCTGGCAAGCGGCGAATCGAAGCGGATTCGTGCGAGGCGAAGCGGACGCAGTCCGCGAAGCCGACCGATCTCGATCGCACCCGCGCGCTCGGCTACCCTTCGCCGACGGGGTGCGGCGGGAGTGACGCGACGGCCACGACGACGACCGAGGAACATGGGCGCACTCGTCCGGCTCCTGCTCCTCGCGCTACTCGCGATCGCCACGTTCGTTTCACCGCCGCGCGTTCGCGCGCAACACGACTGGATCGTGGGCGGGGGAATGCGGGGCGAGCTGCCGCCGGCCCCCGAGGGCTACTCGGAGACCACCCTCGGTGACGTGCGGTGGACCTACCCCGAAGGCGACGAAGCCACCCGCGACGCGCTGCACGCCGTGATCGAAGAAGCGTGGCCGCGGCTCGAGCACGATCTCGGGCAAGACGTCGACGACGCCATCGTCGTGCGGCTCGCCCGCAACCCCGAACAGATGCGCCGGCTCGCGCCCCGCGGCGCCCCACCTCCGACGTATGCCTCGGGGGTCGCCTACCCCGCGCTCGGGGTGATCCTCCTGACGAAGACCGCCCCCGAGACTTGGACGCCGCCCGAGCTCGCGCAGGTGCTCGTCCACGAGCTCTCCCACGTCTCGCTGCGACGCGCGGTGGGCGAAGGCTCGAGCGAGCTGCCGCGCTGGTTCGTGGAAGGGGTCGCCATCCACCACGCCGAAGAGCGCAGCCTCGACCGGTTCCAGGTGCTTTGGAACGCGCACGTGCAGGAGGCGCTGCTCTCGCTGGACGAGCTCGACGGTCGCTTCCCCGCACGCGTCCACGAGGTGAGTCTCGCGTACGCCCAGTCCGCCGACGTGGTGTCGTTCCTGCGCCGCGAAGATCCCGACGGAATCCGGTTTCGCGAGCTGGTCCGCCACCTGCGCGACGGTCGAACCTTCGACGACGCGCTGCTCGACGCCTACGCGCTCACCCCGACTCAGCTCGACCGCGAGTGGAACGCCGCCATCACCGAGCGCATGGGCACCCTGCCGATGGTGATCGGCGGCGCGACGTTCCCCGCGGTCGGAGTGGTGCTCCTGCTCCTCGCGTGGCGGAAGCGTCGCCGACAGGCCAAGCAGAGGCTCGGCGCGATGGCGGCGGAGGAGAAGGCCCACGACGACGCGATCGACCGCCTCGCGGCGCTCGCGGAGGCACGCCGAGCCGAGCAGCAGCGGGAGCGCGCTGAGGAAGAAGACGTGCTGCGCATCCTCGTCAGCGGTGACCCGCCCCAGGGACGCGAGGCCGACGTTCCCACCGTCGAGCACGAAGGTCGGCAGCACACGCTGCACTGAGCCACTTGAGCAAGTGGGGCCGTCTCTCAGCTCTCCTGCTCCAGCCGCGCGAAGAGCTCGCGGAGCCGGCTCTCGCCGCGCAGGCGATCGCAGAACTGCGTCGCCATCTGGATGAGCTGTTGCTCGCGCGCCTGCGCCTCCCCCGAACCGGTCGTGAGCACGCCCTCGCTCGACTGACGCTTCTCGACGTACTCGTTCTCGGTGCGCTCGAGGTTCGCGCGCAGCGTGCGCACTTGCAGCTCGAGGTCCTCCACCTCGCGCCGCTTCGCTTCGAGCCAGCGCCGCGCCTTGTCGGCGGCACCGCGCGTGAGTCCCCAGCGATCGACTGCGTCCGCGAGCTCGCGCAGCGTGCGCGCGAAGCCCTCGTCCGGCGCGGCGAGCACCCGAAAGCCGCCGCTCGTCTCGAGCCGCCCGAGCGCGTGATCGTATGCGCTCTTCGCTTGGTTCTCCGCGTCGAAGTACGGCTGCACCTCTTGGCCGGCCTGACGCGCCGCCTCGCGCGCGAGCGAGAGATCCTCCGCGAGCGACTGCACCGCGAAGCCCAGCCGCGCGCGGGTGTCGCGCGCCTCGCGCTCGAGCTCCTCGAGCTTGCGCTGCTCCTTGAGACCTTCGCTGCGCAGCTCGTGCACGCGCCGCAGCGCGTTTCGGATCCCGTCGAGCAGCGCGCGCAGATCGTTCGGCACCGGGCTCTGTCCGAACGCGTGCTGGAGCATCTGCTCGAAGATGGCGGTGCGTCGCGCCCAACGCTCCAGGGTGGTCGGCGGCAGCGTCGGCGCCGCGATGGGGCGGCTCGGCGTCGGGATGGGAGGCGCGGGGACGGAGCCTCCCTTGGGAGCGAGCGCTTGGAGCTCCTTGATCACGGCGTGCGCGTCGACCGGCCGGTTCTCGGGCTTCTTCTCGAGCAGCTTGAGGATCAGCTCCTCCAGCCGGCGCGGACACTGCGGCGCCAGCTCCGAAGGCTTCGGCGGCGGCTCCTGCATGTGTTTGATGAAGTAGCCGGTCAGCTCCTGCGACTCGAAGGGCAGCCGGCCCGTGAGCATCTCGAAGAGGATGCAGCCGACCGCGTAGAGATCCGCCGCCGGTCCGGCGTCGATGCTCGTGATGCGCTCGGGCGCCATGTACTGCGGCGTCCCGAAGATCTCACCGGCGTTCGTGAGGCGCGTGTCGTGGGTCGAGCGCGCGATGCCGAAGTCGAGCAGCTTCACGACCTCGCGCCCCGGCCCCGCCTGCACGACGAAGATGTTCTCCGGCTTCAGGTCGCGGTGGATCACGTCGAAGTCGTGCGCGCGCGCGAGCCCCTGCGCGATCTGCAGCCCGAGCCCCGCGACGCGCCCCGGATCCATCGGGCCTTGATCGACGAAGGTCTGCAGCGAGGTCCCGTGCAGCAGCTCCATCACGAGGAACACCGCGCCGTCGGTCTCGCCGTAGTCGTAGATCTCGATGATGTTCGGGTGCGCGAGCGCCGCCGCGTTCTTCGCTTCGCGGCGGAAGCGCTCCCGCAGCGAGGGATCGTTCATCAAGCGCGAGCTCAGGATCTTCACCGCGACCGGCCGATCCACCAGCGTGTGCCGCGCGCGGTAGACCGTCGCCATGCCGCCTTCGCCGATGGGTCGCTCGACCAGGTACCGCCCCGCCAGCGTCTTGCCGATCCACGGATCGGCCATCGGCACGAGCGGCGTGTCGTCGACGAAGCAGCGCTCGTGCTCGTCCTGGTACTGAAGGTTGCAGGTCGGGCAGGCCTTCATCTCACCCCCGTCGGCGCGAACGATACCAGCTCTCGACCGTCGCCCCTCTCGATTCGCTGCCCTCGGAATCCCGGACCCGTCGAATGCAGCGCTCTCGATTCGACGGCCAGACCCCGGCTATGCTCCCGCGGATGGCCGACCTGCTCGGACGTTTCGAGCTCGTGGACAAGCTCGCCACCGGCGGCATGGGCGACGTCTATCTCGCCCACCAATGGGGCGACGGCGGCTTCGTTCGCCCCGCAGTCGTGAAGCGTCTGCACCCGCACCTCGGCGAGCGCCCCGCCGCCCTCGACGACTTCCGCAACGAGGCCGCGATCCTCGCGCTGCTCGCGCACCCCGGCATCCCGCACGTCTACGACTTCCGATTCGATCACGGCCGCTGGTACATCGCGATGGAGTACGTGCGCGGCCCGACCCTCGGCGCGGTGCGCCGCGCCGAGCAGAGCATCGGTCGCATCATGCCGTGGAAGGCCGCGCTCGGCGTCGCGCTGCAGCTCTGCGACATCCTCGGCTACGTGCACGAGCGCCGCGACGACGTGAGCGACGAGCCGCTCGGGATCGTGCACGGCGACCTGAGCCCCGAGAACGTGATCCTCGGGCGCGACGGACAGGTGCGACTCCTCGACTTCGGCATCGCGGGCGGCGCCGACCACCGCCAGCGTCAGCGTGAGCGCGAGAAGGGCATCCGCGGCACCCTCGGCTACATCGCACCCGAAGCGATCTCGAAGGACCAACCGGTCGATCACCGCGCCGACCTCTTCGTGCTGGGCGTGCTGCTCTACGAGATGACGACCGGTCAGCGGCTCTTTCCGGGCGACGGGCTCACCTACGTCAACGCGGTGCTTCAGCAGGCGCCGCGCCCGCCGAGCGAGCACCGACGGGACTACCCAGAGGATCTCGAGGCGGTGCTCGCGCAGGTGCTCTCGCGCGACGTGGACGAGCGCCCGCCCGGCACGCGCGAGCTGCGCCGCGCGCTCGAAGACGTGGCGCGCGCGCACGACATCCCGCTCGGCGGTCGCGTGGTGAGCGACTACGCGGAGACGCTCTACCCCGCGCGTGAGGATCGACGCCTCGCGCTCCGCGAGC
Organism: uncultured Sandaracinus sp.; assembly: GCA_937982655.1. Classification (GTDB taxonomy): domain Bacteria; phylum Myxococcota_A; class Polyangia; order Polyangiales; family Houyiibacteriaceae; genus JACKEH01. Next base: position 12,492 of record CALJLK010000405.1, read on the forward strand.
GCCCGGAGGTGCTCGCCACCCAAGAGCTCCCGGCGCTCGAAGCGCACGACGATCCCGCATCGCTCTCCGCGGACGAGCGCGCGGAGATGCTCGCCGGGCTGTCCGACTTCCTGCTCCCCGAGATGGAGGAGCTCGAAGCCGAGCTCCTCGAAGAGACGAAGAGCAGCTTGCCGCCTGCGCGCACGGACACCCGAGGTCCGCGCATGCCGCCCCCGCCCCCCGCGCCGCCGGTCACACCCTCGCAGACGGAGACACGGGTGCGTCGCCCGCCCGGCAAGAGCGAGACGGGGGAGAAGCTCGACGACGGAACGGAGTCGCGGAGCGAGAGCTCCGGGGACAAGCCCAACGAGAAGGCCGGCTTCTACATCTACGTGGCCGACGAGGAGTCCTGATGCGCGCGATGCTCGGTGCCCAGTTTGGTGCTCTCGTGTTCGGATCGGTGCTCGTGCTCGCGAGCACGTTCGCCGCATCCACCGCGTCGGCCGACGTGCCGCCCCCAGACGCGGGCGAGCCGCGCGAAGACGACGGCGGCTGCAGCGTGGGCGGTGGCGGATCGGCCGCCGCGCCGCTCGTGCTCGGCGCGTGGTGGCTCGTCGGGCGTCGGCGCCGCTCGCGCTGACGCTGCGAACCACGCGCGAGTCGCCGCGACCGGGCGCACGAACGTGCACGGTAGTCGCTCACGCGAAGAGCACCGCGATCACGCGCTCGATCGACCAATATGCCGCCACCGCTCCGAGCGCGTAGGCGATCGGGGTCTCCACGAAACGCGCGCGACGGCGCTCGTCGAGTCGGCGTGACGCGAGCGCGAGCAGGGAGAGACCGATCGCGACGAGCGCGATCTGACCGAGCTCGACGCCGAGGTTGAAGGCGAAGAGCGACGTGACGAGCGCGTCGCTCGGCAGCCCGATCTCGGAGAGCGCGCTCGCGAAGCCGAGCCCGTGCAGCAGACCGAAGAGCGCCGCCGCGAGCTCCGGATGCGCATGGATCGCGCTCGGTCGCTCGCTTCGCAGCTCGCGGGCGACGAGCAACACGCTGAGCGCGATGCAGGCTTCGACGGGCGCCGTGGCCACGTCGACGAGCTCGAGGCTCGCGAGCGCGAGCGTGACGCTGTGCCCGAGCGTGAACGCGGTCGCGGTGAGGATCGCGCGTCGCGGCGTGCGCACGAGCAACACGAGCGCGACCACGAAGAGCACGTGATCGATCCCGAACGCGATGTGCTCCACCCCGAGCACGAGGTACCGACCGAACGCACCTTCGGAAGACGCGCCGCCGAGCCGAACGCGTGGCCTTCCCGCGTCGAGCACCGCCGTCTCCACCGTTCGCATCGCGCCGCCCGCGTCCTCGCGCACCTCGACCCGCGCTTGCAGATCGACCGGCAACCCGCGCAGCTCCAGCTCCCCGCGCAGCGCGTCGCACCGCAACCGAAACGTCCGATCGATACCCGTGGAGACCACACGCGTCGTGGTCGGCGCGCGCTCGGAGCAGCCCGCTGGGAACACGACCTCCACGAGCCGCGCGCGGTCCGCGGCGCCGCTCACACGAAACACCGCGTCGACCTCGCCCTCCGCGCGCTGGTCGATCGTGAGCAACGCGAAGCCCGTCGGATGCGCACGCGCCGAAGACGCGAAACACACGAGCCACGCGAGACCCGCGAGGCCCGCCAACGCGCGCCACCGATGGTTCACGCGACGTCGCGCCGCGCTGGAGATCGCTCCGATCATCGCGCGCGCCGCTCCACCGCGAGGGCCTCCACGAGCCGCGTCACCTCCGCTTCGAGCGCTTCGTCGCGACGCGCTTCCTCCCAGTCGGCCGCCACCGCCGCGTGCACTTCCGCGAGCGCTGGCTCCTCCGACGCCGCACGCGCTTCCACGCGAACGAGGTGCACGCCGAGCACACCTTCGACGGGGCCGACCCACGCGCCGAGCGATGCCTCGCGAACGGATGCCGCGACCGGCGCGCCGAGCTCCGCCTCCACTCGGCGAAGGTCGGCGTTCGGAAAACGGTAGCCGCGCAAGAAGGGATCCCCGAGCGACTCGGGCGCCTCCGATCCTCCGGTCGACAAACGCTCGAGCGCCGCCGAGGCGTCGGCGGATGCGTCCGTGCGTCGCGCGCGGTCGAAGAACACGTGCTCGAACGTGACCCGTGGCGGTCGGCGGTAGCGGCCCGGATGCGCGCGCAAGAAGGCCAAGAGCTGCGCATCCGTCGGCGGCGGGACCTCCGCCGTGTTGCGGAGGAGGAACTCCATCTTCTGCGCGAGCCGACGACGCACGATCACGTCGCCTTCGGCGAGGCCGAGGCTCGTCGCCTCTCGCACCAGCGCCTCCTCGCGCAAGAACGCGCGCACCAGCGCCTCGTCGTCCTCCGTCGCGCGCCCGGTGCTGCGCAACGACTCGCGCCGCAACCCCTCGACGAATCCGTCGGTCACGACGACCGGCGGCACCTCCTCGCGGGGCGTGCGTACACGATCGATCGCGAAGAGGAGCGCGCCGAGAATCACGAAGTGGAGCAGCGGCTCGCGAAGGACACGCGACATCGGGGCGCGAGGCTACGGGGTTCCGCATCACCGTGCGAGCGTCGACACACGAGGGACGTCGTTCGCGCTCGAGAGTGGGCCGTCGCGCGCGTTTCAATCGCGCACGCAGCGCACGTGCGCGAGCCCGCCCCGCTCGAGCAGCGCCGTCTGCCCGTCCGCGAAGTCGACGACCCACTGCACGATCTCCCCGAAGTCGCGCTCCGTCGCGCTCCAAAAGCGCGCCGACGGAGTCGACGGAAAGAGCTCGACGTCGATTGCCGGCCGTGCACGCGCTTCGTCGACGAGATCGTGCAGCTCGTAGAGCGTCGGCAAACGCGCGCCCTCCCCGCACGTCGCCTCCGAGAATGTGATCGCGTCGGTCACCGCCCGCTCCCAACGGAGCCCGCCGTGCACCACGACGTCGCCGTCCACCGTGCCCCGCGGCACCGGCGCGCGCTCACCCGCCACGCAGCGGACGTGTCCACCGCCGACGGCGACGCCCGCGCTCACCGTCTCGCCCTGCCCGAAGTAGATCGCGTACGCGGCCACGTCCGAGAGCCGCGACGCCGTCCAGACGTAGTCGGCCGCGCCCGCGAACACCGAGGCGTCGAAGCTCGGTGTGCGACTCGCGTCGAGGATCGTCGCGAGCTCGACGCGGGCGGGGAGACGCCAATCCTCGCGTCCGCCGGAGACCAACGACGCGCAATACGCCCGCGCGTCGGCCCAGGGACGCGAGCTGACGCTCTCGCGTTGCCACGACAGCCCGGTGACGTCGTCGATCACGACCTCGCCGTCGACACGGAACGACCGCCCCGACGGCATGCGCATCGGAAAGCCCGCGTGCCCACGCGTCCCGCACAGCGCCTCGTCGTCGCAGACACAGCCGTCGGCTTCGCAGCGCTCGAACGCAGGACACTCACACCGCGCGCCTGCGTCGATCGAGGGGTCGGCAGCATCGACGCCCGAATCGACTTCCACGACCGATGCGTCGACCGCTTTCGGTCCGTCACCGCAAGCGGCGACCCCGACGAGCCCGACGAGCAGCGCCGCGAAACGCCCCGCACGAGCATCGCGGAGCGAACGAGCGCTCGTTCGTTCGGCCACCGCCGCATCGAGCGAGCGCTCGATCACCCCGCACGACCTCACGTCAACCGAGGCAACGGCCCGCGCAGCGAGAGCGTCGCGCCCGCATTGTCTTCGATCTCCGCGAGACCGAACGAGTCACGATCCGTCAGCCCCATGGCGTGCATCAGGCTCACGTGCAGGTGAGATTCCGCCGGACCGACACGCTCCGCCGCGCCCCACGAGAAGGGCGTGAGGTTGGTCGGCGCGTAGTAGAGATAACGACCCGGCCGGAAGTACCCGCCGGCGCCGCCCGCCACGACACGCGGCATACGATCGCGCCAATGGGTGCCGGTGCTCAGCTCGGTGCACCACACCACCGCCGTGTGATCGAGGAGGGTCCCGTCACCCTCGGGAACCGAGTCGAGCGTCTGGCAGAAGCGCGCGAACTGAGCCGCATATGCGCGGTAGTAGTTCGTCATGTGGCCGGCCATCTCAGCCGAGTATCCGCCCGCGTCCTCCGTCGAGTTGTGGGCGATGTCCTGGTGCATGTTGAGGTGACCGGGAGCCCCGAAGTCCGCGTTCGTGAGGTGCGGCGCCACGAAGGACACCACACGCGTGATGTCGCAACTGAACGCGAGCGCGGTGAGCTGCGCGAACTGGCTGACGGAGTCGCCCGAGAGCGTGACGCTCGGGTCGCACGAGACGCCTCCGCCGACGGATCCGCCGCCGAAGGTGATCTCGAGGTCACGGATGAGTTGCTGGTGTCGCTGCAGCTTGTCGCGGTCGACGCCCGACAAGCGCGGGCTCACCCGCTCGAACTCGCCCGCCGCGAAGTCGAGCACGCTGCCGCGCGCCGCACGCAGACGATCCGCGCGCGTCGGCGCCGTCGGCTCGGACGGCCCCGAGGGCAAGAGCCCCATGATGTCGCGGAACGCGGTGCTCGGGTTCGACTCGCGCGGAGCCGGCTCGTTGGCCGCGTTGAAGTTGTACGGGTGCTGGTGGTTCGCGCCGTAGACGCGCGACGCGATGCGACCCGGTACCGCCACCGCGGCGGCGATCTCCTGATCGAGACTGCGCCCTCCGCCGATCGCGGTCGCGCCCGAGCGCTGCACCGACCACGTGCTCGTGAGCAGATGCGCCTGACCGAGGTGGTGCTCGTTTCCGTCGTGCCCGATCCCGTTGCGGACGCGCTTGGACTCCGCGATCGACGTCGCCATCGTCAGGTTGTCGAGGATGAGCAGCTTGTTCCGCAGCGGGTGCAGCGGCTGGAAGATCCGGCTGAAGTCCGACTCCGCGAGGCTGCGCAGATCGATCTCGTGGTCCCGGGTCAGCGACGCGGGATCGCGCATCTGCCACGTCGGCGGCACCATGCCGTGCGGCGTGATGAAGAACGCGAGGCGCTTCGGCGGCGCCGGCGGCTGCGCGGCGCTGCGAGCCCCACGCCCGAGCAACGACGGGAGGTAGAGGGATCCCGCGCCGACTCCGAGCGCGGTGAGGAAACGACGACGATCGACCTTCATCACTCGGCCTCCGTGATCTCGGGGCGCAGCACGAACTCGGGACGGCGGACCATTCGGACGAGCAGCTCGTCGAGATCGCCGCCCGCGGCCTCGAACTCGTCCTGGAGCGTGCGGAGGTGACAGGCGTCCTCCGCCTCGGGTGTGCGTCCGTTCGCGTACACGAACCACTTCTCGACCGCACAGTCGCTGACCGTGTCGCTGCGCGCGAAGCGCTGCTGGAGGTCGACCGCACCGTCGTAGACCCCGTCGGCTTCCTCGCCGAGCCCGAGCGCGAGCCCCGTGGCGTCGACGGGCAGCCCGTTGTCGGTCGTGCGGAAGCGGCCGGCGGTGTCGTAGTTCTCGAAGCCGAACCCGAAGCCGTCGATCCGCTCGTGGCAGCTCTGACAACGATCGGGCGACGTGCGCTCCTCGAAGAGCATGCGGTTGGTCTGCGGTCCCATCGAAGGATCGAGCACCGGCGGCGACGTGTCGGCGTCGGCGGGCGGCGAGCCCGGCGGCGTGCACATCAGTCGGCTGAGCACGAACACGCCGCGCAGCGGAGGCGAACCGTTCGCTTCGCGCGCTTCGCCACCGAGGAACGCAACGCGAGTCAGGATGCCCGCGCGCTCGGGCGGCAGCTCCATCGCCGTGTCGACGCCCGGCGAGGTCACGCCGTAGAGCGGCGCGAGCTCGGGAGGAACGAAGCCCACGCGCGAGGTGAAGAGGTCGGAGAGCGTGCCCTCGAAGAACACGTGCTCGGCGAAGCGCATCGACTCTTCGCGCGCCGCCGCAGCCACCGTGGGGTTCCACTCGGGCGCGATCTCGGGGAGCTTCAGCTCGCTCGCGACGCGGTCGAGGTGCAGCCACTGGCGGAAGTAGTCGCGGACCGCGAGGCGTGCGCGAGGATCCGCGAGCATCCGGCGCGCCTGGTTTTCGATCTGATCCGCGCTGCGCAGATCGTCCGCGTCGGCAGCCGCGAAGAGCACGTCGTCCGGCATGCTCTCCCACAAGAGATACGAGAGGCGGCTCGCGACCTCGTGCGGGGTGAGCCGAACCTGCGCGTCGCGGACGCGATCCCCACCGAGCTCGAGGCGGTAGAGGAACTGTGGCGTCTGAAGGAACGCCGCCACCGTGAGCTGGATCGCGGCGTCGAAGTCGATCGACGCTCGCTGCGCCTCGAAGAACGCGACGTAGCGATCGCTCTCCTCGCGGGTGAGCGGTCGACGCATCGCGCGCCGTCCGAACGCCTCCACGAAGCGCCGCGCGCAGTCACCGTCTGCTTCGCCGCACGGCACGTTGCGAGCGCGTACCGCCGGCTCGGTCGCCACCAGCCCGCCCACGTCGAACGCGGCTTGCTCCCAGCGGTTCACGTGCAGCTCGGAGGGACCGAGCGCGAGGGCTTCGTTCTCGAACGACGCCGTGCTCGTGCCGTCGGGTGGCATCGAAGGCAGCTCGAGGTTCACGACGCCGACCAGGTCACGCACCGAGTTGGCCCACTCCCGTCCGGTGAGACGCCGCATCGGCGCGGTCCCGAGGATCACGGCGTCGGCGTTGCGACACATGCGCGACGTGGCGCCACCGCCTCCGCCACCTTCGGGGTCGCTGATCGTGCCTTGGCAGGCCAGCGAGAGGAGCAAGAAGACTGCACCGAGCTGTCTCATGGCGGGGAACGTACCTTTACTGCACAGCGGCGGCTCAGAAAAAAACGACGCTGAAAACACGAACGTGCATCACGCAAGAGTTGCGCGCAGATCCCTCGCGGTTTTCGAGAGATCCGTCGTCGTCGATGGGTGAGCCTTCTGCGGCTACGAATCGCCTTCGGCGAGTCCGCGAACGGTCGACCCTCGTGTCGAGGCCCCCGCACGCTCCGTTCGGTGGAGCAAGCGCGCGGTCGGCGCGTCGGCCTCGCGGCTTTGGCGAGAGGTCGCCGACGAAGCTCAGCGCTCGAGCCCGTAGTCTTGGATCTTCTTCTGAATCGTCGGGAACGTGATCCCGAGGATCTTGGCCGCACGCGTCTTGTTCCACGCCACCAGCTCGAGGACCTTCGTGACGTACGTCGCCTCGACCTCCCGCAGCGTGGGAGGCTCGCCGTTCGGGCCGACCTCGGCCCGCAAAAAGCTCGAGCTCTCTTCGTGGGTCGACGTCGCACGACCGAGCACGATCGAACGCGTGGTGAGCTCGTTCGAGGTCTCGAGGATCACCGCGCGCTCGATGACGTTGCGCAGCTCGCGCACGTTGCCCGGGAAGTCGTACGCGAGCAGCGCCTCGGCGGCCTCCTTCGAGATCGCCTCGATCGGTCGCCGAAGCCGACGCGCGGTCTCCCCCATGAACTGCGTCGCGATCTCGATCACGTCCTCACGGCGCTCGCGCAGCGGAGGGACGACGAGATGGAACACGTCGAGTCGGTGGTACAGGTCGAGGCGGAACTGCTTCGCCTCCACCTCTGCGGCGAGATCGCGGTGGGTCGCGCTGATCACGCGCACGTCGACGGCGCGATCTTGCGTCCCGCCCACCCGACGAAACCGCATCGTCTCGAGCACCCGCAGGAGCTTGCCCTGCACGCTCGGCCCGAGGTCCGCGATCTCGTCGAGGAAGATCGTGCCTCCATCCGCCAGCTCGAGCAGACCACGCTTGGCCGTCTTCGCGTCGGTGAACGCGCCGCGCTCGTGCCCGAAGAGCTCGCTCTCCGCGAGCTGCTCGCTGATGGCCGCGCAGTTGAGCTCCACGAACGCGTGGCTCGCGCGCGCCGTCGTGCGCTCGTGGATGAAACGCGCGACGAGATCCTTGCCGCTCCCGCTCTCGCCCTGCACCAGCACCGGCGTGTCGGGGCTCTCCGCCACGCGCTCCGCCATCTCGATCACGCGCTGCATCCGGGGGCTCCGCGAACGACGCAGGATCGACGCGACGTCGGGCGCACCACGCCGCAGCGCCTGCACCTGGCGCTCGAGCGCGCGCCGCTCGAGCCCCTTGCGCAGCTTCACCAGGAGATCGGGGAGCTGCACCGGCTTGGTCACGTAGTCGTCCGCGCCGTGCTTGAGCGCGAGCACCGCGTTGTCGACGTCCGCGTACGCCGTCACGACGAGGAAGGTGGTGTCGAGGTTTCGCTCGTCGCGCTCGACGCGTAGCTCCTTGAGCAGCTCGACGCCGTCTCCGTCGGGAAGGTTGCGATCCAGGATGACGAGGTCTGCCGGCGCGAGCCTCCACGCCGCGCGCCCGGATCGGACGTCCGCCGCGGTGCGCACCTCGTACCCCTCGGCCGCCAACGCGGACTCGAGGATCAGACGAAACGACTTCTCGTCGTCGACGAGCAACACGCTGGGCATCACGAGACCTCTGTTTCTCGAGGGGCTGTCGCCAGCCCCTCCCCCACGGGGCATGAAGCCCCGATGGGGCC
>CALJLK010000406.1 GCA_937982655.1 uncultured Sandaracinus sp.
GCGCCGTGGCTCTCCGAGACCACCGGCGTGCTGCTCTTCGCGGGCGAAGAAGGACACCGCGCGGCCACCCTGAAGCTCGCGGGGAACGGGATGATCCTCGCGATGATCGGCGGTCTCGCGGACGTCTTCACGATGGCGATGGCGCAGGGCGTGGAGCCGAACGACGTGCTCGGGCTCTTCCAGGACTTCGACCTGCGCAACGTGCTGCGGGCGCGCGGCGCGAAGATGGCGGCGGGCGATTACGGCACGGCGTGGACGCTCGCGATGGCGCGCAAAGATCAGGGATTGATGGTGGATGCCGCTCGAGGGCGACCGCTCACGGTGTTGCCCGCGGTGGGCGCGCGCATGGACGCGCTGATCGCGGAAGGCGAAGGCGAGAAGGATCTCGCGGTGCTGGCGCGCGACGTTCGGGGCACGGACGCGTGACGAGTGATGCGAGCGCGGGTGGGGCCCGAGCTCGTGAGGTGTCGGTTCGAAGCAGTGTCGGTTCGAAGCAGTGTCGATTCGAAGCAGTGTCGGTTGGAAGCAGGGGTGACGTGATGTACGACTTGGTGATTCGGGGTGGCACGATCGTCGACGGCACGGGGCGCGAGCGCTTCGCGGGCGACGTGGCGGTGAAGGACGGGCACATCGTCGCGATCGGAAAGGTCGACGGCGCCGCGAAGCGCACGATCGACGCGCATGGCGCGATCGTCACGCCGGGCTTCACCGACATCCACACGCACTACGACGGACAGATCTCGTGGGACGAAGAGCTCGCGCCTTCGTCGATCCACGGCGTGACCACCGCGGTGCTCGGGAGCTGCGGGGTCGGCTTCGCGCCCGTGCGGCCGAGCGATCACACGACCCTCATCGAGCTGATGGAGGGCGTGGAGGACATCCCGGGCTCTGCGCTCGCCGAGGGCATCACGTGGGGCTGGGAGAGCTTCGGCGAGTACATGTCGACCCTCGATCGCATGCCGCACGCGATCGACTTCCTCTGCCAGGTGCCGCACGACGCGCTGCGTGTGTACGTGATGGGCGAGCGCGCGGTGGCGGACGAGGTCGCCACCGAAGCCGACGTCGCGGCCATGCGCACGCTGCTCCGCGGCGCCCTGCAGGAAGGCGCGGTCGGGTTCTCGACCGGGCGCTCCGACAACCACCGCTCGGTGCACGGTGCCGCCACGCCCGCGAGCGAGTCGACCCTGCAGGAGCTCGTCGGGCTCGGGCGCGCGTTCGAGGGGCTCTCGCACGGCGTGATCCAAGCGGTGTCGGACTTCGACATGAACCAGTTCCCGAAGGGGGAGCGGGGTCGCTTCGACGAAGAATTCGATCTGTTGATCCAGATGGCGCGCGCGGCGCAGCGACCGATGTCGATCTCGACCATGCAGCGTGATCATTCGCCGAATCAATGGCGATGGATCCTCGAAGGCGCGCAGAAGGCGTGCGACGAGGGGCTCACGGTGCGATGCCAGGTCGGGGCGCGCGCGATCGGCGTGATGCTCGGGCTGCAGGCGACCTTCCAGCCCTTCATGGGTTTCCCGTCCTACAAGGCGATCGCGCACCTGCCGCTCGCGGAGCGCGTCGCGAAGATGCGCGATCCGGAGCTGAAGAAGCGCATCCTGTCGGAGAAGAGCGATCCCGTGAGCGGCGACGGAACGCCCATCCCGCCGCTCGCCGACCACTTCCTGCAGAACCTGAACCTGGTCGCGATGCGGCTCTTCCGGCTCGGCGAGGACCCGCGCTACGAGCCGAGCGTGAAGGAGTGCTTCGCGGCGGAGGCGATGCGGCGCGGGGAACCCGTGCTGAGCGTGATCTACGACGCGCTGCTGGAGCAGGACGGCGAGGCCCTGCTCTACTTCCCGCTCTACAACTACACCGGCATGAACCTCGACGTGGTGCACGAGATGCTCGCGCACCCGCTCGCGCTTCCCGGGTTGTCGGACGGTGGCGCGCACGTGGGTACGGTGTGTGATGCGAGCTTCCCGACGTTCTTGATGACGCATTGGGCTCGCGACCGCGAGAAGCGCTTCGCGCTCGAGAAGATGGTGAAGATGCAGGCCCACGACACCTCGCGCTTCGTGGGGCTCACGGACCGCGGGACGATCGAGGTCGGAATGAAGGCCGATCTGAACGTGATCGACTTCGACCACCTGCGTCTCCTGCACCCGAAGATGCAGCGTGACCTGCCCGCCGGCGGGCAGCGGCTGATGCAGCGGGCGGAGGGGTACGTGGCTACGATCGCCAGCGGCGTGGTGATCGCGGAGGGCGGCAGGCTAACGGGCGCGCGTCCCGGACGTCTGGTGCGGGCGGGCCGCTGAACGGTAGGCTCGTCGCGGGCTCGCGTTGCGTGGGCCCGTGAGGGCGGAGCGAATGCGCGTGCGCTTCGTTTCGTCCACCCCGCCTCGGCTTCCTCGCGAGCGACCCCCGTGGGAGGTCGAAGGTGACGAAGCCCCATCGTTTCCGGAGGATCCGCGATGAGCACGCCGCAAATGGACACGTCCGAGCCGATGCGATCGACCAGGCGGTCTTCGACGAAACTGCGGCCTCGTTCCACGCGAAGGGCTGCCGTTGCCGCCGCGCTGGTGGCGTCGTTGTCGTTGCTCGTGCCGCCGAGCGCACCGGCCCAAGACACGGGACAGACGGTGCTGGGTCCGGGGCTCTACGTGTTCCAGACCCGCATCGACCACGCGACCTGCGGCGACGGCGAGCGCACGGGGTTCGTGTCGTCGTACTTCGCGGCGGTGGACGGCATCCCGGGCAGTCGGACCATGAGCATGAGCCTGCTCAACTCGAGCTACTGGCCGACCTGGGAGCTCACGGTGTCCTCGTCGAACGCGGTGATCGGCGACGCGCGCATGCGCGGCCAGACCGGACCGAGCGCGGGTGAGTCGCACTTCGAGCTCGCGCACGACGGTCGGCGCTTCACGGGGCGCGGCACCCGGAGCTACGACGCGACGGTGAACGGCCAGCGGCAGCGCTGCCGGATCAGCTACGAGGCGTTGCTTCGCAAGCTCGACACCTGAGCGCGCGTTCTTCGTTTCGCTCGGCTCCGCATCGATCGAGCTCGAGGTGCGCGCTGGATTCGATGCGTGAGCATCGAGCTCGCCCACCGCGACTCGCGGGCCGAGACCCGGACCGCGACCTCACTCGTCGATCGCCGCGCGGCTCAGCGCTGGAACGACTGCACCGGCTTGAACGCGGCGCGTTTGCCTTCGAGCTGCCGATCGAGCCAGCGACGGCGCTGCGTGCGGGCCACACGATCGGCGAGCGCGTCGAGGCGGGAGGAGCGGCGTCGCAGCGTCTCGGCCGCGAACACGAAGGGCGCGCGCACGATCGGATGCAGCGCCCAGAGGCCCGCGGGGGGGAGCTCGAAGCGGCGGTAGAGGTGGGGCGGCATGAAGAAACGTGTGTAGCCGCGGTGCACGCCATGCTCGAAGGCGTCGGCGACACGACGTGACCAAGGGCGTGACGGGTCGTCGCTCGGAGTGAAGGCCTCCACGTAGGACTCGCAGAGCCGTTTGCCGTCGTCGCCCGCAAGCTCCGCGTTCTTCAGGAAGGTCACGAACGCGAGCTGCATCGCTTCGCGTACGTCGGCGGGGAACCAGCGCGGACGCACGCCCATGAGGTGGCCCACGTAGCGCCAGAAGTGCATCGCGTCTTCGATCTCGTCGCGGCTCGTGCGGTAGCCCATCGCGTGCAGCGCGACGCCGGGCGCGACGCTGCCGCCCATCAACGTGAGCAGCGCGTCGGCTTGGCTGATCGGCACGCCCCACGCGGCGAGGTCCCACTCCGGATGCTGGAGCAGCCGACGCCGCACGAAGACGTGCATGATGCGGACGCGCAGCGCGGCCGCGCGACCGGGCGCCCCCTGCTCGAGGCCGCCGGGCTCCGAGACGTCGATCCAAAACGACGCCGTCTCGAGGAAGCGGTGGCGCGTGCTGGCGCCCGCGTATGCGCCGGTGAGCGCGAGCGGTTTGGCGACCGAGCTCTCGGTGTACGCCGCGAGCGTGATCGCGCCCGCGAAGCGGAACACCGCCGTGCCCCAGCGGCGGAAGACCTTCGCGCCGCGATCGACCCGCGCGCGATCGACCCAGACGGGGTCGCGATCGAGGTCCTCGAAGAGCGCGCGCAACGAGGCCGGCGCGTCTTCGATCGCGCCGACGCCTTCGGTCAGCGCGCGATCGAGCATCGCGCGGCCGACCTCGTAGCCACGCGCGAGGTAGACCTCGTCGACGAACGCCTCCGCGAGGGGATCGGCGTCGTAGTACATCGACGCGATCGTCCTCACGACGTCGTCGGAGGGGGCGGGGTCGAAGCCGAAGACGCGCGTGGCGATCGCGCGGAGCCGCTTCACGCTCGGCGCATCGATGCGGGACCAGTAGAGGAACTCCGCGGGCTGCACCGGCGCATCGTATCGAAGGTCACGGGTCGGCCGAGGTGAGCGTTCTCGCGTCGGCCGTTCTCGCTCCCGCTCGCACCGACCTTCTCGCACCGACCTTCTCGCACCGACCTTCTCGCACCGACGACTCGCGCCTGCGGTGCTCGCGTCGAGCGAGATCATGCGTAGGGGTCGAAGCCCGCGTCGGGGCGCTCGCCGCACGGGGTGCCGTCGGGCTCGAAGCACTCCGGGGTGCCGCCGTCGGCGGGGGACGGGCAGTGCACGAGCCCGGCCTCGTCGACGAAACACTCCGGCACGCCCGCGTCATCGGGCGCCGGACAGACGGTGAAGCCACCGTCGTCGAGGAAACATTCCGGAATCCCCGCGTCTTCGGGGACGTGACAAACCGTGAATCCACCATCGTCGAAGAAACACTCCGGAGCTCCGGCGTCGAGCGGCTGGGGACACGACGTGAACCCGCCGTCGTCGACGAAGCATTCGGGGACGCCCGCGTCGAAGGGCGTCGGCTCGCAGAGCGCGGGGTCGTAACACTCGATGCCTCCGCCATCGCGAACGGGGTGTGACGGGTTCGTCCCGAGCACGGGTTTCTGTGTCTCTTCTTCGAAACACCCCACGAGCGCTCCGAGACAGAGGATGGTGATCCAGGTTCGCATCGAGCTCCTCCTGCGACGACGTCGTCGGTCGCGAAGGAGAGGGCCGCGCGGGACGAGAATCGGCTCACCGAGGTTCGTCGTTCCATGAATGAACGAATGAATGACGCCGTTCGACGGCGATACGAGAAGCATCGTCGGCCGCTGCCCCGACCGACCGAGAATCGTGAGCCGCGGCCCCCGTCGGAGATCGAACGCGAGCAGCCGCCCGGTGAGCCGATCTCCGGCCCTCGCGGCCCTCACCTTCATGACGTCGTTCGTCGCTCGCGCGCCGCTGCCAGCGGAGATCGCGCGCCTCCCCCGCCCGAGCACCCCGGACGCGGTCCTCGTCGCGCGGGCGCTCGGCGGCGATCGTTGGGCCGAAGAGGCGATCTACCGGCGCCACGTACACCGGGTGACGGCCGTGGCGGCGCGGCTGCTGCGGCGAAGCGCGGACGTGGACGACGTGGTGCAAGACACCTTCGTCGAAGCGCTGCGCGACCTCGGCAAGCTGCGTGAGCCGGAGCGCCTCGGGGCGTGGCTCGTGCGCATCGCCGTACACCGCGTGCACAAGATCTTCCGACGCCGACGGCTCCTTCGGTGGATCGGCCTCGAGCGGATGGACACGAACGACGAGCCGCTCGTCGCGCAGGCACGGAGCGACGCGGGGCACGAGGCGCGCGCAGAGCTCGCGCTGCTCGATCGCGCGCTCGACACGCTGGAGTGGGACACGCGGACCGCGTGGGTGCTGGTCGTGCTCGAGGGATACGCGCTCGCGGAGGCGGCCGACCTCGCGGGTTGCTCGCTGGCGACGATCAAACGTCGCGTCGCGCGGGCGGAGGCGGCGATCGCGCTTCGCTTCGAGGAGGCTCGTGATGGTTGATCTCGAACGAGCCCGAGAAGCGCTCCGCCCCGAAGCGGACGAGGCGCGCGTGCAGCGGGTGTGGACCGAGGTGGTGCGGCGACGACGCGCGCCGCGGGCTCCGAGCGGACGACGAACGCTCGCGCTCGCCGGGCTCGTGGGTCTGACGATCCTGGGGATCGCGGGGAGCGTGTGGGACGCCGAGCCGAGCGACCGCGTGGCGATCTCCCCCGAGCTGCGGCTCGCGAACGACGCGCCCTTGCCGGACCGACTGCGCGGAGAGGTGCGGCTCTCGGACGCGTCGCGCGTCGTGGTCGACGAGGACGCGCGGCTCGACGTGCTCGCGAACGACACGCGGGCGCTCGGGCTCGCGCTGCGGCGTGGACGTGCGCGTTTCGAGGTCACGCCAGGCGGGCCGCGGAGCTGGAACGTCGACGCAGGCGCGGTGAGCGTGCAGGTGGTCGGGACGGTCTTCGAGGTCGCGCGCTCGCGCGAAGGCGTCGCGGTGAGCGTGGAGCGTGGCGCGGTGTTGGTGCGCGGCGCGTCGGTGCCCGATCGTGTGCAGCGGCTCGAGGCGGGCCAACGGCTCTTCGTGCCGAGCGATGCGGCGCCGGATCCACTCGTGACGTCGACGTCGGACTCGACGGAGGACCACGCACGCGACGACACGGACGACGCACTGGACGACGCACGGGATGGTGCGCACGAACCGCAACCCACGCGCGAGGCGCCCTGGCGCGCGGAGCTCGCGCAGCGTCGTTACGATCGCGCCTTCGAGGCGCTCGGCATCGACGGTCACGCCCGCGAAACCCGGCGCGCGCGCGACGTGGCCGCGCTCTGGGAGCTCGCGGACGTCGCGCGCTTCTCGGGGCATCCGAGCGAAGCGGCGGTCCCGTTGAGGCGATTGGTGGTCGAGCACCCGAACGATCCGCGCGCCGCGCTCGCGGCCTACACGCTCGGACGGCTCGAGCTCGACGTGCTCGGGGCGCCGCACGCGGCAGCGGAGAGCTTCGCGCGCAGCGAGGCGCTCGGCTTGCCGGAGGCGCTGCGCGAGGCGGCGGCGGCCTCGCGCGTGGAAGCGCTCGGACGCGCGGGCCGACGTGACGACGCGCGTGTGGCCGCCGAGCGCTACGTGATCCGACACCCCGAAGGCGCGCGGCGCGTGCAGGTCGAGCGATGGCTCACGCCGTGAACGACACGAGGTTCCTGCGTCGCACCGGCGGGGCCGTGCTCGTGGTGCTCGTCGTTCTCGGAGCGTTGGCCTTCGGTGGGTCGAGCGCGCGCGCCCAGCACGCGGACCCGTCGAGTCGGCGAGATCAACCGCCAACGGATTCCCCTGCGGCGTCGAGCGATTCGCAGGTCGCGTGCTCGGTGGCCATCGAGTGCGCGGCGTGGACGGACCTCGTCGAGCTGCATGCGGCGCTCCGTGGCGAAGCGCTGCACGGCGCGGCGCTGGCGCTCGACGGCTGCGAAGAAGGGCGCGCGCGGCTCGTCGCCCGCTGGTCCGACGGCGCGCGGGAACGACGCGTGGATCTCGCGGACGTGCCGCACCGCGCGCGGGCGCGCACGGTGGCGCTCCTCTTCGCCGATCTCGCGGGTCTCGGCCCGGAAGAAGCGCGCGCGGACGCGAACGGGTCGCTCACGACCTCGTCGGCGCCGCCCTCGTCGCCGTCGGCGCGTCTCGCCGCACCGCGTCCCTCCGCGCCAACGACGGGCGACGATTCCGGATGGAATTCCGCGATGGCGCCTGCCGAAGAGTCGGGATCGATCACGAGTGCGGAATCAGTCGCCAACTCGGAATCCGTCAACGACTCGGTGACTGAACACGACTCGGACTCCGACTCCGACTCCGTCACCGACTCCGTCACCGACTCCGACTCCGACTCCGTCACCGACTCCGACTCCGACTCCGACTCCGACCCCACGATCCCCAGCGCCCGCGACACCGCTGTCCACGCCGAGCTCGACTTCGGCGCCCGCGTCTTCGTCGTGCGCGACGCACCTCTCGTGCCGAGCGGCACCCTCGCGCTCCGCTGGCGCTGGCTCGTGGTCGGCGCGGAGGTGATGGGCGTGCGTCGCGACGAGCTCCAGGGTCGCGTCGGCGCCATGGCCACGCTCGCGAGGCTCGGCATCCGCACACCGACGCGGGTGCGCGGCTGGACGCTCTCGGGGGAGCTCTTGGCCGAGCTCGGGCTCGCGCGCGTGCAAGGTCGGCCGACGGGCGATGCCATCGGCGCGGTCGAACGTTCGACCGCGATCGGCGCGAGCCTCGGGCTTCGCCTCGCGCGCCGCTTCGGTCCGCTTCGCCTCGGGCTCGCGGCCGAGCTCGGGCTCTTGCGTGGCTTGGTGGGTCTGACGGTGGACGAGCTCAGAATCCCTCGCGAGGTCGCGGGCGTCGACGGTCCCTCGCTGCGCTTCGCGATCAGCGTCGCCACCCCCTGAGCCGAGCGGCCGAACCGACACGCGACGAGTCGATCGCGTGAGCCGATCGTCAGCGGTCGCGGCCCTCTTCCACGTGCACCGCTCGCTCCTCCTCGCGACGCTCGCCCTCACCGCCTGCACCGAAGAAGGCTTCTCGCACGAGCCGCTGCCGGCCGAGATCGTCGCGCCCGCCGAGCTCTTCGCGCTCGGCCAAGCGCTCTTCTTCGATCGCGAGCTCAGCGGCAACCGCAACGTCGCCTGCGCGACCTGCCACGTCCCCTTCCTCACCACCACCGAGCCGCTGCCGCTCTCCATCGGCGAAGGCGGCCACGGCGTCGGCCCGACGCGCACGCGCGGCGAGGGCGCGATCCTCCCGCGCCACACGAGCGATCTCTTCCACCGCGGCGAGCCGCGATCGCTCTTGTGGGACGGACGCGTGGAGCGCCTCGACGACGGATCGATCCGCGCGCCGGTGCGGGTGCCGCGCTCGCTCGACGATCTACTCGCGGTGCAGGCGCTGCTCCCTCTGCTCGATCGCGCGGAGATGCGTGGCCAGCTCGGCGACGTCGCGATCGACGGTCGACCGAACGAGCTCGCGCAGGTCCCCGACGATCGACCCGAAGAGGTCTGGGCGCGCCTCGTGGAGCGCGTGATCGCGATCCCGGACTACGCGCACCGGCTGTCGATCGTCTTCCCCGACGAGCGCCCCGACATCACGCACCTCGTGCGCGCGATCGCGCACTTCGTCCGCGCGATCTGGACCCCACGACGGAGCCGCTTCGACGCGTTCTCCGAAGGCGTCGGCGAGCTCACGGAGGCGGAGCTGCATGGCCACGCGCTCTTCTTCGGCGACGCGGGCTGCGCGCGCTGTCACGAAGGCCTGCTCTTCACCGACGAACGTTTCCACGCGCTCGCGGTCCCGGTGATCGGCCCTGGCTTCGACGGTCGGCCGGACGAGGGTCGCGCGCGCGTGACGGGCGATCCGCGCGATCGTTTTCGTTTTCGGACGCCGAGCTTGCGCAACGTCGCGCTCACGCCGCCCTACATGCACGACGGAGCGTTCGCGACGCTGGAGGCCGCGGTGCACCATCACCTCGATCCGGAAGCCTCGTTGCGCGACTACGACGCGAGCGCGCTGCCGGAATCGCTGCGCGCGACGTGGCGACCGGATCTGAACGAGACGCTGCTCGCGCAGCTCGACGATCCACGTCCTCCGCGTCCACTCGACGACTCGGAGGTCGCCGATCTGATCGCGTTCCTGCACGCGCTCACCGACTCGACCGAGCTGACGAAGGGCCCCGATCACGGCGTGCCCGCGATCGTCCCGAGCGGGCTGCCGGTCGACGTGTGGCCCGGGGGTCCGCATCCGCTGCGGTGAGCCGCGCGATCACGCCGGGCGGTGGAAGGGCCCCGTGACCTCGTAGGTGATGCCGCGGCCACCGAAGCCGCGCTGCGAGCTGAAGTAGAGCCGCGTACCCGAAGGATCGAACGCGGGTCCCGTGATCTCCGACTCCTCCTGCCCCGTCACCTGCAGGATCGGGCGCGGCGTTCCGTCCGGGAGGATCGCGACGATCTGCATCGAGCCGCCGTCTTCCGCGACGAGCACGTCGCCGCAGCAGGTCACGGTGAGGTTGTCGACGCCACGCAGCGGTGCGGGATCGTAGTCGGCCGCGTCGTAGAGGATCTCGAGCTGCGAGGTCGCGATCTCGTACGCCCACACCCGGTTGTCGCCCTTCGTGCTGAAGTAGACGACGCCATCGTGGTACCAGATGCCTTCTCCGCCGCGGAACACCGTGCTCGACGGGACCTGACGACGCGTCTGGGTGTCGCCGACGAACAGCGGATCGGGCACCTCCGCCCAGGTCACGGCGCCACCGTCCGCGACCACCGCGACCTCGAGACGACCCGCCGCGAGGTTCGGATGACCCGCAGGCGTGAGCGCCGCGGGGACGAAGCGGTAGAAGCGACCGTCCGACTCGTCTTCGGTGAGGTAGACGTGCGCGTTGACGGGATCGATCGCAGCGGCTTCGTGTTTGAAGACACCGAGCGCGGGACGCACTAGCGCGGGGCGCTCACCCCACGGATCGCACTCGAACACTTGCCCGCGCGCGGCCTCTTCGCAGGAGAGCCACGAGCCCCACGGGGTCATGCCGCCCGCGCAGTTGATCGAGGTGTTCTGCAGGATGGGATAGGCGTCGACGATCTCGCCGGACGACGAGAATCGAATGGCACCGGCGCCACCGATGAGCGGGACCTCGCTGTTGCTCACGTAGATCCAGCCGCCGTCGCTCAGGGCGTAGACCGCGCCGCCGTCGGGGTTCGCGTGCCACTCGTAGCTCGAGGGCGCGACGATGTCCCGGGTGCGCGCGACGATGCGCGAGGTGAAGCCTTCGGGCAGCCGGATGCCGTTCTCGTCGGGATCGCCGAGGGGGCCGATCTCCGCCACGAGCGAGACGAGCGGGATCGCCGCCGGCATGTTCCGGGGCTCGAAGATCGAGTCGTCGACGCCCGCGTCGAAGCCCGCGTCGCGCATGCGGCCCGCGTCGAAGCCCGCGTCGCTTCCGCCGTCCATCGGCGCTGCGGAGTCGTCGCCGCAGCCGGGCAACGTGCGCGTGAGGAAGGCGGACGCGAGACCCGCGAGGCCACCGCGAAGGACGGAGCGGCGAGGGACATGAGGGAAGCGGTACGTCATGGCGCGCGCAGCATGCCACGATCGCGCTCCCGGGTCGTTCCGAACACGCCGCGAAAGCGCCGTGCGCCCCGTGAACAATGGGTGAACTCGCCCCCGAGTCGTCACCGTGGGGCATGCACCGACCTCCGCTTCGACTCGAAGGATCGTCTTCACTCGCCGACGTCGACGAGGCGTTCGACGGCGACTGCGCGACGGGCGCGAGGACGACGCCTGCCACACCGTTCCGCCCGCTCAGCCCGCGCGTGCGAGCTTCTGGCGCCCGCGATGAACGAGCACCCGCAGATGCTCGCGCGTCACCCCCATCTCGGGCGCCGCCTCGTCGCGGTCGGTGTCCTCGAAGACCACCAGCTCGAGCGCCCGCGCTTCCTTCGGCGCGAGGTGATGCCACGCGCGCTCCACCGCGACGAGCGCTTCACGCGCCTCGAGCCGCTCGTGGGTGCGCGGCTCGTGCGTCGGCTCGAACGCCAAGCTGGCGACGCGTCGATCGCCACGACGGTGGTCGATCACCTTTCGGCGCAGGATGCCGAAGAGATACCCCGCGAAGGAGCCCGTGCCCGCGTGTCGGCCTCGCATGGCCGCCGCCCACGTGGCCTGCACGGCGTCCTCGGCGTCGACCGGACGTAGGCGACGGCGCGCGTACGCGAGCAGCTCGGGGTGCCATCGACGGACGGTCTCACGATCGATGGCGACCACGGGTGCTGCGTCGTCGGAAGCGAGGAACGGAACGGCGGCGAAGGAGGACGTCTGGCTCACGAGGGCTCCGTGGGCCGGGTGCGCGGCGGCGTTGCAAACGATCGACGAGGTCGTGCGTTCGGGTGACGCGTTCGGTCTGGCGACCGAGCACGGCGACGTGCGGGATCGCGGCATCGCCCTGCCGACGTCGCCGACCTCGTGCCACGCTGCGCGCGTGCCGGACGCCTCCGCGACGTTCACGGTCGACGGGCCGCTCGATCTGCGCCTCACGCTGCGGCTCCTGCGGGTCGGTCCGCTCGATCCGACGATGATCGTCGGCGAGGACGAGGCGTGGATCGCCGTGCATCCGAGCGCGGGACCGAGCGCGCTCCACGTGCGTCGCGTCGCAACGCACGACGCGGGAGCGCTCGAGGGGAGTGCCCGCGAGGGAGGCGCGAAAGAAGCGACCGTGCACGACCCGCGCGTGACCGAAACGAACGCGATTGACCGAGTCGGCGGGGTCAGCCGCCGAGGGATCGAAACGAGTGTGATCGAAGCCCACGCGTTCGGTCCGGCGGCGGCGTGGCTCGTCGAGCAAGCGCCGCGCTTCGTCGGCGCGGGCTACGCACCGAGACCCTTCGGTCATCGCGCGCTCGACGAAGCGGCCGCTCTCCGTCGCGGGCTTCGGCCCTGCGTCGCGCCCGTCTTGGTCGACGTGATCGTGCGCTACGTCGCGCAACAACGCGTGACCTTCGCGGACGCCGCGTCGGCCTACCGGCAGCTCGTGCTCCGCTTCGGCGCGAAGGTCGCGGGCACCCCCGACGGTCTGCGGGCGCCCCCGAGCGCGCGCCAGCTCGCGAGCCTGCCGTACTTCGAGCTGCACCCCTTCGGGCTCGAGCGCCGACGCGCGGAGACGATCGCGGCGGTCGCGAAGCGCGCGACGCGGATCGAGGCGCTGCGCGACGCGCCCTTCGACGAGGTGCGCACGAAGCTCGCGCTCTTTCGCGGCGTCGGCCCCTGGACGCGTGAGATGGTGCTCGCGACCGCGCTGGGCGACTTCGACGCGGTGCCGACCGGCGACTACCACCTGCCGCACCTCGTCGCGTGGACGCTCGCCGGCACCGAGCGCGATCGCGCGCGGCCCGGTCCGGATCCGAACGCCGATCGCCGCATGCTCGAGCTGCTCGCGCCCTTCGCGGGACAACGTTTTCGTGCGCTCCAGATGCTCGACGCGTTTCAGCACACGACGGGCGGGCCGTTTCGTCCGGAGCCGCGCCACGGCCCGCGTCATCCGCGCATGCCGTGGGTGCGGCGTTCGGATCGCTGAGCCAGGTCACGCGCCGCGATCGAATCGATCACGACGGCCACGTGAGAGTCCCCGCATCGTCGACGTCCGCATCATCGACGCCCGCACCGTCGACGTCCGCACCGTCGACGTCCGCATCGTCTCCACCGATCGCGACGTCACGGAACCTCCGCCGCCGAAAGGAGTCTGAGCACCACGCGCGCGACGAACGCGCGCCGACCCGCGGAGGCAGCGATGGCGACGATCGAGACCGGTGGTGCCCACGGACGCAAGAAGGTCGACCACGAGATCCCCCTGGTGCCCTTCGTGGATCTCCTGCTCTGTTGTCTGATGTTCCTGCTCGTCACCGCGGTGTGGGCGCAGCTCGGATCACTCGGCGCGAGCACGCCGGGCGGCCAGGACGGACCGAGCGCGGCGGAGCGACGCGAGCTGGTGCTCACGCTCTCGAACGACGGCCTGGTCGTCGCGTCGACCCTCGGCGACGAAGCGCAGGTGTCGGTGGACGCGAACGTGCTCGACGTCGACGCGCTGACGCAGGCGCTCGCGCGCCACCGCGTCGAGGACGGCGGCGCGGTGCCGGTGCGGTTGCTGCCGGACGACGACGTCGACGCCGCGCTGGTGGTCGCGACGATGGACACCCTGCGCGGCGCCGGCTTCGCGGACATCGGATTCCCCGGCGCGGGCGGGTGATTCCGACGATCGCGTGTTCCTTCTCGAAGCGCGGTCGAGCTCGTACGGGACCTCGACCGTGTCCGCGAATCGTACCGGCTCAGCTCGCGCCGAGCGTCTCCAGATCCCGAACGAGCTCGGAGAAACGCACCGGCCCGAGCTCCGCGAAGCTCGCGAGCCCTCGCAGCTCGACGTGCCCGAGCGCCTGGGTCTCCGCCTCTTCGCCCGCGGGCGAATATCCGGGCTCGAAGCTCAGCGCAGCGCCCACCCGCGTCGAGCCGCCACCCGTCGAACCGCCACCCGTCGCGCCGACACGCGGGAACGACTTCTCGATCGTCGTGATCCACGAGTCGACCCACGGCGACCAGCCGCGCGCGCGCATCCCACGCAGCGCTCCCGAAGAAACCTTCCGACCCGAGAAGCGCGTCAGCGTCGTGCCGCGCGCTTCGACCTCGGTGGGAGTCGCGACCGGTCGCGCGAGCTGCGCGAAGGGCTGCAGCAGCTCGTAGTCCGCGAGCACCGCGCTCCAGCGCGTCCGCGTGGCTTCGTCGAGGCGCGCCGCGTGTGGGATCAGTACCCGTGCGCCCTCCGGCACGACGAACGTCTCGTCGTCGATCGTCGCGAGCGAGCCGTCCTCCGCCACGCGGAAGGTCGCGCCGATGGTGGACGCGCCGTCGTCGTTCACGATCGCCCACACCAGACGCCGCGTGAGGTGGAGCATCCAGGGATGCGCGACGAAGTGTTCGAGGAAGACGTCGCGCGCGATCGTGCGCTCCGTACACATCGCCCGCTCGAGCCGCGCGATCTGCAGCGACGCGGTCGTGCGCGCGTCCTTCTTCAACGCCGAGAAACGCGCCGTCGCCGTCTTCGCGAGCGCGGCGTCGTCGGTCTTGCTCGGCTTGGGCAGGCTCGTCAGCACCTTGCCGCTCGCGTCGCGCACCATCGGCGCGAGCTGCTCGTCGAACGACACCACGAACGCACGTGCGCCGAAGTCGAGCTGGAGCGCGCCCTCCTCGTCGAGGCCGAGCCGCGGGACGAGTCGATCCGCGAGCTCGTCCGGCGACAGACCCCGGGCCTCCGCGATGCGCGCGATGCGCTCCGCCGCGGCCGCTTGGAACGCGGGGAACTTCGACTTCTCCGCCAAGAGGTGGATGTGAACGAGCGCGGTCTCGCTCCCGTTCGCGAGCAACGCGTCGAGCGCCGCTTGGGCCCGCGCGCTCGCCTTCTGACCCGGCCAGTCCTTCGCGAGCGCGGCGAGCTTTCGTGCGCACGTGTCGTCGCCGAGGAAGCCGACGGCTTGCATGCACCACGTCTGCTTCGGATCGGCGCCCGCCGCGAGCCAGGCCTCGAAGAGCGCCCACACGAACGCCGCCGCGGAATCACGATCGAGCGACGCGCGCGCTTCGGTCACCGCGGGATGCACCTCGTCCGCGTTCGACACCGCGAGCCGCACGAGCAGCGCTTCGGTGGCCTTCGCGTCGAGCGTCACGCCGCCGCGCGTCAACGGAGGGAGACCTCGGACCCACTTTGGCAGGACCGGCGGCTTCGCCTTCGGGGCCGCGAGCGGATCGAGATCGAGGATCGCGCGCACCGCGTCGAGCTCCCCGATCGACGACGCGTCCTCGAGCATGGCGGCGCGGTGTCCCCGCGACGCGAGGTAGCGCAGCGCACGCTCGGCGTCGTCGCGCGTCGTCTTGTCGCCGCGCAGGTCGAACGCGGAAGCCCACGCGTGCCGCGGATGACGCAACATCCACGTGCGCCCGATCGCCTTGTACTTCTTGCCTGAGAAAGCCGCGATCATCGCGGGCGCGAGCGAGGTCGCGCCGAAGGGCATCGCCCATGGCGCCGTCTCTTCGAAGGCTTCGTCGAGCGCGACCTCCAGCAGCGGTAGCAGCGTCTCGCCACCCGCTGCGAGCGCGAAACCGAGGGTGTAGCGACAGTCGTAGCCGGCGATCGAGAAGCCGAGCGCGACCAGGCGCGGATGGAGCGCGAGCTTCGCGAGCGCGCAGTCGCGAATCGTCGACGGCAGCGCCCAGCGCTCGCGGTGCGCGACCCAGGCCTCCAGCGCGTCGGGACCGAGCGCGCGCAGCGAGACGCCGTCCCAGGTCACCGCGTCGTCGGAAGGAGCGTGCGAGAGCGCAGCCTCGGACTCGTGCTCACGCCACGCGACCTGCACCGGCACCACGAGCCGTGTCGGGCGTGCCTTCGGACGCGTCGTCACCGGCGGCTCGTACGTGCTCGGTGTCGCGCGCGCGTCGACGTCCGCACGCTCGCTCGCGATCGTGAGCGGCGCGACGCCGTCGAGCTTCGCGAGCAGCGACGCATCTCCCGCGACGCGACCGATCCGTGCGACGCGCTCGGCCTGAAACGTCGCCGCGAGCGCGAGCGCGCGGGTGCCCCAGCCGTGCCCCGCCGCGTGCTCGCGGTAGATCGTCGTGAGCGCGTCGTCCGAGTCGAGGTGCGCGAGCAGGAAGCACCAGCGCCCGTTGTAGTTGTCGTCGTCGTCGAAGGGCGACGCCGGCTTCATCGTCGCGAGCACCTTCGCGGCCTTCTCGCCTTCCAGATCGAGGATCGACGCGAGGTACATCCGCCGTCCGCCCGCGAAGAACTCGTGGCGAACCTTCGGGTTCGTGTCGAGGAAGCGCTGCAAACCCTGCAGATCGACCATCGCGAGCCCGCCCGCGTTGACCTCGTCGTTGCCGAAGCCGCGCCCCTTGCAGTTCGACAGCGCCGTGCTCGCGAGCGCGCGCTCTTCGTCGCCCGCGTTCGGACCGAGCGGCAGCAGAAAGCTCGCCGCCCACGCGAGATGCGCGGGAGTGCGACCGACGTACGACTTCTTCGTCGCCTTCGCGAGCGCGGCTTCGTAGCCCGCGAGGATCTTCGCGCGCGCGTCCGCGTACGTCGCCTCGTCCGCGAGCGCGAGCAGCTCGCGCAGCCGCTCGAACGGACCTTGGCGCTGATAGGGCAGCTCGTCGTCGAGCCCGAGCAAGAGCCGCGTGCCCGCTTCGCCGAGGCCGACGGTCGCGACGAGGAAATCCGTGATGCGATCGAAGGTCTCGTCGGCGTAGGTGTGGAAGAGGATCGCGCCGCGGTAGCGCGCGAAGCTACGCTCCACGAGATCGACGTCCGCCTCGACGTCGCCGACCCGCGGCGCGGGATCGAAGACGCGCTCCGCGAACGCACGCTCGACTCGATCGGGCGAGACGTACGCGGTCCAGAGGCCCGAGCGCGCGGCCGCGCTCTTGGATCGCTCGTGCTCGAGGATCGCGGCGTCGTTCGCGAGGAGCGCGCGGCGCAGCGCGGACCAGGCGTCGGCGAGCGAAGGCAGCGGGCGCGTCGGGATCGTGACGCCGCCGCGGCGCGGGAAGGTCGCGCGACGAAGCGCGGGCGACCACCACACGCCGCGCACCTTCTCGGTCGGCAGCTCCTCCGCGATCCACGGATCGCCCGGTGGCGGCGAGGCGTTCGGCGCGGCCCAGTGCGCGGGCGTGCTCGACTCGGTGACGCTCGTCGGCGCGGCCACCTCGAGCAGCTTGCCCTTCGCGTCGCAGCGCACGCCGTCCTTGGTGAAGAACCGTTTCTCGAACGTCGTGTGGTCCAGCTCCATGCGCCAGACCTTCTTCGTCGCCCAGTAGTCGCCGAAGTACTCCGACGTCGGCTTGTGCGAGCGCTGCCAGGCCTCGAGTCCGACGATCTTCCCGTGCTCGAACGAGCCTTCGCGCGAGAGCTCCCCGTTCTCGTGGAAGCGGCGGAACTTCCCGTGCGGCACGCCGTGCACGAGGTCCGTGCGACAGCAGAGCGTTCCGTCGGGGCGCCACCACGAGACCTCGCCGTGCAGCTTGCCGTCCGAGTCTTTCGGGCCGAGCTCCCACTCGCCGCTCGACTCCGACCACCACGCCTCCGCCGGCACGCCGCGCGGTCGACCGTCCGTGCTCGCTTCTTCCGGCGGCGTACTACCCGCGAGCACGTAGCCCTTCTTCGTCTTCTCCGCGACGAGCTTCGCGTACGCCTTCTCGGCCGTCGTGGCGTCGTCGAACGACTTCTCTTCGGTGCGGCCTTCGGTGCCGATCTTCCCGTACGTGATCGTCAGCGCGGCGTCGCTTCGCTCGATCTCCCAGAACTTCGACGACTTCGCGTCGACCAGCTCGTAGCGCGGCATGCGTTCTCCAATCGTGTCGAACGCGGCACGATGCACCGACGCGAAGGCCGCTCGCTACGAAGAAAGACGTCGACTCGCCCGACTCATGTCGAGTCGCTTCGGCTCGCGATCAGCGCGCCGCGGGCTTCGTCGGCCGCGTCGCCCACCACGCCCACGCGATCAGCAGCCCTTGCACGGGCAGGCGCAGGTAGAGCGCGAAGCGTGGGATGTCCGCGAAGTCCTCCGGCTGCAGCGCCATCTGCAAGTTCGCGGGGAAGACCGCCACGAGCAGCAAGACGATCCCGAGCCCCGCCCACGGCCGCGCGCGCGCCGAGATCAGCGCGAGGCCGAGCGCGATCTCGATCACGCCCGAGACCGCAACCAGCGCTTCGTGCCACGGGAGGTAGGGCGGCATCATCCGCAAGTAGAAGCCGGGATCGCGGAAGTGGTTGAGCCCCGCGAGCACGTAGAGGATCGCCATCAGGATCCACGACACCCGCTTCGTGCGCGGCTCTTCGACGTCGCTCATGCCGCAGCGGAGCACGCGCGACCCCGCCCGTCACGCGCCAACTCGACGACCCGCAGCTCGACGAACGCGCGACGCCCACGTCACGCCTCGATAGTTGACGCGCGCACGCCGTGCTGCATGGATCCGCCCATGCTGCGTCACCTCGTCGACCCTCGAAAGCTCCGGATCCCCACCCCCAACGAAGCGCTCCCCGGACGACGCGAGCCCGCCTTCACCATCCCCGACGTGCACTTCGTCAACGGCAACCCGCTGAAGGGACCGTGGCCGGCCGGGCACGAGCTCGCGCTCTTCGGCTTCGGCTGCTTCTGGGGCGCGGAACGCAAGATGTGGCAGACGACCGGCGTGTACTCGACCCAGGTCGGCTACGCCGGCGGCCCGACGCCGAATCCGACCTACGAAGAGGTGTGCAGCGGACGCACCGGCCACAACGAGGTCGTGCGGGTGGTCTTCGATCCGAAGGTCGTGAGCTTCGCGGACCTCGTGCGTGTCTTCTTCGAGAGCCACGATCCGACGCAGGGCATGCGCCAGGGCAACGACGTGGGCACCCAGTACCGCAGCGGGATCTACACGTACGACGCCGCGCAGAAGAAGACCGCGGAGGCGATGCGCGCCGCGTACGACGCGAAGCTCCGCGCGTCCGGCTTCGACGCGATCACCACCGAGATCCTCGACGCGCCGACGTTCTACTTCGCCGAGGCCTACCACCAGCAGTACCTCGGGAAGAACCCGAACGGGTACTGCGGGCTCGGCGGCACCGGCGTCGGGTGTCCGACCGGCGTCGACGTGAGCGCGAGCTGAGCGACCGCATTCTTCGGACACGCTCAGCTCAAACGCAGACACCTTCGCCGCCAGATACGTTCAATCCCAGAAACCGGGCGGCAGCGGCGACGCGTCGACCGAGAACGTGTCCCGAAGATGTTTCGGCACGTACGTCGGATCGTCGTCGCGGTAACCCTCTTCGTGCTCGCCGATCACGAAGATGCCGCGGATGCGCATCGCGATCTCCTTCGACATCGCGAGGATCTCTTCGTGTAGGCCCGCGCCGTTGGTCCAACCACCGGTGAACCAGAGCCCGTTCTGCCCCTGCATCGCGCGCACGTACTTCTGCGCGACCATCGCGTCGACCGAGAGCGTGTTGTGCCGAAGGAAGGTGACCGCCTCGATGCGGTCGCTGCTCGGCAACGCGAACATCTTCGGGATCCCCGCGTCGTCCACCGCGCCGTAGGGCGTGAGCGTCACGTAAGGCGGCGCGTTCGAGTCTTCCCCGTGATGCTTCCGCTCCACGTACGTGATCGTGTACGGGCGCAGGCTCCGCGTACCGGGCGGGTAGACGAGGATGTTGTAGGTGCTCCAGGCCTTCGTGTCCGGCGGGAGCATCGCGACGTCGTCGTGAACGATGCCGATCGAGTCGAAGTACTCGAATTGACTGAGCAGCGTCGGCATCAAGGGCGGAAGCCCGAGCGCGATCACGCGCGAGACGGTGTCGGCATAGACCGCGCTGATCACGTGGTCGAAGGTAGAGCGCCCGCTCGGCGGCGTCGCGCCCGAGAGCACGCGCCAGCCGCGGGTCGGATCGAGGTAGGCGGTCGGTGAGTCCCCGAGCCGCATCTCCACGCCTCGCGCTTGCAGACAACGCACGAGCTGACGAATCCAGTCGCTTGCGCCGTTGACGAAGTAGTGCCTCGGCGAGGGCGCACCGTCGGCGACCGACTTCTTGCGCGCGTCGGTGGTCTTCCCGGAGCCGATCCCCTCTTGGAGGTGGTAGTAGCTCATCACCGCGCGGATCGGCATCGAGCCCGGCGAGCGATCGTTGACGTAGTACATCCCGTTGATGCGCGCGCGCAGGTTGTACTCGGCGAAGTCGTACGAGTAGCCCTGGTCGGCGATGAACTCGTCGACGCTCATGTTCGCGTACTTCGGGTCGTGCAGGACTTGGTAGGCGACCGCTTGGAAGCGGTCCCAGTCGAGCGCGATGTTCTTCAACCACGGCTTGTCCGGGTGAAGCTCCCAGTGCGCCATCTCCTCGTCGGTGTAGGTGCGCGCGCCCTTCGTCACGCCGCGCGGCGTGCTCCACGTCGTCGTGTCGATCAGCGGCGCGTGCGGCACGGGGTAACCGTCGAGCGCGAGCTGCTTCAGCACCTCCATGAAGATCAGGTACCGCTCGGTGTTGAAGTCGTTCACCCCGAGATCGGCGAAAGGCTCCACGTACGGCTGCAGGCCGAGGTACGCGCTCTGACAATTGCCGCCGAGCCGTGGGCTCACGTCGAAGACCGTGCAGCGGAAGACGGTGTTCCCGTCCACCGAGGTCCGGCCGTGCAGGAAGTACGCGGCGCTCAGCCCCGCTGCGCCACCCCCGAGGATCGCGACGTGTTTCTCGACCGGCATTCGTTCACCCCTCTCGCCCGCGCCCACTCGGCGAGCGCGCGAACGCTACCAGGGGCCCGATCCTTCAATCGAGAAGTTTCTCGAAACAGTACCGAAATGCCTCCTCCGACCTACCCCAAATGGGGGAGAAGGGCACACGAAGAGCGCTCCCCCTGAGCCTCACTCGGGGCGCGACGTTCGGGAAGCACGAGCACCCACGGACGTGCGTGAGAGCCCCTTCGAGCCGTGCTCGCGACGCTCGGGGCGCCTCGCGAGCGAGCACCACGAGCACCCGCACCGCGCGCATCCGAGCGTTTCTTTCGGTGGCGTCAGGCCCGTGCGAGGCTCTCGCGCGGTGCGTCCGCCGTCTCGAACGCGTGTGTTCCGCTGGGTCAGCCGGCTGACCCGCGCCCTGCTCACCGCGTTCTTCCGGCGCGTGGAGGTCGTGGGGATCGAGCACGTGCCGCGCGAGGGCGGCGTGATCCTCGTGAGCTGGCACCCCAACGGCATCGTCGATCCCGCGCTCATCTTCGACACCGCGCCGCGCCCCGTGATCTTCGGCGCGCGCGACGGGCTCTTCCGCGTGCCGATCTTCGGCGCGATCCTCCGCGCGGTCGGCGCAGTTCCCATCTACCGCGCGACGGACGACACGAGCGGCGATCCGGAGAAGCGTCGCGCCGCGAACGCGCGCTCCCTCGACGCGCTCGCGGCCGCGGTCGTGAGCGGCGGTGTCACGTGCCTCTTCCCCGAAGGCGACAGCCACGATCGCCCCGACGTGCTCCGCCTCAAGACGGGCCTCGCGCGCTTCTACTACCGCGCCCGCGAGCTCGGCCGCGCTGAGGGCTCGAACGCCGTACCGCAGATCGTCCCCGTCGGTCTGCACTACGACGACAAACACGCCTTCCGGTCGAGCGCGCTCGTCAGCTTCCACCCGCCGATCGCGCTGCCCCGCGAGCTCGACGTCACGCCCGACGAGACGATCTCGGACGCCGCGCGTGACGCGTTGGCGCGAGGGCTCACCGACCGGATCGAAACCACGCTCCGCGACGTCGTGCACGCGACCGAGAGCTGGGAGATCCACCACCTCGTGCACCGCGCGCGCACGCTCGTCCGCGCCGAGCGCGCGCGACGCGACGGCGAGACGACCTCGCCCCCGTCGATGCGCGAGCGGACGGAAGGCTTCGCGCGCGTCTGGCGCGGTTACGAGCTGCGCCGTCGGACCCATCCCGAAGAGACCGCGCGGCTCGTCGAGCGCCTGCGCGAGTACGACGCGGATCTGCGCGCGCTCGGGCTCTCCGATCACGAGCTGGATCGTGGCCCCGCGATCTTCGACGTCTGGCTCGGCCTGCTCCTGCTCGTGCAAGCGATCTTCGTGTACTTGCTGCTCCCGCCGCTCATCTTCTTCGGCGCGCTCGTCAACGGACCGCCCGCCGCGTTGCTCTGGCTCGCCGCGACCGTCGCGGCCAAACGCAAGAAGGACGAGGCGTCGATCAAGCTGCTCGTCGGCGGGCTCGTGTTCCCTCTGACCTGGATCGGGCTCGGCGTCGCGGCCGCGCTCGGACACCTCTCGCTCCTCGAGCGCTACCCCGGCATCCCCCACGCGCCCGTGCTGGCGGCCACCACGGTGGTCCTGCTCGCGTTCGTCGGGGGCGCCATCGCGCTCCGCTACCTACGCCTGGTCCGAGAGACCGCGCGCGCGCTCCGCGTTCGACTCACGCGCCATCGACGCAAGCTCAGCGTCGCGCACCTGCTCCACGAGCGCGACGACCTCCACGACGCGCTCGTGCGCATGGAAGGCGAGGAGGAGACGCTGGTGCCGTGAGCGCGACGATCGCGCTTCATCCCGACGCCTTCATCCCGACGCCTTCATCCCGACGCCTTCATCCCGACGCACGTCGTCCCGACGCACGTCGTCCCGACGTCATCCCGCGGGCAGTTGCGGCACCGCGCCGCGCAGCAACCAAGCGAACGCGCGCACGAACGCGTCCTTCCCGCCGCGCTCCACCACGTCGCCGTGGGCGAGCACCAGACGGTCGAAGTCCCACGACGCGATCGTCGAAAGCTCGCGTCGCGCGATCGCGCGTTGCATCCCGAAGCGCTCGAGCAGCGTCGAGCGGACCCCCGGATAGCCACCCATCGCGCGCATCGCGAACCGCGTGAAGAACGGCGCGCTCGAAGGCAGGTTGAAGCAGAGATCGGTCACCACGAGCGTGCGACTCGGGCGATGCAGCACCACCACCTCGTTGCTGAACGAGAAGCACGTGAGCGGCAGCACCTCGATCTCCGATCCGAACGGCTGCACGCCCGGCTCGACCACGCGCGCTTTCAGGTCGGGGCGCTTCTTCGGCAAGCCCGCCGCGCACCAACCTTCGAGCCCCGCGTCGATCCACGGCCCCGCGTAGAGGTGATGGAAGAGGTTCGGCGCAAGCACCCAGCGCGGCGTGCCGAGCCGCGTCACCGCGTCCGGCTCCGTCGCAATCGGAGAGCACACGAGCACCCCCTCCGACGTCTCGAGCACGCTCATGCGCGCCCCGAGCTCGAGCCCGTAGAACCCTTGCTCCGCCTCGGCCACGTGCAGACCGGACGCCAGCTCGCGCAACGCGCGCTTCGTCATGCAATGCCCCTTTCCTGCGAGCGCAGGACCAACCAACGCCGCGGTCTTGGGGGCATCGTCGCTCGGCGGCCAGCGCCCTCGGCCCACCGTTCCGTCCCGCGTGTTCGCACGGTCGGGTGCGGCGTCGGAACGAGCGACGTCGGAGCGCGCGCGTCACAACGAGCGGCGTCGGAGCGCGCGCGTCACAACGAGCGGCGTCGGAGCGAGCGCGTCGGAGCGAGCGCGTCGCCTTCGTCACGCGTCCGTTCACGTCGTCGTCGCCGTTCACGACCACCACCACGACCACGACCACGTCTCGGCGCCGACCACTCTCGCGATCGCGATCTCGCACGATCGTCGACGATCGCGCGATCTCGTCGTCGCGGGACACGATCCGAAGCGATCACCTCGCGTCAACTTTCGACGCGAACGCGTGCTTTTTTGATCCCACGACGATCCACTTCCTAGGATGCCTCTCGCCTTCGGTGCTCACCGTCGGCATCCGCGAGAATGGACCTTCTTTCCGATCGTGAAGTCGCCGTGTCCCTCCGCGAAGAAGAGCGCGCATTGCGAGCTCTCCTCGTGGCCCCCGGACGCGAGCACCTCGAGCTCCCCTCGCTCGCCGACCTCACCGCCGCGGCCACCGCGCTGGCGCGAGGACAACGCCGAAAAGCGTTGCTCCCGCTCGCGAGCGCGCCGACCGAATGGGCGCTCGTGCGGCGGGGTCCGAAGGTGCTCGTCAGCGCCTACGACACGCTCGGCGCGCCCGAAGTGCATCAGCTCGATCACGAGATCGAGCTCTCGCACTTCCTCGGCGGCTGCGCGCGCGCGACGCTCGAAGGTGCGCGATACACGAACGAAGCGGTCTCGCGTCAGATCGCGGAGCACCTCGCGGAGCGCGCGCTGCGAACGCCGATCGCGCCCGATCCGGAGGGGCTCGTCGAGCCCGTGATCAAACGCGCAGGCGCGCAAGAGTCTCCCGACGACGACGTGCCGCTCGCCTTCGGCTTCGAGGCGACGCTGCACCCGAACGCGAGCGCCGCGAAGGCCGGCGCCGCGCGCGCGGACGTCCACGCGCTGCTCTTCGACGGAACCCTCTGGGCCTTCGTGCGCGGCCGTCGGCTCTCGCTCGGTCGTGGGCCCTTCATGCTCGCGGTGCAGCGCATGGTCTGCGGCGTGCGCGCGCTCGTCGACGCGTGGGAAGCCGGTCGCGCGGCAAACGTCCGCCTGCGCAGCGGTCCCTTCGCGATCGGTCTGCGCCTCACGCTCAAGGAAGAAGTCGCGCTCAGCTTGCAGAGCGGTCGCAACGAGGTGCGCGCGACCGAGCTCGACGTGCCCTCCGTCGCGCTGCCGATCCTTCGGCTCGCGAACGAAGGCTTGCGCGCGCTCGTCACCGTCGATCGCAGCCAAGCGAAGAACCTGCGCGTGCAGTCGCTCCGTGACGAGGTGCGTACGTTGCGCCGCGTGGTGCGCGATCACGCGCGCGACGACGGCTTCGTGAACGCCGAGCCCGAGCGGGTCCGTGTCGCGACCGCCGCCGAGCTCGACAGCGCGCCGCGTCCCGCGCAGCCCGCCCCGAGCGGCAGCCTCCGTTTCGAAGAGCGTTGGCGCGTCGACATGGGCGAGCTCGACGCGTCGTCCACGTGGTTCTGCGGCGACCGCCTCGTGCTCGCCTCGCCGCAGCACACCGTCGCGGTCGATCGTGGCACCGGCCAGGTGCTCTGGGCCCGCGAAGGCGCGCGCACGTGTTGGATGGCCGGCACCGCGCTCCTGCGCGTGCTCCCCGAAGGCGAGCTCGAGATCTGCGACGTGCGCGACGGTGAGCCGCTCGCGATCGCGCGCCTCGCCGATCCCGCGCCCGGACCGCGCATCGGCGTGAGCGCGGGCGACGACGGCCTCCCGCCGCTC
The DNA here is from genome assembly GCA_937982655.1 of uncultured Sandaracinus sp. Classification (GTDB taxonomy): domain Bacteria; phylum Myxococcota_A; class Polyangia; order Polyangiales; family Houyiibacteriaceae; genus JACKEH01. The sequence goes on from CALJLK010000406.1 coordinate 25,165, forward strand.
GCGATCCTCGCCGACGGCCCTTCGCACCTCGTCGCGCTCGACCTGCGCACCGGCGAGCCGCGTTGGCGCTTCGCCTGCGGACGCACGCCGCCGAGCCTCACGCGCGCGGGACGCCTCCTGCTCGTCGCAGGCGAAGGCGCGGTGCACGCGCTCGATCTCGCGAGCGGCGAAGACCTCTGGCGCTTCGCGGCGCGCGGTCGCTTCACCAAGAAGCCCGTCGTGATCGGTGACACCGTGGTCGCGATCACCGAGGGCGGCGCGCCCACCGCGTACGGCATCGATCTCTTCACCGGCGAGCGCCGCTTCCGCGAGCGGCTCAGCGGCGCGCCGACCGGCGATCCGATCGCGGCGCACGGCCTCGCGCTCGTGCCGCTCAGTCGCGATCAGCTCGTCGCGCTCGACGCCGTCGACGGAAGCGCACGCTGGCTCGGCCGCGATCCGGGCGTCGCCACCGGCGCGGCGCTGGTGGTCGACGATCTGCTCGTGGTGAACGCACCCGGCGGTGCGCTCGGCGCGATCGAGCTCGGACGCGGCGAGGTCGTGTGGTCGGTGCTGCTCGCCGATCCGCTCGCGGACGAGGTGCCGCGCTGCCTCGAGCCCGTGCTGCGCGGCGGCGCGCTCTTCGTCCCTGCGGGCGGCGTGCACGTGGTGCGTCCGAGCGACGGCGCGAAGCTCGGCGAGCTCCCGAGCGATCTCGTGCCCGACCGCGTGCGCGTCGACGAGCGCGGCTGGGTCTACGTCGCCGAAGAGAGCGGTCACGTCGCGGCCTACGCGCCGGCACCCCAGCTCCGCATGATCCGCGGCGGCGCCTGATCGGACGACGTCGTTCGTCGTCGCTCGTCGGCGCCGATCCCACACGACCTGCTACCTTCGCTCGATGCGACGAGCGCTCGTGTGCCTCCTCTTCCTCTTCGCGTGCGGTGACGACGACGGCGCGACCGACGCCGGACGTGACGACGCTGGCGCACGCGACGCCGGCGGACGCGACGCCGAATCCCCCGTCGACGGCGGTGGATCCGACGCGGGCGCCGACGACGCGGGCGCCGAGCTCGACGGAGGCACCGGCCCCACGAGCGTGTGCCCGGTCGGCTCCGACGCGCTCGAGCTCGAGCTCGACGGCGTGTCGCTCACACGAGTGTCGGGCGTCCCGATCGACGACGGCTTCGCGCCCGGCTTCTCGATCGTCGAAGGTCCCGTCTTCTTCGACGGCGCGCTCCACGTCTCGCACTTCGCAGGCGGCAACACGCCGGCCTCGCGCGTCTACCGCGTCGCGGCCTCCGGCGAGGTCACGATCGCGTTCTCGATGGCCGGCACCAACGGCCTCGCGATCGGCGCGGACGGTCGCCTCTTCGGCGCGAGCCACGTGCAGGGCGCGATCGTGCGTTTCGACCCGGGCTCGCCGACCGCCGCACCGACCCCCGTGGTCACCGGCTTCGGCGGCACGCGCTTCAACACGCCCAACGATCTCGTCTTTCGGAGCGACGGGCAGATCTACCTGAGCGATCCCGACTGGCAGGCCCCCTCCCCGCGCCCGCAGGCCCAAGAGCGCGCGTACCGCGTCGACCTCGAAGGCAACGTCACCGCGATCCCCGGCGCGCCCGACAAACCGAACGGCGTCGCGCTCTCGCTCGACGAACGCACGCTCTACGTCACCGGCAGCAACGGCATGCGCCGCTTCGCGCTCGCAGAGGACGGCGCGATCGCCGGAGAAGCACAGAACGTCGGCGCGGTGTCGGGAGGGCTCGACGGGATCGGCCGCGACTGCGCGGGCAACCTCTACGTCACCGGCGGCAACCAAGTCGTGATCCTCGATCGGGAGCTGAACCGCATCGGCGCCCTCTCCGCCCCCGGCGCGACCAACGCAGCGTTCGGTGGATCCGATCGACGCACGCTCTACGTCACCGCGCTCGGCGACGCGCGCGGCGTGTACTCCGCGCGCCTGAACGTCCCGGGCTTGCCGGATTGAACCACGCGCGTCTGAACATCCCGAGGTTGCCGGATTGAACCACGAGCGCGGCGCATCGGCGCACGTCTGCGTTCGACGCCGGCATCACCGTGGCGCTCCGCGAACGCGTTCGGCGCCGCGATCCGCCCCGCGCGGTCCACTTGCCCCGCCGATCGGCGGCGATAGAACCGCGCCGTGCTCACGCCGCTCCTCCGCTGGCTCCTCGTCGCGATCAGCCTCGCCTTCGGCGTGCGCGAGCTGACGCAGGGGCGCCCGGTCGGCGCAGTGTTCCTCACCGGCGGGCTCCTGCTCGCCGCCGGACACTTCCTCTACGGCTCCGTGCGCGCCGCGTTCTTCGCGCTCCGCCGCGGCGACCTCGCGCGCGCCCAGCGCCTGCTCGATCGTTCGCCACCACGCTTCCAGACTCGCGAGACGCGCGCGTATCGCCACTGGGTCCAAGCCGCGCTCGCGGAGGCCCGCGGCAAGCTCGACGTCGCGCGCGACGAGCTCCGCGAGGCGATCCGCGAAGGGCTTCGCACCAAGAACGATCGTGTGCTCGCGCTCGGCACCCTCGCGGCGATCCACGCCAAGCTCGGCGAGCGCGACGCGGCGAAGAAGACGCTCGACGACGCCGAAGCGCTCGATCCCGAGCCCCGCGTGCGCGCGTTGCTCGCGAAGGTCCGCGCCCAGCTCGGTTGATCACGCGCGGCCGCTCCGCCGCGCACCGTCGTCCGTTCACGAGGACACGCGCTTCTCGAGCTTTCGTCGGAGTGAGCACGGCGTTCCGCGCCGGTAGCGGTTGGAGGCGGAGATCGACTGACGCGAAGCGCGGGCGAATCGTACGCTCGACCTCCCAGTCCCCCGGGAGCTTCTCTGAGGGTCTGTCGCCAGACCCTCCCCCACGGGGCGTGAAGCCCCGAGGGGCCCCCTCCCACGAGCCTTCGCTCGCTGTCGCTCGCTGCGCGCCGTCCGGTAGGGCGGCTTGCGAAATCGGCAATCAGCTTCTCTTCAGCAACCGTCGTTTTTCGTCGGGTATTGCCCGACCTTCGGTTACGCTCCCGAGTCATGGCGGTGTTCAGGCTGCGCTACGGCCCGCGGGAGGTCGTGCTGCCCCTCGGCAAGTTCACGATCGGACGTGCCTCGGACTGCACGCTTCGCATCGAGGACGAGTGGCTCTCGCGGCACCACGCGGTGCTCCGCGTGGAGACGGACAAGGTCGCGATCCGTGACGCGGGATCCCGCAACGGCGTGATCGTCAACGGCGTGCGCATCCGCTCCGCGCACTACCTCCAGCCCGGCGACCGCATCCGGCTCGGGCGACACGAGCTCGAGCTCTTGCGCGAAGAGCCGCGCGAAGAGGTGCTCGCGCGCCCCACCCGCGAAGACCCGCGCCCGAACACCGAGATTCCCCCTCCGCATCAGACGCCCGAGAGCACGCCCGCGCCGGACGTGCTCTCGCCGCGCGAGCGCGAGGTCCTCGAGCTGCTCGCGCTCGGGCACACCCAGCGCGAGATCGCGGAGCGAATCGGCGTGGGCACCAAGTCGGTCGAGACCTACCGCGCGCGCGTCGCCGAGAAGCTCGGTCTTCGCACCCGCGCCGACCTCGTGCGCTACGCCCTCCGCTACGGGCTCGTCGAGAACTGAGCTCGAGCTCGGGCTCGATTCCTTCGAGCGCGTTCGAGCACACATCCGGTCGAGCACACATCCGTTCGAGCACACGTTCGAGCCCCCGATCGAGCCCCCGATCACGATCGCCCTCGTCTCCCGCGCGTCACGCGTCGGTCGTCACCGAGCCCATCGCCTCGCGGCGCGAAGTCTCGCCGCCATCGAAGGAGGAGCTGCATGCGCCAACGGATCCGTGTCGGTTCGATCCCGTTCGTCGTCCTCACCGTCCTCGCGCTCAGCCTCACGCTCGTCGGGCTCACGCCTTCGAGCGCCGCCGCGCAGCTCCGGCAGACGTCCCCCACCTACACGCAACGCGGTGCGCTCGAGCGCGACGTCACCTTCCGCATCGACTCCGGTCCCCCCGATCGCACCCTGCTCGACTCCGGGGAGGTCGGCGAGGGCTACGGCCTGCGGCTCCTTCGCGTCGACGTGCCGCCCGACGTCGACGACACCTAACTCTCGTGGGGCGTCGGCATCGCGATCACGCCCGTGCGCCGCTTCGAGCTCGGCATCCAGTTCGCGCCCGTGCTCTACGTGCCGCGCACGCGTTACGGCGACCTCGAGAGCTACGGCCGCTTCCTGATCTTCGGCAGCCGCCACGTCGACATCGCCGCGCAGCTCGTCTTGCAGTTCCCGACCCGCAACGACTTCGGCATGGGCTTCGGTGTGCCCATGGTCTTCCGACTGCACCCGCGCGTGCGGCTCGACGTCGGCGTCGAGCTCGAGCTCGTGATCTACAACGCGCCCGACGGCGATCGCGACGTGCGACCGAACTTCGATCTCCCGGTCGCGCTCGCCTTCAACCTCACGCCTCGCTTCTTCGTGGGCGCGCGCGCGGGCGTCTTCGTCTACGACTTCCGCGACGCGAGCGCGCCCTTCGGCGGCTTCGTCGGCTACACGGTCGGCCGCCGTCATACGGCAGACTTCACCGCCGCGTTCACGGGATACTTCGGCGACACCAACCGAGTCTGGGAGCTCATCCTCGGCATCACCGGCCGCTTCTGGCTCGGTTGATCGCGGGTTCCATTCCGGTTTCGACGCGCGTCACGTGCGAGCTCCGAGCCCGAAGAACGTCACCCGCGATGATGACCTCCACCCCCGCACGCCTGCGAGAGAGCCCGCTCCGCCTCCTGCGCGACGCCGCGGGCACCCCACGCGATCTGGCGAACAAGCTCGTGCGGCTCGCGCGCGCGCTCTCCGCGTACGCCGACGCCGACGCCCTCGACGCGCGTTTGCGGCGCCTCGTCGCGCTCGGCCACGTGACGACGCCTCCCACGCGGCTGCAGCTCGTGGTCGGCAGCGTCGACATGCTGCGCTTCTGGATCTCACCCGCCGCGGCCGACTACTACCGCAGCAAGGGCATCGACTTCGGCTTCCACCAGATCCTGCGCGTGCTCGACGATCCCGCGTCGATGGTCGATCCGACGGGCTTCCTCTCGAGCGTCGACGTGATCGTCGGCCACGTGCTGCAGGTCGTGCACGCGAACCCCGCGTACGATCTGCAGCTCCTCGAATCCCACGACGGCGGCCTCGAAGAGCTCGAGCGCCAGACCCGCGCGATGATCGCGGGCACCCATCCGCGGCAGTCGAGCATCGGCGCGATCGTCGAGGACCCCGCGTACCACACGCGTTTGCTGAGCTACGTCGAGGCCTACCGCCGCGATCCCGAGCGCGCGCTCGCACCGCTGCGCGACAACGTCGCCGCCGACCCGCATTGGGCGCGCGTCGAGCGCACCTTCGGCACCCTCCCCGCCGCGATGCGTTACTTCGCGAAGATGCCGCGCACCCCGCAGGGTGCCGCGCGCCATCTGCTGACGGTTCGTCGTTTCCCGGAAGCGCTCGCGGAGGCGTAGCGTCTCCGAGGGTTCGTTCGAGTGCCGCAGAGCTCGACGCGACCACCGCGCAGTTTGCCACGTGCCCTGCGAGCCACGCGCCTCCGCCCGTGGCATCCTCGGCACGTGCTCACCCCCGACGATTTCGTGATGCACCGCGCGTTCGGCGGCGACGTGGTGCGCGAGCTGGAGGAGTCGTGGACGCCGGAGCTGCAGACGAAGGTGCAGCGGCTGCTCCTCGAGCGCCGGTGGGCCCCCGACCCCTCCGCGACCGATCCTCTGGTCGCGCGGGTCGGCGCCGACACGGCGGTGCACCTGCGGGAGACGCTCTCCGTCGAAGCCTTCCGATCCCTGCACCTCTCGCTCACGCACAGCCTCGCGCGTCACGTGCAGGAAGGCGCGCGCGCCATGCTCGGGGTGGCGCTCTCCGTCGGCTTCGCCGCCATCCTCCTCGCGGTCCTCTGGTTGGTGCGCGGTCACGCGGCGTTCCTCACCGGCTTCTTGCTCTTCGGCGGCTTGACCCTCCCCGCCGTGTGGGCAGCCCACACCCGCGCGCGCCGCGCTCGAGCGCTCCGAGGCGACGAGCTGCGCACCTTCTGATCGAACGGACGGCGTCGCGACCTGCCATTCCAACTCGTTCGATCGCACGGCCATCGCACTGCGTTCGTCCTTCGATCGGGCTCTCGATCGCCCTCCCTTCGACTGCCCCGCGGCTCTACGCTCCTCCCGTGCCTCGCGCGCTCCTCACGCTCGTGCTCACTCTCGCGCTCTCCAGCTCCGCGCTCACTGCGGCCGCGCAGCCGCGCGTCGAGCTCACGATGCGGCCCTCGACTCCCGAGCTGCGCCTGCGCGAGGTGCGCCTCGTCCAGAACGCGCAGCGCCGTCGCGAAGGCCTCTGGCTCTTCACGTGGGGCCTCGCGAGCACCGTCGGCGGCGCGCTCGTGGCCGCGATCCGACACGACGACGAGGCGTGGCTCGCGGCCGGCGTCACGACCGCGAGCTTCGGCGCGATCGACGCGCTCCTCGCGCTCGGTCTGCTCGACCTCTCCGGCACCCGCCGCCGCATGATCCTCGACGATCGCAGCGGCGTGCACGTGCGCTTCGAAGACGTCCGCGAGGCCGAGCTCGTGGCCGCGCTCCGCTCCGGTCAGGGCTTCGCGATCAACGCGGGCCTCGACGTCTTCTACGTCGCCGCGGGGTTGCTGCTGTTCGCGCTCGGTCGCGCCCGCGGAAGCTCCGACCGCGGCGGCTGGGAAGAAGGCGCCGGCCTCGCGATGGTCGGCCAGGGCGCGTTCCTGCTCGGCTTCGACCTCGCGGCCTGGATCCACGCGACTCGCCGCGCCGAAGCGATCCGCGCGGTGCGCTGAATCGACTCGCGTCCCGCGTGGTGGGCAGCGTCGTGGGCGATCCGCGACGCGCGCTCAGCGCCCGATCAGCCCGCGCAGGTTGAAGTCGAGCACGCTCAGCGCGACCCGATCGACGTCCGCCGCGAGCCTGCCGTCTTCGCTCATCACGACCTGCTCCATGAGCTGCTTGATCGTGCCGAGCACACAGAACGCCGCGACCTCGGTGTCGAGATCGCGCAGCAGGCCCATGCGTTTCCCGTTGTCGAGCGCGTCCTTCAGGTAGAAGTGAAGGCTCTGGTAGAACTCGCGCATCTTCGCGTCGACCTCGGCGTCGAGCCCCACCGCTTCGCGCACGAGGATCGTGGTCAGCGCGTGGTTCTCCACCACGAGGTGCAGGATTCGCCGGATGCGATCGACGAGCTGCACCTGCACCGGCGGCGCGGAGTCGCTCGTGTCGACGCCGACGATGCTCGAGCGCACCTCGACGAGGAGCTGCTCCAGCAGCTCGAGGAAGATCGCGCTCTTCGACTCGAAGTAGAGGTAGAAGGTCCCCCGCGCGATGCCCGCCGCCTCGATGATGTCGGCGACGTGGGTGTGGTGGTACCCCTTCTCCGCGAAGACGGCGCGCGCGACGTCGAGGATCTCTCGTCGTCGCAGCTCCCGCTTCTTGTTCGCGCGCTCGGCGCGCCCGTCCGTCGGCATCATGGAGCCCCCTCAACGAGTCTTCTGATTGGCTTGGCGGTCGAGATAATCGTCCACGCGCGCCACGATCGCGTCCCGAACCTCGTCGATCTTCGCCGGTAGATCGGCGTCGCTCACTCCCGCAAAATCGACCGGCTTCTCCAGCCAGACCTCGATCTTCTGGAACGGCCGGATCGCGAGCGAGCCCTTGCGCATCGCGTCGTACATCCCCGTCACCGCGGTCGGGATCACCTTGAGCCCGAGGTTGCGCGCCGCGACGAAGATGCCGCTCCGGAAGGGCCCCACGCGCCCGCTCAACGTGCGGGTTCCTTCCGGGAACGCGAGCACCGAGCGCCCGGCCTCGACCTCCTTGCGCATCCCGTCCTCGACCGCCTGCAGGCGCTTGTCGCGATCGGCGGGCACCGGGATCGTGCCGCGGCTCTTCATGAACCAACCGTAGACCGGGTACTTGAAGTGCGACTCCAGCTCGATGCCTTGCTTGAAGTGTTTCGTCGCCGGGTACATCGACACGAAGTCGAAGTGGTTGATGTGATTCTGCGCGAAGACGTATTGTTCGTCCTCACGGATCTCCGGGTGAACGTGCGCTTCCCACTTGGACCACGTCGCGCTCGCCACCATCGCACGGCAGAAGAAGCGACTGAACGGGTCGATGGCCTTCGCGCCCACCGTGTAGTGCGCGAGCGTCATGAAGGTCGTGCTCGGTACGAGCCACGCGCTGCCGGTCGCCCAGCACGCCGCCGCGAGCAGCTTGTCCTTCACGCCGAGCTTCTCGTCGCGCCAATCGCCCGGCTGCCCCTTGGCCTTGGCGGGGTTCTCCTCGTCGGGGATCTGGACCCCCGTCGGCACGTGTCGCGTCTCGGTCACGGTCATCACCTCCAAGCCACTTCCAACACCCCGGGCAGCACCTCGAGCGAGCGCAGCGTCAGCGGCACGATCTCTCCGTCGATCATGCAGGGCTGCTCGCGCGGCTCGAGGAACTCCACGCGGCGGGCGCGGCGCGTCTCGACGAGCCGATGCTCGACGTGCGCGCCACGAAAGATCTTGGGGAAGGTCGCGACCAGATCCGCGCGCCCGATGGCGCCGCAGCGGATCACGTCGACGAAGCCGTCGCCCGGGTCGGCGTCCGGGGCCATGCGCATCGCGCCGCCCGTGTACTGACTGTTCGAGAACGAGAGGAACGCGGCGGGGCGCGCGTCCGGGTGCGGGTCGTCGTCGATGCGGATCACGTCGATCGGGTGCTCGAGGTTCACCACCGTGGTCAGCACCGCCGCCACGTAGCCCGCCGCGCCGAAGCGCTTGAAGCGGCGGTTCGTGAGATCGCCCGCGCTCGCGGTGAAGCCGAGCCCGAGCAGGTTCAGGTAGTGGATCGCACCGGTCGCGTGCTCGGCGCGGATCACGTCGACCCGGCGCGTGCGCCCACGCGCGATGAGCTCCATCGCGCCCTCGGCGTCGCGCACCCCGGAGTCGCGCAGGAACGAGTTGCCCGTGCCGAGCGGCAAGCTCGCGAGCGTGGGTACCGCCGCGGCGTCTCCGGCGCGGATCGCGTCGCTCGCGAGCGGGAAGAGCCCGTTGACGATCTCGTAGCTCGTGCCGTCGCCGCCCACCGCGAGGAAGCGACGGCGGCCGCTCTTCCAAGCTTCACGCGCGAGCTCGATCGCGTGACCCGCCGCTTCCGTGGCGAGCACGCCCTTCCTGATGGCAGCAACCCGCCGCTTCCGTGAAGCGCGGCTCGTCGATCGCGACGCCGCGCGCACGCAGCGACGCGAGCGCCTCGCCCGAGCGCTTGCGACAACGCCCGCCGCCCGCGGCGCCGTTCACGATGGCGACGAAGGGCTCGCGCGAAGCCTGCGCCGACGACTGAGCCTGCGCGCTCACACGACCTCCAAGGAGATCAGCGCCTCGGGCGACACGCGGCCGCGGATCTCCTCCGCGAGTGGCGCGCGCTTCACCTTCATCGACGCGGTGCGCGGCATCTCGGACTCCCACGGCAGCACCGCGACGATGCGCTTGTAGTCCGCGAGCTTGAGGTTTCGCCTACGAATCTCGGGCAAGATGTCGTCGACGCGCTTGCCCTTCTTCGCGCGCACCACCGCGACGAGGCCTTCCTCGGTGAGCTTCGTGCCGGGCCACACGTAGCCGCTCGCGAACACCACGAGCTCCTCGCAGTCGACCCCTTCGAACGCGCTCTCCACGTCCTCCGGGTAGACGTTCTTGCCGCCCGCGGTGACGATCATGTTCTTGGTGCGCCCGACCAGGTGCAGGTGCCCGCTCGGATCGAGGAAGCCGAGGTCGCCGGTCTTGAGCCAGCCGTCCTTCAGCACCTCCGCGGTCTGCTCCGGATCGTCGAGGTAGCCCGCGAACACGGTGCGGGTCTTCACCCACACTTCACCCACGCCGTGTCCGTCCGCGTTTCGGATCTCGAGCTCCACTCCGTCGAGCGGTTTGCCCACCGAATCCGAACGAAACGGCTTGAGGTCGTTCACCGTCAGCACGGTGCAGGCTTCGGTGAGCCCGTAGCCGATCGCGAGCGGGAAGCCGAGATCGTAGAAGCGCTGCGCGCGCTCCCGATCGACGAACGCGCCGCCCACGAAGAGGTTCTTCAGATCGGGCCCGAGCCGATCGTGCACCGGCTTGAGCAGTCGTTTGCTGAGCCAGCCGCGCGGCTTGTCGAGCGTGAGCGCGGCGTTGATCTGCCGGAGCCCCTCGACCACGTGCTCGGTGAGCTCGCCCTTCTCCTCGAGCCGCTCGTCGATCGCGCGCTCGAACGCCTCGAGGATCATCGGCACGATCGCCATGTGCGTGATGCCGTGCTCCTGCATCACGTGGCGGAGGAACTCCGGGCGCAACGTGCGCTGGTGCACCACCGTCGCGCCGCACGCGAAGGCGCCGACGAAGCCACACATGAAGTCGATCGCGTGGTTCGTGGGCAGCACGCTGAAGAACCGATCGCCCACCTCGTACGGGTAGAGCGCGAGCAGCGTGCGGTACTGCTCGAGGTAGTTGTCGTGCGTGAGGATGCAGCCCTTAGGGTTGCCGCCGGTGCCCGAGCTGTAGACGAGCGTCGCCTGATCGCGGCGCGTCCGCGGCACGAAGGTCGGGGGACCGCCTGCGTCGACGTCCGTCTCGATCGCGTGCTCCCACTTCTCGAACGTCCCACGCGCCGCCTGCGTGGGCTGAGGCAGCGTCACGTTCGACGGCACCTCCGACACGAGCACGAGATCCATCGAGAGCTCGCCGCGCTGGAGCGCCGCCATGTCGCGGTACTCCGGGTACTCGGTCACGAGCACCTTGGGCCGGCAGTGCCGCAGCAGCGTCTCCTGCTCCTCGCCCGTGAGCTTGAAGTCGATCGGCACCAGCACCGCGCCGCGGAACAGCGCCGCGTATGCGGAGAGCAGCCAGCGCGACTGGTTGCTCATCACGATCGCCACGCGATCGCCGGCCCCCACCCCCGCGTCTTCCAGCCGCTTCGCGAGCCGCTCCGCGATGCGCTTGGCCTCGAGGTACGTGAGCCGCACCTTCTCCTTCTTGCGGTCGAGCTCGATCAGCGCCGTCTCGCTCTTGTATTGAACGAAGGCGTCGCGCAGGAGCTCCCCGAGGGAGTCGTATCGTTCGGGCGGGATCAAGGGTTCACCTGGAAGAGAACTAGCAGCGGCTCTGGTTTGCGAATCGCAAGCCGCCCTACCGGACGGCGCGCAGCGAGCGAAGCGAGCGAAGGCTCGTGGGAGGGAGGCTCCATCGGATTCACTCCGATGGAGGGAGGGGCTAGCGACAGCCCCTCAAAGCTAGATACGCGCTTCGATGACGACCGCGAGCTTCTCGAACGTGTTCACGCCCTGCAGCTCGTAGTCGGGGATCTCGATGTCGAACTCCTCTTCGAGGTCCGTCATCAGCTCCATCGCCTGGAAGGAGTCGATGCCGAGCTTCTCGAAGAAATCGTCGGCCGCCGCGAGCTCGCTCGTGTCGCGCTCGAAGCGTTTGCCGGCCAGCTCGATCAGCTTCTTCGTCAATTGGTCGCGGGTCATGGTGTCTCGACGGGCTCTCGGAGATCGGAATCGAAGACTGAAACAATCCGGAGCGATTCAGGGCAGATATGGCCGCACACTCGTCGACTCGACGAACTTGCGCAGCGCCGCCTCCACGACCGGGCTCCCGATCATGTCGACGAAGAGATCCTTCTCGCGCGCCAGCTCCTCGCGCGGGAGCGGCTTGGTGAACGCCTTCGCGCGCGCGGTGGTCTGCGCGTCGAAGCGGCAGGCCTGCTCGGCCACCTTGCGTGCGACCTCGAGCGCGTTGCCGCGCGGGACCACCTGCGAGACGAGGCCGACCTCGTACGCGCGCGCGGCGCCGATCGAGCGCCCGGTGAAGAGCACGTCGCGCACCACCGCGTTGCCGAGATCACGCTTCAGACGCGGGATACCGCCGAAGCCGGGCACCAGCCCGAGCCGCAGCTCGGGGAAGGCGAAGCGCGCGCTCTTGTCCGCCACGAGCACGTCGCAGGTCAGCGCGAGCTCGAAGCCGCCGCCGAAGCAGAAGCCGTGGATCGCGCCCACGGTGGTGATCGGCGCCATGTCGATCGTGTCGAAGGCGGCGTGGATGCGGTCGACGAAGCCCCGCACCTCGTGCGCGACCGCGAGCTTGGTGCGCGTGCTGCGCCCCTCGGTCTCGTAGCGCGACATCAGCGCCGTGTAGAGCTCGCGCAGATCCGCACCCGCGCAGAAGCCCTTGGGCGAGCTCGACCAGAGCACCATCGCCCGCGCGCCCGCCGCACCTGCGTGCAGGAAGGTCGCGAGCAGCTCGAGCTCTTCGAGCGCCGTCGTCCCGATCTCGTTGCATGGCAGGCGGTGCAGCTCGACCTCGAGGTGTTTGCCCGCCGCGTTGTCGACGAGCCGCCAGCGCAGCGCGCGTCCCTCGAAGCTCGCGCTCGGCACCGGCCGCGTCACCGCCGGCTTCGGCCCCGGCTTCGGGATCGCGATCCCCGTGCGCTTCTCGAGCTCCGACACCAAGCCGCGCAGCACGCGCTTGCCGACGAGCCGCGCCTGCCACGCGCCGATCCGCGTCGCGCGCGGCACCACGTTCGGGGTCGCCTTCGCGGGCGCGGCGTCCTTCGCGTCGGTGCTCGCGGGCGCTGGCCGGGCGGCCGTCGTGTCGGGCGTGTGGCTCACGGCCGCGCCTCCGGGCTCGCCGCGCGTCGCGCGTGCGGTCGTCGCGCCTCGACGCGCGCCACCAGCTCGCGCACCGCGGGCGGCAGCGAAGGCAGGTGCTCCCACGGATCGCCGTGCTCGCCGAGCTCGGGTCGGAACGGGAACTCCGGATGCCGCGCCCGCACCGCGTCGACGAGGATCATCCCCATCTGCCCCATGCGCGCGAGGTTCGCGTGCACGCAGTCGTCGATGCTGTCGCGAATCGCCGGTCCGTCCGCGGCGAGCCGACGCAACGTGCGCAGCAGCGCCTCTTCCAGATCCGGCTGATCGCACTCGAGCGCGAGCTCCGGCGTGCCGCGATCCTTCATCAGGTTCCGGATGCGCTCGTCCATCGTGACGCCCGCGCTGATCACGCGGCCCGCCATCGTCATGACGATCGCGTGGTAGCGGCTCGACACCATGTAGGTCGACTGCCGCATCGCCGAGACCATCGCGTACATGTCGTGGTCGTCGCTGACCACCACCGGGAAGCCGCGCTCACCGCTCGGCAGCGTCGGCGCCTTGTCGCCGAGCTTCGCGACGAGCTTCTCGTTGAGCGCCTCCGCGGCGCGGCGATCGAGCTGCTCGCTGCCGAAGAGCACCGGGTAGACCTCGTGCTCGCCGAGGAAGGTGACGATCGCGTTCGCCCACGCCTCGAGGTACGCGTCCTGTTGGTCGTCGACCTCCGCGCCGCCCTTGTGGAAGTAGACGCTGCCGTAGTGCAGGTCCGCGTCGAGGTCGCCGATCGTGCGCAAGAACGCGCGCGGCACGTCCGGCTTCACCGGCCACCAGAACGGGTTGATCGGGCAGAGCGCGAGCACCGGCGTGGTGCCGTTCCAGCCCGCGTCGATCAGGATCTGCCGGCCCACCTCGGCGGGCGCGGGATCGAAGGTCCACGCGGTGTCGGTGCCCGAGCGCGAGGCCACGCCGAGCTCCGCGAGCACGCCCTTCGAGGCCTCGTTGCGCGCGATGATCAGCGCGTCCTGACAGTAGCGCCGCACGAGATCGCGCAGCGGCTCGTCCATGCCGCCCGCCTCGCCGCCGTAGCCGACCGCGAGCTTGCCCTCCGCCGCCGCGAGGCCGATCGAGCCGACCATCATCGTCGAGAGCGCGTTGGCGAACTTGCTCTTGAACATCGACCCTTCGCACGCGATCACCGCGTGTTGTTCGTGGATCGTGTCGTAGAGGAACTTCGGAAAGATCTTCGGGATGTGGAGCTGGCGAACCGTGCGGAAGTACCCGCGCGTGAGCTCCGGATCGATCGTGAAGATGCTCATCTCCACGTGCTCGTCGTCGAAGAGATGCCGGAACTGACGGATCATCTCCTCGACCCGCACGTCCGCGCCGGTGTTGCGCGTCCCGCTGTAGCCCGCGAGGAGCACCTTGAGCGGCTGGCCCGGCTTCCACTGCGCGCCCGGGTCGAGCGCGTAGCGGCTCTTGGCCAGCTCGATGGTCGCGCTCGTCGCCGCCATCAGCGCGCGGTCCGCGTCGATCGCGTCCGCGACGCGCTCGATCGTCAGCTCGAAGACCTTCTTGGCCACGCCGATCAGCGACTCCGCGTCGCGCGCCTCGACCTTCGCGCGCAGCTCGTCGACGAAGGAACGCATCTGGCCCCAGCTGGTCGGCAGCAGCTCCGCGAGCGACTTTTCCATCGAGTCGGCGGGGTCAGCCGCCGACCTCTCCCCGTCGACCTCGGCCTCCACCGCGCGACCCGTGATCGCCGCGGGCGGCTTGGTCGCGGGATCCGCGCTCGGCCGCCAGATCCGCGGCTTCGGCTTGTGCTTCTCGTCACTCATGCCGAGATCTCTTTGCCGACGTTCACGCGCACCGGCTTCTCCGGCAGCGCGACGTAGGGGAACTCGTACTTCTGCTCGCGGCACCACTCGGCGAAGGCGGGGCCGTAGTCGAGGAAGCTCACCGGCTTCTGCCCGATCGCCTCGCACGCGCGGTCGTTCTCGAAGACGGTGTCGAAGGTGATGTAGGGCAGGAAGACCTTGAAGAGGCTGCCCACGAAGGTGAGCGTGTTCTTCTGCGGGAGCCCCGCGATCAGATCGAACGCGGTCTGGGTCGCGCCGAGGAGCTGCGGCACCATCACCGGCGGACGCCGACCCGCGCCCGACATGGCCTTCGCGATGTCCTTGGCGACCGGCGACGCGGTGCCCGAGCTCAAATGATAGATCGAGTGCTTCGCCTTGGCGTCGTCACGGAAGATCTCGAACATCGCACGGCCGACCCAATCGGCGTTCACGATGTCGACGCGGGCCTCCGGACGAATCGGAAACACCGGCAGATCGAAGACGGTGTTGAACGCGCGCACCATGTCGAACTGCGTGGTGCGCGGGTGGCGCGAGTCGCCCATCACGGTCGCCGGCCGGAAGACCGTGTGCGGCACGTCGGGCAGCAGCTCGTTCACCATGTGCTCGCAGAACTTCTTCGTGCGCGCGTACGGATCGTAGTCGCTGCGATCCCAGTCGAGCGCGTCGTCCTCCGCGATCGTCTCGCTCCAGCGCTTGCCCGCGATCGCGGTGGTCGACACCTCGCCGAAGCGCCGCAGCCCGTGGTGCTCGTGCGCGGCGCGCGCGAGCTGGATCACGCTGAGCGTGCCCTTGAGGTTGTTGTTCAGACAGGCCTTGTCGCTCTTGCGGTTGAGCGACGCCGCGATGTGCAGGATCGACTCCGCGCTCTTGGCGACGCGGTCGTAGGTCGCCGCGTCCATGCCGAGCTTCGGCATCGAGATGTCGCCGCTCACGACCTCCATGCGGCCCTCGAGCTCCCAGAAGGTCGACGCATCCATGTGCATCTGCAGGCCCTTCCAGAGCTTCTCGAGCGCTTCGGCGCGGTTCTTCGCGCGCGTGAGCACGAGCAGCTTCGCGTCGGTCTCGCGGAGGTAGAGGTCCAACACGTAGGAGCCGAGGAAGCCGGTCGCGCCGGTGAGGAAGACGGTCTCGCTCATGAATCGATCCTGAGAGGCGCGGAGCTCCGCGCAGAAACGGGAGAGAACTTCGAGGTGGAGGAGCGCGCTCCGGCGCGAGGTGCGTCGATCGCTCGATCGTCGACGACGTGCCGATCAGGCGGTGGCACGCATCGCGCGCTCGGACGTCTCCGCCGAGTCGGCGGGGTCAGCCGCCGACCTCTTCGCGCGCACGCCATCGGCCGACACCTCTTCGGGCTCGCCGAGCGCGAGCGGCTCGTCCTCCGGCACCTTCTCGCCGCGGAGCAGCGGCAGACACCAGGTGTCGAGCCCCGGCACCTGCACGTGCATCCAATACTGGCGCCAGCAGATGTCCTCGACGTCGAAGCCGAAGAGCGCGCGCTCTTCCTCCGAGAGCCGCTCGCTCGCCGCCTTCAGATGTCCGGTGCGGAAGCGGTAGTCGTGATCCCAGATGAAGGGCCGGTACTGCCGCAACATCTCGTCCACCGTGCCGAGCTTCCGATCGGTCGTGCGGCACTTCATCGAGAAGCTGCGGATCTTCTCTTCCATCTTCTCGCCGTCGACCTTCTCGTAGACGACCGGCGGAAGCACCCGCGAGAGCTCGAAGTCCTTCAAGAAGTTTCGCGTCGCGCGCGCGGCCTCGCGCATGCGACGGAACCCGAGGATCTGCTCCCGATCGACGTCGTCGAGACACTGCGCGTCGAGCCGCGCGATCACGTTCGTCTCGAACCAGCCCTCGTCCTTCTTCTCCGCGAGGCGCCGCAACGCGATCGAGCACAGATCCGTCGCGCGCTCGAAGAAGAGCGGGTTCAGATCACCGCTCGCGCACTGGTAGATCGACTCCGCCTCGTCGCGCAGCGCGGCCGCCACCACGACCATCATCGAACGCGCCACGGTGTCGACCGGCACGATGTCGAAGCAGAGCGAGGCCTTCGCGGGGAAGCGCTGGAACGCGGTCGAGAGCAACCAGACGAGCGGACCCGAGGTGTTGATGCCCTCGTTCCAACCCTGGAAGGGATACGAGCGCGCGCACTCCACGATCGCGGGGCGGAAGGTCGTGGTGACCACGTCCGTGCGGCCCTCGAGGAGGTGCTCGGAGAGCGCCTTCGTGTACGTGTAGACGTTCGGCCAACCGAGCGCGCGCGCGCGCCCCATCGCGTAGTCGAGGCGCTCCTTCTTCGAGCTGCCCTGCGTCAGGCCGAGCTCGAGCTCGCGCAGCTCGGCCTCCGGATCGAAACGAATCCCGGTGGGCGAGACGCCACGCTCGAGCTTCTCTTCGATCGCGCCCTGGCGCATGCCGGCCACGAAGGTCGTCGACACGTGCACGTAGCGCTTGGTCGGGGTGAGCGCGGCGAGGTCGGCCACGTGCCGCGCGCCGTGGATGTTCGCGTCGATCGCCTGCTGCGGCTCCGGCTCGAAGTCGGTGAGCCCCGCGAAGTGCACCACGCAGTCCACGTCCGAAGTCAGCGCGCGCGCCTCCTCGCAGGAGAGCCCACACATCGGCGCGGTGAGCTTCGCCTCGACCACGCGGATCTTGTCGGCGACGAGCTGACGAAGCCCCGGACCGTACTTGTCGCGCAGCGGTCGGAACGCGGGGTTCCGCTCCACGATGCGCGAGAAACGCGCCGTCGCGTCCTCACCCTTCTTGCCGCGGATCACCACCGTGACCTTGCGGACGTCCTCGACGTGATCGAGGAGCATCCCGAGCCACACCTTGCCGAGGAACCCGGTCACGCCGGTGACGAGCAGGTGTTTGCCCGCGAAGGCCTCCCGCACCGAAGGCGTGTGGATCGTGCGGATCCCGGTGGTCGTCGGGAGCACGAAGCCGTCGTGGCCCCCACCGCTGCCGTTCGTGCCGTGATGACCGGCGCCGTTCGCGCCGTTCTTGCCATTCTTCACGGCCTTGCCGTTGGAGTGCGAATGCCCGTTCTTCACGTCTTGCTCCGGGTCCGAAGTCCAGAAGAAAAGTTCGTCGAATCCAGCGAGATCGCGGTCAACGCCTGAGCCCGATTCTCACTTCTCCACGACCGGCCAGTCGTGATCCTTGGCGAGGCGCCGAAGCTGACGGTCCGGGTTCACCACGCAGGGCTGCCCGATCGCCGAGAGCAAGAGCGAGTCCGCCGCGCTCGCGCCGTAGGCCCACGAGTCGCCGAGGTCGATGCCGTGCTCGGCCGCGAACGCGCGCGCCCACTGCCCCGCGACGTTGCCGCCGATGACGGGATCTTCGAGCCGTCCGGTCGCCTTGTGCTTTCGCATCTCGAGGCGGTTGCAGACGACGTCGTCCGCGCCGAGCTGCTCGGCGAGCGGCGCGATCAACAGGTCGACGTTGTCGCTGATGAGCACCACGCGGCGCCCCTGCTTCTTCGCTTGCTTCACGAGCTCCGCGCCGACCTCGAGCACGTCGTCCTTCACGTACTTCTCGAAGTACTCCTCGCAGAGGAGTACCAGCCGGTCCTCGCTCATCCCGCGCAGGCCCATCCACGTCATCCGCGTGGCGGCCGCGCCGGTCTGCAGCTCGCCCGCGAGCCGGAAAGGCGCCGCGATGGCGACGTTGCCAAGCCGGGCGAAGCGCTCCCCGAGCCCTTGGGCGTTGGAGGCCAGCCACGCGGCGGCGGCGAGGGCGGTCCGCTCGGTCAGGGTCCCTTCGACCCGAAAGAAGGCAGCGGTTTGAGTCATGGCGGTGTCGCGAGCCCGGCTCCGGAAAAGCCTCGGCATCGAAAGAGTGTCCAACGCGTCACGAATTAGACTGACATGTCAGTTTTCCGGGACGGCGTTTGTAGCGCGCCTAGACCGACGTGTCAGTCCTTTTTGTCGAGGCGACGGCCCGCCGCTCCGAAATACGAACGATGTCGGCACTTTGCGGTCAGCGCGAAGCACAAGGCGCCGTCGCTATCTGCCCGCGATCCTCTGGGCGCCGTCCCGACCCGCGCCGAAGCGCCGACCGAGGTCGAGACGGGTCACGCCAGCCAGGGGCGGCCCGCGTCGATCAGCTTCGCGCGCGTCGTCTCCAGCGCGACGGACGATCTCGGGAATCGCTCGACCACGAGCGCCAACCACTGGGCGTGGAGCTGATCGAACGTCGTCAGTCCCCACACGAACGCGTCGTCGCTCACGAACCTCGGGTTCGGCTCGTACGTGCCGGGCAGGTGGTACTCGCGCGCCGAGGCGTCGACCTCGAGCAGCCGCGCGTTCAGCACGTCGAGCACCGCCGGTTCCGCAGTCGAGCCCACGAGGAGCTGCGCGAGCAGCGCGAACGCTTCGTCGGCATCGCGCTCGAAGGGATCGCCCTCTCCGCGCAGCACGCCCTCGCGGGCCTCGGCGAACACGTCGAAGAGGAGCTCGAGCGGCCCGTCGGGCGCTCCATCCGCGTCGAGCGCGAGCGCATCCGTGAGGAGCGCGACGAGCGTGTAGTGGAAGACGAGCTCCTGTTCCCCGAGCGAACGCGCGGACAAGTGCGCGGCGCAGGTGAGGACGCGGAACCAACGCTCGTCGACATCGCGCGGCGTTCCCCATCGGGACAGGCCGACCGCCTCGCGAAAGTCGAAGCTCGCGTAGAGCGGGGTGCCCTCGTGCTCGTGCGTGAGCGCGGCCGCGCCGTGCGCGATGATCGCCGCGAACACCGCCGCGTAGCCGTACGCGCCAGGATCGAACGCCACGAACGGAAGCAGGTCCTTACCGCGCATGCGCTCACGAGCGCGATCCAGGAGCACCAGTGTCGCGGGCGGTGTCGTCATCGAGACCAGGGTGCCAGAGTCGGTGGCCCGAACGGGGTCGACCGCGAGCTCCCCAAGCGGCGGATTGGATGGTTCGGTCGCCTGACGGCGACGCTCACGTGACGTCGGGTCGCTCGGCCTGG
>CALJLK010000407.1 GCA_937982655.1 uncultured Sandaracinus sp.
CGGTCGAACGCACGGTCGTTCGGGGGGTCGACTTCACCACCGGTCGCACGGTCGAACGCACGGTCGTTCGGGGGGTCGACTTCACCACCGGTCGCACGGTCGATCGCACGGTCGTTCACGGGGTCGACCCAACCGACGACTCGGTTGGCTCCGTGGGATCGCGCTCGCGCTCGGTGCGCTCGCGCTCTGGGCGGTGGTGATCGAGCCACGGCACCTCGTGGTGCGCGAGCGCGAGCTGATGCTGCCCGGTTGGCCCGCGGCGCTCGACGGATTGCGCGTGGGCCTCGTCGGCGATCTGCACGTCGGCGCGCCGCCCATGGATCGCGCGCGCACCCGGCGCGTGCTCGAACGATTGGCCGCGCAGGAAGCGGATCTGCTGCTCTTTCTCGGCGATCTCGTCGACACCAAGAGCCTCTTCCGATCCGAGCCGAGCCTCGCGCACCTCTCGGAGGATCTGCGGGTCCTGCGCGCTCCGCTTGGCGCGTACGCGGTGCTCGGCAACCACGATCATTGGTTCGGCGCGCGCCGCGTGCGCGACTGCCTCGAACGTGCGGAGGTGCCGGTGCTCTCGAACGAGACGCGGCGCGTGTGGTTCCGCGACGCCGCGTTCGATCTCGTGGGCGTCGACGACGCGTTCACCGGACACGCAGACTTGCTGCGCAGCCTGGAAGGCTCGGTGGGCCCACGCCTCGTCGTCACGCACACCGCCGACCTCTTCGTCGACGTGCCCGACGACGTCTCGCTCACCGTCGCCGCGCACACCCACGGAGGCCAGGTGCGGCTTCCGATCGTGGGCGCGCTCTTCGTTCCCTCACGCTTCGGGACCCGCTTCGTACGCGGCCATTACGTGGAGGGGGGTCGCCATTTGTGGGTGACGAGCGGAGTCGGGAACAGCATGGTTCCCGTGCGATTCGGCGTCCCTCCGGAGCTCGTCGTGCTCACGCTTCGGAGCGCGGCGCGGCACTGAACGCACGTCTCCTCGCGTGCGACCACGCTTGTAAGGGTTACCACCACAGGCCGCGCGTGCTAGAGCGAAGCCCCGAGATGGCCGCCGACAAGAAGCCTCAGCCGATCCCGAGCGCGAGTGAGCGCTCCGAGGCTGCGGTCGCGACCGACTCCGCCGGCGAGAGCGAGACACCGTCGCGAGGCCTCGAACGCAAACGCGTCTCGGGCAGCACCTACGTCGTGCGCAACGCGCCGAGCGACATCGTGCGCAGCCGACCGTCGAGCGCGCCGCCCTCGGGCAACGGAGAAGGCCCGACGCTCCCGCGACCGCCCCGCGTGCCGAAGCTGGACGCGCCGGTGGAAGAGATCGTCGAGCACGTCGAGCGCTTCGACTTCGCGCCGGTCGCTCGCCGCACGAGCCGGCCCCCGAGCGAGGCGCCGCGTGCGAGTGAGCCGCCGTCGACCGCCGCTCCTTCGAGCGCGGCGTCGTCGACCGCTCCCAGCACGTCGAGCGTGGCTTCGCCCAGCGTGGCTTCGTCGAGCATGGCTTCGTCGAGCATGGCTTCGTCGAGCATGGCTTCGTCGAGCATGGCTTCGTCGAGTGTGGCTTCGTCGAGCACGACGACACCGGGCACCGCGCTCGCGCCGCGCCCGAGCTCCGCGCCTGCCCCGCGTCCGGGCTCCGACGTGCGTTCGCGCGTGAGCACCCCGATCCCCCCGCGCGTCGAGCGCGTGCGCACCGAGCTCGACGCGCTCCGCAGCCCGTCGATCGTGCCGGAGGCGCCGCCTGCCGATCCGGTTGCGGCGCTGCTGCTCGAGCTCTGCCGCTGCTCGCCCGGCGACGTCGAACGCCACCGCGGACGCCTCGAGCGCGACGCGGACCGATTGCTGCCCGAGCTCGCGCGGCACTTCCCCGGACCCGTGTGGTTCGATCGGAAGATGCCGTACCGCCGCATGCCCGTCGCGTCGGAGGCGTCGCCGCTCGGTGCGGCGCTCACCCTCTTCGGCGAGCGCGCCGTCCCGCACGTCGAGGCGCTGCTCGAGCACACGAGCCCGGACGTTCGTTTCCACGCGGTGCTCGTGGCGACCGAGCTCGGACGTCCCGAGCTGCTCGCCGCGGTCGCGCAGCTCCTGCTCGACGCCGACCCGGGCGTGCGTCGCGCGGCGCTCGTCGGCGTCGAGGGGCTGCGCGCGTCCTCGACGTATCCGCACGTCCTCGCGGGTCTGCGGCGCACCGCGGCCGCCACCACCGTGCAGCAGGTCTGGCGCGTGCGCAGCATCGAGGCGCTGGGCGAGCTCGGCGATCCGCTCGCGCTCGATCCGCTGGTGGAGCTGCTCGGCGACGACGACCGCACGATCGCGCGCGCCGCCCACGACGCCCTCCGGCGTCTGACCTGCCACGACCTCGGCACGATGCGGATGAGCTGGCGGCGCTGGGCGAAGTCGCAGGGCCGCCGTCATCGCTTCGATTGGCTCGTCGACGCGCTCGCGGACCGCCGTCCGGAGCTCCGCAAGATGGCGCTTCAAGAGCTGCGGCGCGTGTCGGGCCACGACTTCGGGGTGACCGAAGACGCGCCGCGCTCGGCCTTCGTGGACGCGCAGCCGAAGTACGTCCGCTGGTGGCAGTCGCGCACCTGACGGCTTCTGCTTCGCTCAACGAAGCACGCCCGCGGTTCGCAAGAAGCGTTCGATCTCGCCCCAGTAGTCGAGCTCGGGAGGCGGCAGATCGTTGTGTCCGGCGTCGCACGCGACCAAGACGCTTCGGGGCAACGCGCGGTGCAGACGCTCGCCGTGCGCGAAGGGGATCACCTCGTCGCGTCGGCCGTGGAGGATCAACGCGGGCACGTCGGTGCCGCCGAGCGCGTCGAGGGTGTCGAAACGATCACGGATGAGAAAGCGCGGCGCGCGAAAGGCGTCCCACGCGACGTCGGCCACGCTGGTGAAGGTCGATTGAAGGATCACGGCCGCGGGTCGGTGCTCACGCGCGATCAGGCCCGCGGCACCACCGCCGAGCGAGACGCCGTGGAGCACGACGCGCGAAGGATCGACGTCGGGACGCGCGACGAGGCGTGCACGAAACGCGAGCAAGTCGTCGCGGATCGCGGCTTCACTCGGTGAGCCGGCGCTCCGCCCGTAGCCGCGATACTCCGGCAAGAGCACCGAGACGCCGAGCCGTCGATACGTCGCGAGCCACGCGGGCAGCGGGTCGATGACCTCCGCGTTGCCGTGCGTGTAGATCACCGCGGGCCCGGGGCTCGTGGGCGACACGCCGTCGCCCGGAAGGAAGAACGCTTCGACGGGACCTTCGTCGCTCTCGTGCCACCAACGCTCGAGCCCCGGGGTTCGCGAAAAGAGTCGTTCGTCGGGCGGCGCCGCGTTCGGGTGGAACATCATCGCGCGCTGAAGCCACGTCAGGAGCACGAACCCTCCGAGGAGCACGAGCGCGAGGAGCGCGAGGCGGAGCGTACGACGACGGGAGGCATCGGCCACGGGAGTCTCCTACGCACGGCATCGTGGTGGGATTCCAAGCCCTCGACGGAAGCTCGACGGTCGTGTGGAACGTCGATTGGCAGGCCGCGCCAGCGATCCTCGAGAGCCGAGCGAGCGAGCCGTTCTCGACGCCTCTCGGGAGCGAGGAGCGGAGCCACGACTCTTGCGACGCGGCCCGGGGCTGCGACACGCTGTGCGAACGATGCTCCGGGGTCCTCGCTGGGTCGTGCTCCTCCCCACTCTCGTGGGATCCGCGTGGCTCGGTGGATGCGTGGGGACGCTCCGCGTCGACGACGCCGACGGCAACGACGGCGGGATCCTCGACGCCGGCATGCGCGACGCATCGCGACCCGTCGACGGCGACGCCGACGCGGGTGTGACCGACGCCGGCTCCGTCGTCGCGCCCGACGCGCGCGTCGACTCCGGGGGTCCGACGGATCCGTGCGACGGCGTGACGTGTGGGAGCAACGAGATCTGCTCGCGCGGGCTGTGCATCTGCACGGCGGGGTTCGCGCGCGTGGGTGGGAGCTGCGAAGCGAGCCCGGTGGGGGATCCCGCGAGCCACACGCGCGAGGAGGTGTGCGCGCGTTGGAACGAGAGCGCCGCCGTCTCGCCCGACTACTTCTCGGTGGGCGGCGCCAGCTGCGATCCCGGCGTGCTCTCCCCCGACGGCGTCAACGACGGCATGCGTCGCACCAACTTCTACCGCTGGCTCGTCGGGCTCGGCCCTGCCTCCGCCGCCGCCGCGAACGTGGAGGCGCAGCACTGCGCGTTGGTGTCGGCCTGGAATCCGGTCGGCCCGGCCGCGCACTTTCCGGAGCCGAGCGCGGTCTGCTACACGCCGGAGGGCGCAGCCGGGGCGGGCTCGAGCAACATCGCGTGGGGCAACCACACGCCCGTCTCCGCCATCGACGCGTGGGTCGACGATTGGGGGAACGAGACGACGATTGGACACCGTCGCTGGATCTTGAACCCACCCCTCTCCGACGTGCAGCTCGGCCTCTACCAGGGCGGCACGTCGTTCGGCGGCGCGTCCTGCATGTCGGTCTTCGGCATGGGCGGCTCGGGCCCCCGTCCGGACTGGACCGCGTATCCGCCGCCCGGCTTCAGCCCACGGAGCTTGCCCGGCGTGGGCTCGGGCTTGTCCAATCAGTGGACCTTCCACGCGCCGTGGGACTTCAGCGCGGCCACCGTGACCGTCACGCGCCTGAGCGATGGCGCCGACCTCCCCGTCCGCATCCTGCCGCTCTCCTCGGGCGGCGGCTTCGGCTACCCACCGGCGACGAGCTGGGTGCCGATGGGTTGGTCGGTCGCGTCGGACGAGACCTACCGCGTCGTCGTCACCGCTGGGAGCCAGAGCGCAACCTACGACGTGCGTCCCGTCGACTGTTGACGTCGCGACGTCGACGTCACGCGACGGCGCGCGTCAGGGAGTGGGGTCGAGGGAGCTCGGGCCGCCGTATTCGAGCACCGAGGTGCGCACGCTGCCGTCCGGCTCGCGCACCACGATCACGAGGTCCTGGTAGCGCTCGAGGATCGACACGCCCTCCGCGCCGAGACCGCGGAGCAGCGCGGTGTTGTAGCCGCCCGAATGGCCGATCATCAGGACCGTGCTGCCCGACACTTCGCGCGCACGTTGCCACGCCGCCACCTCGGATCCGAACTCTGCCCACGAGGCCGTCATCGAGATCGGCGCCACCGTGACGGGCGTCCCCGTGCGCTCCGCGAGCGGCGCTGCGCTCTGTTGGTTGCGCAGGAACGACGTGACGACGATCTCCTCGAAGCCCGTCGCGCCCAGCAGCGTCGCGAGCCGCTCGGCTCGCGCCTGCCCCTCCGCGTTGATCGGCGGGTCGAGCCCCGGGTCGCGCTCGGTGTGGCGGATCACGTAGTAGGTCGTGGGACGCCCGCTGGGCGGTGGGCCCGCATCGGGGCGCGCCGCGGCGTCGGCACGATCGTCCCCCGCATCGCCCGATCCCGCGTCGACCGTGCCCCCGTCGAGCGCGACCGTGCCCCCATCCAGCGGGCACGCGTCGTCGTCCGCGCAGCCGACGCCGAACGAGAGAACGAGCATGATCAGAGAAGCGCGAAGGGCAGGCATCCGCGCAATCCTGGGGCGATCGCGTCGAGCGTCGAGGGCTTCTCGATGCGCCACGGCTGACGATCGAGAAGCTCTTCGAGCTGCCGCCGCTGCGCCTCGCACGAGGTCACGGCCGATCACGGTGGTGGCGTCAGCCCGCGCCGATGGAGCGCGTGGTAGAGCGCGGGCGCGGAGCGGTAGCCGAGGCGCGTCGCGATCTCCGCCCCTCGGAGCCGTCGGCCCCCGAGGAGGTTCCACGCGAGCTCGACCCTCAGCGTCGCGACGTACGAGCGCCAACCGTCGAAACTGGCGTGGTGGCGCCGGAAGTAGGAGCCGACTCGCTCCGAAACGCGCCGCTCCGGCAGGCCGAGCCCCGCCGCGAGGTCGTCGACGCCGGGGTGGCGATCGAGGTGACTGCACGCGCGCGCCACGAGATCGGCGATGCGCTGATCGATTCCGTCCGCGCGGGCCTGCGCCGCGTCGAGCACCCGCGCGCGATCGAGGCCGGGTGGCGTGAGCACGTCGAGGAGCGCGCCGAGCGGGGCGGCGTCGGGTGAGCCACCGAGCGCGTCCGCGAGGCGGCTCGCACGCACACGCTGACCGGCGTCGAGCGGTGCATGCGCGAGCACGCCGTCGCACGAGCGCGCACCCACGATCTGCAAGAGATCGCAGCGCTCGCTCGTCCGCACGAGCCGCGCGTGCTCCTCGCTGCCCACGAAGACCTCGCCCGCGCGCACGACGACTCCGCCCCGCGTGGTCTCGAGGTGGGCCTCCCCCTCGCGCACGATCCACACCCACGTGCGGTGTCCGGGGCTCGCGCCGCCGCCGAGCTCCATCGTCGCGAGCCCTCGCGTGCGCGTGCGCGCGACGATCACCGACGGATGCCGCCACGCGTCTTGGTGCATCTCGATCGCGCCGGGCACGAGGAGCCACCGCGGATGCGTCGCGAGCATGACGAACGCTATCCGGCCGATCCGACCGGGAAAAGGTCAATGGTCGATCGCCGCACGAGACGTCATTCCGAGCCCATGCGCACCGACTCTTCGCCTTCCTGCGGGTGGGCTCCGCTCCACGCGAGCCTCGTTTGTGTCTTGCTCGCCTGCGGCTCGAGCGCCGAGCCTCCTGCCGACGCGTCGATCGACACTTCCACGCTCGACGCATTCGTACCGGCCGACGACGCCGGATCCATCGACGCCTCGGTGCCCTTCGTCGAGTGCCGCGTCGCGCTCCCCTCCGACTCGGTCGAAGGCACCGACGTGCGCTGCTTCGATCTCCGCGACGCGCGCGCGCTCCCCGAGATCCTCGTGCACGCGATCGTCTTCGACGCCGAGCTCGCGGGCACTCCGGTCTACGTGCTCGACGGCGGCCCCGGCCTGCGCGGCACCGCGTACGTCCGCTCGCTCGATCGGGAGACGCGTCGCGCGCGCTTCGGCGAGCGCCCGATCGTCTACGTCGAGCAGCGCGGCAAAGGCGCCTCGCTGCCGCGGCTCGCGTGCCCGAGCGGCGACCTCGTCTTCTGCGCGGACGAGGCACGCGCGGACGGAATCGATCTCACACGCTTCGGCGTCACCGACGCGGCGGACGACGTCGTCGCGATCGCGACGTCGCTCGGTCACGAGCGCATCCTGCTCGCCGGCGGATCGTTCGGGAGCCGGCTCGCGCTCGAAGTGATTCGCCGTCATCCGGAGCGCATCGAAGCCGCGTACCTCGAGTCGCTCGTGCCGCCCGATCTCGCGTACCTCGCGAACTTCGTGCGTGGCACCGGGCTCGCGCTCGACGCGTTGGGTGAGGTCTGCGCGGCGGCCCCGACCTGCGAAGGAGACGTCTCGACCGACCTCGTGCGCGCGCTCGAACGCGCAGCCGAATCGCCGCTCGACTCGAGCCTCGGTCCGCTGTCGCCGCCGATCGTGACGATTGCGATCGTGGAGGCGCAGTACCACCAGGATCTGCTCGGCGGCATCCCGAGCGGCCTGCGCGCGTTGGCCGAAGGCGACCCCGACGCGAGCACGTTCGTTCGAAGGGCGCTCTCGCGTCCGCCGCCCGTGGACTCGTTGCTGCAATACGCGGTGCTCTGTCGCGACATCGCGCCGCTCTTCGATCGCGCCGACCTCGAAGCCGCCGTCGCGGAGGTGGGACCTCCGCTCGGACCGTGGCTCGAGCCGTTCGGCACCTCGCTCGACGTGTGCGCGGAGCTCGGCGTCGCCGCGGGTCCCGCCGAAGCGCGGACGCCCGTGACGACCGACGTGCCGCTGCTGCTCGTCGCCCCCGAGCTCGACGCGCGCACCCCACGAATCAATGCCGAGCGTGTGGCAGCGACGGCCTCGCGCGCGCGCATCGTCGACCTCCCCGGTCGCACCCACACCCCGGGCCTCGCGCTCCAAGCGGAAGGTCGTTTCCTCGACGCGTGTGCGGCCGAGGTGGTGCGGACGTTCCTGGACGATCCGGACGCGGAGCTCCCGAGCTGCGAGGCCGCGATCGTGTGGGAGTGACTCGGTCTGCGCGTTCGAGATCGCTCGGCGTTCGACGTCGCGGCTTCGTGGCGTGGGCCTCGCCCGCCGCAACGCTTCGCCGCTCTTCTCGGTGACCCGTCGGCGTCGGACGCTCTCGAAAGAGCGGCGCACGGGCTCACAAAGCCGACCCGACCGGTCGGCAGCAGGTTCCTCCTCGTCGAGTCGCTCTCACGGCTCGCGAGGAGAC
This sequence comes from uncultured Sandaracinus sp., assembly GCA_937982655.1. Classification (GTDB taxonomy): domain Bacteria; phylum Myxococcota_A; class Polyangia; order Polyangiales; family Houyiibacteriaceae; genus JACKEH01. Next base: position 8,210 of record CALJLK010000407.1, read on the forward strand.
CTCCATGAGCCAGAAGAATCTCGAATCGAACGACGAGACGGTGTTGGTGTACGGCGCGACGGGCGCACAAGGCGCGAGCTTGCTGCGTGCGTTCGTCGCCGCAGGCTTCGCGACACGAGGCCTCGCGCGAGACGACCGAGAAGCCGCGCTCGTCCGGAGCGCGGGCGCCCGTGCCACCCTCGCGAACCTCGACGACCCGGCGTCGTTGCGGCGCGCCTCGGAGGGCGCGACCTCCGCGGCGATCGTGCTGCCGCTCGAGTACGACGTGGAGGTCGCGGTGCGTCACGGTCGCGACGCGATCGACGCCGCCGTGCAGGCCGGCGTTCGTCACGTCGTGTTCGACACCAGCATGCGTTGGCCGACCGAGCGCACCGAAGTGGCAGCGTTCGAGATCAAACGCGCGGTCGCGGATCACCTCGTCGCGCAGCCCGTCGCCACCTCGATCGTGCGACCCACGTTCTACCTCGAGAACCTGCTCGGCCCGTGGACGCTGCCGGGCATCGTCGAGCACGACACTTTCGCGTACCCACTCCCCGCGAATCTGCGCGCCGCGTGGGTCTCGCACGACGACGTCGCGCGTGCGGTCGTCGAGATCGCGCGGCGGCCGGAGCTCGCGGGGCGAGCCTACGAGATCGGCGGCGAGCGCGCGGTGACGGGCCCCGAGCTCGCGGCTGCGCTCTCCGACCACTTGCGTCGTACGATTCGCTACGTGCCGATCGATCCCAGCGACTTCGAACGTGCCCTCGCCGCCGCGGTGGGTGCGGACGCCGCGCACGAGATCGCCGCGCTCTACGCGTGGTGCGCGCGCGAGGCGACGACCTCGCTCTTCGACGCGCGGCCGAGCGCGCTCGAAGCGCGTGCGACGCCGCTCGCCGACTGGGTCGCCGCGCAGCGCTGGGAGATCGCGCGATGACCCCGACGCTCGTGTACGGCTTCGATCCGCTCTGCGGCTGGTGCTACGCGTTCGGCCCGACGCTGCGCGCCTTGCGCGAGACCTTCGCGGATCGCGTCGCGATCGAGATCGCGTGCGGAGGCCTCGTCGTGGGAGACCGCGTGGGGCCGATGCGTGAGATGCGCGACTACCTTCGCGAGGCGTATCCACGGGCCGAAGCGCGGAGCGGCGTGCGCTTCGGGCGCGGCTTCACGGAGGGGCTCTTGAACGACGACGACGTGGTCCTCGCGTCGGAGCCGGCGTGCCGAGCGATCGTGATCGCGCGCGAGCTCGGGAGTCGGGAGCAGACGCTCGACCTCGCGACGCGGCTGATCGACGGCCTCTACGATCACGGCTTGGACCCCACGCGTCCCGAGGTCCTCGAGCGCTTCGCGCGAGAGGTCGGCCTGCCCGGGCTCACCGCGCGTTGGTCGACCGAGGACGCACGCGCGCGCACCGCGCGGCACTTCGAGGAGTCGCGCGCGATCGGGATCTCGATGTACCCCACGCTGCTCGTCCGCTCGAAGGACGAGACGCGTCTCGTGCTGCGTGGCTACGCTTCGGTCGCCGATGCGCTCGAGCGCGTCGAGGCGGCGTTGACGACATGAGCGCGAGACCACGCATCGCATCGACGGAGCCTCGCGCGTGGACCCGCTGAGCGCCGCGATCGAGGAGCTCGACGTGCGTGCGGCGACCTTCGAGCTCGCGCGGGTCCGCGTCGGGGGGCCGCGGCACGTTCGGAGCTCCGACGTCACCGTGCACGTGGTGGAGCGCGGCGAGCTCCGTTGGCAGATGGCCGGCACCCGACGCGCGCTCTCCGAGGGAGAGCTCGTGTTCGCGCTCGGCGGGACCGAGCACGTGCTGCACGCCACGGGTGACGACGCCGAGGTGCTCGTCGGGCGAGTCGCGCTCGAAGCGCAGGATCATCCCATGTTGATGTCGCTGCCGGCGGTGCTCCATCGGCGTCGCGACGATCGCGTCGCGCGACACCTCGACGCGATTCGCTTCGAGCTCGCGTCTCCCACCGACGGAAGCCACGCCATCATCCGACGCCTCACCGAGGTCCTGTGGATCGAGGCGATCCGCGCGCACACCGACGAACACGCAGAGTGTCCGGCGAGCGGATGGTTCCGAGGGTGGCGCGATCCTTCGCTCGCGCGGGTGCTCTCGGCGATCCACGCCGACGTCGCCGCACCGTGGACCGTGGCGTCGATGGCGAGCGCGGCGGGCCACTCGCGTTCGACCTTCGCATCACGATTCGCCGAGGTCCTCGGCGAGCCCCCGCTCGCGTACGTCACGCGCTGGCGCATGTTCCGAGCGCGCACGATGCTCCGAACGACCGACGCGTCGCTCGACGAGATCGCCGCGCGCGTGGGCTACGCGAGCGCGGCCGCGTTCGCGGTGGCGTTTCGTCGGATGCACGACCGGACCCCGGGCGCGTACCGGAGCTCGGAGCGCGCCACGAACGGGTCGTCCGACGCGGAGCGCTGATGCGCCGTCGAACGTGCTCGCCACCTCGCTTCGATGCGAAGCTCTGGCGATGAAGCTCGGCTGGACGGAGGTCCGTCGTGAGGCCTTCGACGGCCCCGACGTCGAATGGTGGGAGACGCGCGCGGGGATCGTCCGCGCCCGGCGAAGCGCGTGCGAGGTGGGCCCGCGGCTGCTCTTCGCCTCCGACGGGCCCAACGTGCTCGAGCACTACGACGGCCTCTTCGACGCGCTCCGTGGCCGCGCGGACGTGGTGGTCTACGAGCCGCCGGGCACGGGAGGATCGGTCCCTTCACGCAGCTTCGGATTTCGCCTCCCCGACTTCGCCCGCAACGCCGAGGAGGTGTTGGAGCGGGTGGGCCCGCGCGTGCTCGTCTTCCCTTGCTACATGAGCTTCGTCGCGGGCGCGCTGAGCCGCTCGGGACGCGCGGACGTGCTCGGCGTCGTGCTGCCTCAAGGTCCGTCGTGGGCGCAGATGCGTCGCTGGATGGCGCGGGTGGATCCGAAGCGTGTCCTGCGGACACCGATGCTCGGACAGGCCGTGCTCGGTCTCGTTCCACGACGCGTCGCGCGCGGATGGTACGCGGGCAGCGCGAGCCCCGCCGCACGTGAGATGCTGGCCGCCACCGCGGATCTCGTGTTGAGTCGCGGCGGCTGCTTCCACTTGGCGTCGTTGACGCAACGCTTCGAGAAGGGCGCCGACACGAGAGACGATCTCGGCTCCGTGCCCTCCGTGGTCGCCTGGGGAGACCTCGACCGATCCCACGGCCGCCCCGCGGACGTCACGTACCCCGAAGCGCGTTCGATCGTGCACTTCGAGACCTGCGGCCACAGCCCGGAGCTCGAGGCACCGCAACGCTTCGCCGAGTGGCTCCTCGGTTGGTGCGCCGACGTCGGTCTCGCGGGCGCTTGAGACACGGAAACCCAGAACGGTTTCAATCGCACTTCCTCAGAGACGTCACACGCGACGAGCACGTCGGCATCTCGTTCGACGCGACGTCCGAATCATCCCACCCGCAGCGCCTCCGCCACCGGGCGTCCGCAGCTCGGGCACGTCGCGAGCTCCGCCGCGTACGGAACACCACACACACAACGCACGCGCCCGACGTCGTGGCGAACGGCGTGCAGCTCGGGATACAGCGTCTCGAGCTCGAGGCTGCTCATGCGGTCGGCGTCCGCCGCGGGGCTCCAGATCACCTCGAAGGCGACGAGCTGCTCGGCGTCGAGCCGCACGAGCGCGGCGGCCGTCGGATCGAAGCCACTCGCGGGTGCGACGAGGCCACGCGCGGCGACCACGATCGAGACGACGACGAAGCCTTCGCCTTCTTCGGCGCGCGGGCGAAGGGCGGGCGCGGCGATCGTGGTGTCGCTCGACGCCGTCGCGTGGGATGCGTCGGTCCGCACCAGCTCGTAGCGGTAGCGCGCCCGCAGATCGGCCGTCTCGCGCGCGAAGACCCCGCGGGCTTCGACCTGCGGGAGGTGCGCGTGGGCGCGCGTACCTTCGTACGCGATCGACGTCGCATGTGCGTCGAGCAGCGCGAGGGTCGCGTGCAACGCGCGCAAGCGTCCTTCGGGGCCGGGAGCGAGCGTGGTCGCGAGGACGCCGAGCGCGTCTTGCACCGGCTTGCGGGCGCGCGCGTCGAGGCCGGCGTGGAGCGCGACGACGCCGAGCTGCGAGCTCTGCGCGCGGGGAGCCGACGGTCGCGAGGCGATCGGCGACGACGACGGAGGCGACGTCGTCGAGCGTGGAGCCGTGCGTGCCCGCGGCGTCGACGTGCGCGGCGGAGGGACGTAGACGCGAATGGGCTCTCGGTCGTCGAGGAGCAAGCCTCGTTTGGAGCGAAACGTCGAGTGGACGGCGAGCCCGACGAGGACGAGCGGTCCCCCGAGGACCACGGAGGCGGCGATCAGGAGAAGGCCGACGAAGAGGTAAAAGCCGACGTCGTCGAACATGCCTTCGGGGAAGACGGCCCCGCCGCGGTACGAGTAGCCCGACGACGACGAGCCCGACGACGACGAGCCCGACGACGACGAGCTCGACGACGACGAGCTTCCCGACCGGGACGACGCACCCCACGGGTCGTGTGTGTCGTGGCGTGACGAGCTCCACGCGTGGTCGTGATCGTCGCTCGAGCTCGGGCTCGGGCTTCGCACACGTTCGTAGAAGTCGTCGTCGCTCGAGCGGGTCGAGCACCACGACGAGCCGCTCGACGATCCCCACGACGAGCCGCTCGAGCCGCTCGACGAGGAGCCGCTCGAGTCGTCGCCCCAATCGCTCGAGCCGAAGCTTCCCCCCGTGACCTGGGCGCTCGCGAGCGATGGCGCGAGCAGGAGGAGCGCACCGAAGCGACCGACCACGCGAGAGCTGGAGGATCCGAGCACGACGCGACGCTATCACCGCGGGCTTTCGAGGTCCGCAGGTCACGTGTTCGCGTGCTCTGGAAATCCACGCTGTCTCCGACGACGACTTCGCGTCGTCGTACATCTCGATGGCGCCGTGGGGTCAACCGCTGCGCACTCCTCTATCCTCGGAGCACCATGTCCTCGCGTCTCCTCTTCGCGTTCGTCGCAGCGCTCGTCGCCGTGCTCGGCGCGTGCTCGTCCAGCTACTCGCCCGAGCCAACTCCTCCCGGCACGTCTTGCACCGAAGACTCCGACTGCGAACCGGGTGGGATCTGCGTGACGGATGGCGCGGTTCGCATTTGCACGCGGGAGTGCCGCACGCCCGGGCCGACCCCCGAATGTCCGGACGGCTGGCGCTGCGGCGAAGGCGACGCGTCGCACCCCAGCGTGTGCCGCTGCGACTCCGCGGGGCCCGAACGCTGCAACGATCGCGACGACGATTGCGACGGCTCGATCGACGAGGACGTCTGCCCCGACACTCCGGGCGACCCCGACGGCTGCGGCACGACGCTCGAATGTTTCGACGTGCGCACCACCGCGATCGACGCCGTCGATCTGCTCTTCGTGATCGACGACTCGAGCTCGATGGGCAACGAGCAGCTCGCATTGTCCTCCGAGCTTCCTCGGCTGTTTTCCGCACTGAGGAGCGGTGACCGTGACGGCGATGGTGTCGGAGACATGCCACCCGTGCGGAGCCTTCAGGTTGGGGTCGTGAGCACCGACATGGGCGTCGGAGGCTTCGCGGTGCCGACCTGCGGAGAACGCTTCGGTGACGACGGGGTATTGCTCACGCGCGGAAACGTCGAGCGCCCCGGCTGCGCAGCCAACTACCCGCATTTCCTCAACTTTTCTCCCACCACGAGCGTCGACCAGTTCGCAGCGGAGGTCACCTGCGTGGCGGCCATGGGCACCGCGGGTTGTGGATTCGAGCAGCAGCTCGAAGCGACGCTCAAGGCGGTCACCCCGAGCACGGGGCTCGTCCGATTCGAGAACGGCACCGTCGGGCACGCGGACGGACAGAATGCAGGTTTCCTCCGACCGGACTCGGTCCTTCTGATCGTGCTCCTCACCGAAGAAGAAGACTGCTCTGCTGCGAATCCGAGCATCTTCGATCCCGCCGACACGTCCTTCGGCGGGAACTTGAGCACCCGCTGCTTCGAGTACGGTGCGCCCGAGCTCGGCTTCGTCCATCCGATCGAGCGTTACGTCGACGGTCTGCTCGCCACACGTCCGGACGCGACGCGCCTCGTCGTCAGCGGCATCGTCGGCATCCCCGTGGCGACGAGCCCGAGCCCTGGCGCGCCCCCGGATTGGGAAGCGATCCTCGACCACCCCGACATGCAGGAGATCCCCGATCCCTCGATGCCCTCGCGGCTTCGCCCCTCCTGCGACCGAACGGATCCTTCGGGGGAGCGGTCGCTCGCCTTCCCGCCACGCCGCATCGTCCGCACCCTACAGAGCCTCGAGCGAAACGGCGCGCACACCACGGTTCAATCGATCTGTCGGGACTCGCTCGCTCCCGCGATCGACGCCACGGTGTCGACGCTCGGCGACGCGATGACCCCGTGCTTCCTGCGCTCGATTGACCCATCACGCTGCCGACTCCTCGAGACGCTGCCGTTCGGACGCGCCTGCGAAGAGCTCCCCGGTCGCACCGTCGTCGACCGCGTCCGCGACGCGAGCGGTCAGACGGTGGAGATCTGCGAGGTGGCCCCGGGCGCCAGCGACGGTTGGTCATACGCGGCGAACGATCCGTCGTGCCCCGCCACGCGACCGAATCGCGTACACGTCTCAGCCCCGCCGCTCGACGACTCGCGCCTTCGGCTGCTGTGCGCGCGTTGACCTCAGTCCGCGTCCTCGTCCTCGTCCTCATCGGGGATCTCCGCCACGAACGTCACCTGCGGCCAGCGCGGATCGCGCTCGACGCGCCACGTGAGGTGCACGACGCAGACGCGTCCGTCGTCGAGCACGAACGCGACGTCGTCGCACGTGACGTCCCGCGCGACCGCGAGGCAGCGAAGTCCCTTCAACACGTGACCCGGCGGCACCTCGCGCCGCAGCTCGTGCTCGAGCGCTTCCGCCTCGTGGTACTCCGTCCTCCGCCAACCTCTCGCCACGCCTCCACGATGGCACGACCTGGGTGGTGCTACGCTTCTCACCATGACGGATGCGGCACGTAAGCTCCTCGACGCGGCGATGCGACTTGCGCCGAGCGAGCGCGCGAAGCTCGCCGCGCAACTGCTCGCGACGCTCGACGACGCCGAGCCGGACGTGGGCTGGGAGCAAGCGTGGGTCACCGAGCTGAGTCGACGCGTCGACGAGGGCTCGGAGACCGAGTCCTGGGAGGCCGTCTACACGCGGCTCCGCGCGCGGCGCTGATCCTCGATGCGTGCGCTCCGCATCCTGCGCTCGGCATCCGAAGACATCGCGTCTGCCGTGCGCCACTACGACGCACGAGACCCGGAGTTGGGTGACGCATTTCTCGAGGGCTTGAATGACACCCTCGAACGCGTGCGCGCACTTCCGAAGTCGTTCGCGACTTGGCCGGCGGACCCGAGGTTCCGCGGTGCTCCGACGAAGCGATTTCCGTACGTCGTCTTCTTCCGAGAGCTGGACGAGACCTCCATCGAGGTCGTGGCCGTCGCACACACGCGACGACGCCCGGGCTACTGGCGCTGATTGTGGCCGGTCGGCGGGGTCAGCCGCCGACGATCACTCCCCGAACAGGAACGCCTCGATCCGATCCCGCTGCGCCTCCGCGTCGCGCCGGCCGAGCTGGATCAGATCGCGCGCGTACGCCGCGTCGAAGAGCAGGTACGACGCCAGGTCCGCGTCGCCGCCTTCGCCCACGTCGAGCAGGCGCAAGAAGCCTCGCCCGAGCGGGAGCGAGAGCTTCATCTCCGCGCGCCGAAGGTGCTCCGACGCGAGACGCCCGAGGTCCTCGCTCGGATGAATCGCGAGCGCGTCCACCACCCGCTTGTCGGGCTCACCGCGCGCGCGGCTCTTCTCGTTGAGGCGCTCGAGGAAGTCGTCGCCGAAACACGCGATTCCGTCGCGCAAGAAATCGTTCACGCGCTCGAGCTCTTCGAGATCCGCGTTCAAGTGATCGAGCAAGAACGCGTTGAGCATCTTGCCGAGCAAGAACGGCGCGCCCGGATACCGATCGTCCGCGAGCGCCGCGCGCACCGGCGTCGGGTCGCTCACGCCGACCACGAAGAGGCGGCTCGCGCCGAGGTGGATCGCGGGCGCCATCGGCGTGTTGAGGCGAAGCCCACCGTCGCAGTGGAGCTGTCGACCGATGCGGATGGGCGGGAAGACCATCGGAATCGCCGCCGACGCGAGCACGTGCGCGGGCCCGATGTGGGCGGCACGAACCGCGACCTGTTGCGGCAGGTGCTCGGGCAGCGGCACGCCCGGCGCGGCGTCGACGAAGACCACCGGGCGTCCGGTGGGCACGTTGGTGGTCGACACCGTGAGCGCCCGAAGCGCGCCGCTCTCGAGGTTCCGACGAAGCTGTCGCCAGCGCACGCCTTCGCTCACGAGCTTCACGAGCGGCGACGCGTCGAAGATGCCGCGCGCGCGAGTGCCGCCGAGGAGCACGCGATGGAGCCCCGTGGCTTGTTTGAAGCCGAAGCTCATCACGTCCGCGAGCTGCAAGCGCGTCCAGAGATCGACCAAGTGATCGAGCCCGCGTGGGAAGTCCTCCGCGGTCGACGCGAGGAAGGTCGCGTTCACCGCGCCCACGCTGGTGCCCGCGATCACGCTGAGCTTCGGCGCGCGGCCCCGACGCTGCACGAGATCGTGGAAGACGTAGTGGAGCGCGCCGACCTCGTACGCGCCGCGCGCGCCACCGCCCGACAGAATGATGCCGACGTCGTCCGGACGAGCCTGCCCCGGCCGACCGGGAACCTGCTCGCTCACGCGCGGGCCCCCTCGCGGATCGCGCGCACGTCGCGGCTGTCGAGGAAACGGGCGCGCGTCGTGTCGCTGCGGATCGAGCGCGCCTTCGCGTCGAGCAGCTCATACGCCTCGTCGAAGAGCTCCTGCGCGTCGGCCTCTTCGCCGAGGCTCGCGAAGAGCTCTGCGAGCAAGCGGTACACCTTCTCCGGCCGCTCCACGTCGATGCCCGCAAGCCGCTCGCGCGCTTCGCGGGCCCGCGTGAGCGCGTCCTGCCGATCTTCGGCGAGCGCATGTGCCGCCGCGAGCTCCGCCAGCGCGTGCACCTCGTAGCTCACGAGCCGCTCCGCCCGCGCCGCTTCCAGCGCTTCGCGCGCGGCCGACTTCGCGCGCTCGGCGTCGCCGGCGAGCCGCTCCAGCCGCGCGCGCACGATCCGCTCGCGCGCGATCTCGTAGTTCGAGCTCAGCCGCTCCGCGATGCGCCGCGCCTGATCGAGGGGCAGCGCGGCCGACGCGGGCGGCGAGCCTTCGTCGAGCATCATCTCGGCCTCCGCCGCGTAGGCGTCGCAGCGACCGGCTTTGTCGTCGACCGCCTCGAAGACGTCGAGCGCGCGCTTCACGAACGAGAGCCCACGCCGCGTGTCGCCGAGCGCGTCGTAGAGCTGCCCGACGTTGCTGAGCTTGCGCCCGAGGCGCAGCCGATCGCCGGTCTCGCGATCGATGTGGATCGACGCCCGGAACGCGGTGATCGCGTCCTCGTAGGCGCCGTTCGCCGCGAGCGCGACCCCGAGCGAGTTGAGCGCGAAGGCTTCGTTTCGCCGGATGCCGAGGCGGCGGAAGATCACGATCGCCTCCGCGTACGCCTCGAAGGCTTCGTCGCTGCGCCCGAGCCGCCGCAACAAGATCCCCTTCTGCACCAAGATCGCCGCGCGCGACGAGAGCAGCTCCCGCGTCGTGCCCGCGCGCTCGAGCGCGACCCGACACGCTTCGAGACCGCGATCGGGCTCGCCGCGATCGCGCGCCAGCTCCGCCTCCAGACGAAGCCCGTCGATCTCGAGCTTCGGATCGCCCGCCGCGCGCGCCGACGCGAGCGCCTGCGGCACCAGCTCGTCCACCTCGCCGGTGCGCGCGTTGTCGAGATCGAAGCGCGCCATGCGGAGCAGCGCGACCGCCCGACGCCGCGGCCCACCGCCACGCTCCGCCAGCGCACGCATCGCCTCCAGCTCGCGGAGCTGCTCGTGCGGACGCCCGAGGAAACGCAAGATCTGCTCGCGCCCTTCGTGCGCGGAGAAACGCGCGTCGTGCTCCTCGGGCGAGAGCAGCTCGAGCGCCTTTCCGTAGAAACGCAGCGCGTCGCGGTTCGAGTAGACGGCGAGCGCTGCGGTCGCTGCTTCGAGGTACGCCTTCGCGGCCGCGCTCCGCTCGCCTGCTTGTTCCAGGTGTCGCGCGACGCGACCGACACCCACCGGAGCCGCGTGCGCCGCGAGGTGCTGCGCGATGCGGCGGTGGATGCGCGATCGATCGTCGAGATCCGTCGCCTCGTACGCGACCTGCCGCACCACCGCGTTGGGAAACGCAAAGCCCCCGCCTTCGCCGACGTGCACGAGCCCACGCTTCTCCAGCGTCCCGAGCGCCTCGGTCGTGTCGACGCCCATGAGCGTCGTGAGGTCGTCGACCTTCAGCCCGCTGCCCGCGACCGCGAGCCAGCGCAGCGTCTGTCGCTCGCGATCGCCGAGCTCGTCGAGGCGCGCCGCCACCACGCCTTCGAGCGTCGTCGGCAGCGCGATCGGCACGCCCGGCTTGCGCACGATGCGGCGGTCCGGGCCTTTGCCTTCGACGCGCACGACCTGTCGCTCGAGCAGCGCGTCCACGAGCTCGACCACGAAGAACGGGTTGCCGCCCGCGCGGTTCTCCACGAGGTGCAGCACGTCCTCGGGCACCTGCGCGCCGAAACGCGCGCGCACCAGCGTCCGCGTCGCCTCGGGCGCGAGCTCCTTGAGCTCGATCCACGGCACGCTCCGAAACACCGGCATCAGCCGCTCGTCGATGCCGCCGCTCGGCAACGAACGCGACGCCATCACCACCAGACAGCGCGCGTCGTACGTGCGCTGCCGCATCTGCCCGAGCAGCTCGAGGCTCGGACCGTCCGCCCACTGCAGCGCGTCGAGCCACACCACCACCGGCGCGTCGTGCGCGAGCACGCTCACCAGCAGCTCGAGCGCGCGCCGGATCATCCCGCTGCGATCGCCCTCTCCTTCGCGCACCGGCTCCGCGAGCCCGAAGAGCGGACGCACCGCGTGCACCAGCCTCGCCACGTCGTCGCGTCGCGCCGAGCGCGCGCGCACCGCGCGACCGAGCAGCTCTTCGAGCCGCGCGAGCTGCGCTTCCGGTCCGTCGTCGTCGCCGAGCGCGCTCTGGATCAGCGCGGTCACCGCGCCGAAGGGCACGTCCGCGCCGCCGTATCCACACTCCGCGCGCAGCACCGTGGGCGCCGGATCGAAGCTCGCGATCGCGCGCCGCACGAGCGAGGTCTTGCCGACCCCGAGCGGGCCCACCACCGCCGCGAATTGCGTGCGCCGCGCGTCGCCGATCTCCGCGTAGAGGCGCCCGAGCATCTCCAGCTCGTCGTCGCGCCCCACGAGGTCCATCGCCTCGACCGCGCGCGCCGCCTCGCGCTCGCGCTGCGTGCGAGCCCCGCGCAGGAGCCACGCCTTGATCGCGCGCGGCGCGCTCCCGTGCTCGGTGCGCACGTCGACCTCGCGCACCTCTTCTTCTTCGAACGCGAAGTCGCGCCGAATCAATCGATGAATCTCGCCCGAGACGAGCACCTCCGAGCGCGGCGCCGCGTCCGCGAGCCGCTCCGCGACCTCGAGCACGTTGCCCACCGGCGCGTAGCGCAGCAGGCGCCCGTTCGGATCGCGCACCACCGACACGATGCCGCGCGACATGCCGCAGCTCGCCGCCACCGGCACGAGCGCGTCCTGCGACATGCTCTGCAGCGCCTCGCTCGCGTCGATCGCGAGGCGCGTCGCCTTGAGCGGATCGTTCACGGACGCCTTGCCGAGCCCGACGATGAAACGAAAACGTCCGCGTCCGAGCCCGTCCGGCCACGAGAGCACCGCGTCGTTCTTGTAGGCGATCGACTCGAGCACCTTCACCGTCTCGTCGTCGCAGGAGACCTCGCCGGACTTCGTGTCCTCGCCGCTCGTGCCCGACGTGCCGGTCGCAGCGCCCTCCGCGCGCAGGCGGCTCGCCACGATCACCACGCGCCGACGCTCGCGCAGCTCGCGCGCCTCGACGTCCGAGAGCAGCGTCGCACCCGCCGCGAGATCCGAGACCCCACCGCGTCGCGCCTCCGGGCTCGTGGCCTCGCGCGGCGCGATCTCGTGGATGAACGTCTCGAGCCCCTCGCCGTCCCACACCTGCTCTTCGGTGTGGAGGAACTGCGTGAGCGCGCCCGACATGATGCGCGCGCTCGCGTAGCGGTCGTCGCGATCGGGCGCGGTCGCGCGCCGCACGATGCGCTCGAGCCCCCGCGGCACGTTCGGATCGACCTGGCTCGGCAGCGTGAGCTCCGCCGCGCGTACCTTCTCGAGCACGTCGAGGCCATGGATGCCCGGATACATCGGGCGCCCCATCAGGAGCTCCGCGAGCACCACCCCGAGCGAGTACACGTCGCTGCGCGCGTCGACGCGTTCACCCCGCGCCTGCTCGGGCGACATGTAGCTGAACTTGCCTTTGATGACGCCGGTCTCCTCCGTGACCATGCGCGCCTTCGCGATGCCGAAGTCGCCGACCTTCACGACGCCGTCGTAGGTCAGCAGCACGTTCTGCGGGCTCACGTCGCGGTGCACGATCTCCATCGGCACGCCCGCCTCGTCCTTGCGCTGGTGGGCGTAGTGCAGTCCCTTGGCGATCTCCTGCGCGAGGAACGCGCAGAGCCCGAACGGCAGGCGCTTTCCGCTGCGACGCGTGGCCGCGACGAGGCGCCCGAGATCGAGCCCGTCGACGAGCTCCATCGCGAGGAGGAACTCGCGCCCGACCTGCTCGAACGCGTAGACCTGCACGATGTTCGGGTGGTTGAGGCGCATCGCGACCTTCGCCTCGTCGACGAACATCGAGATGAACTTCGCGGAGCGCGCGAACGACGGCAGCACGCGCTTGAGCACCAGCAGCTTCTCGATGCCCTCGGCGCCGGTCGACTTCGCGAGGAAGACCTCGGCCATGCCGCCGGTGCCGAGGCGTCGGAGAATGCGGTAACGACCGAGCTGCTCGGGGAGGTCGTCGGACATCGGACGCGGGATCGTACCCGAAGCGCGGGGCGATCGCGCGTCTCGCGAACGCCCGACACGAACGTTCGAAGCCGACCAGCAGCACGCAAGTTGATATGCTCTCCGCGTGAGCTTCGACATCGACGACGCGACCGCCGCGAGCCTGCCGCCCTTCGTGGAGGTCGAGATGGTCTATCAGACCGGCCACGCGGGCATGGACACCGCGCCGTGGCGCGCGCTCGAGATCTGGACGCGCAACCGCATCTACGGCTGCGACTGGAGCATGCGCTGCATCGACGTGCTCGACCGCGAATCCGGTCGCGCCGACGGCGACAGCTCGCTGCTCGGCGCGCGGCTCGCGGGCGGTCAGCTCCACACCGAAGAGGGCATCGAGGTCACGCACCCCTGGCCACGTCCGGGCTCCGAAGCCGTCTTCGAGCACGCCGCGCGCAAGGGCTACGTCACGACCTCGACCGTCACGCGCGTGATCTTGCGAATGCGCGTGCTGACCGTGCCGCAGCAGAAGATCGAGCCGACCTGGGACGATCTGACGATGTCGAAGCGGCGCGGGAGCTGAGCGAAGCGCTCCGCGAGGGAGCCCGGGACGAGCTGGCGTCTCGCTCTCCCGCGTCGCTCGTCACCGCGTCGGCGGCTTCTCACCCCCGAGGGCTCCGAGCACCGCGGCTCCGCTTCACTCGATCGCGCGCAGGTCCGCGCGATCCTCGCCGCGCGAGAACACCGGCGGCGATCCGATCGGCGCGTCCACCGTGATCTCCTGCCCCCCCTCGTACGACTCGCCGGTCCAGACGTGGAACCAGGTGCCGGGCGGCAGGTAGAGCGTCCGCGTGGTCGCGCCGGGCTCGATCACCGGCGCCACGTAGAGCGCGTCGCCGATCATCATCTCGTGGCTCACGTCCCAGCTCGCGCGGTCCTCCGGGAAGACCAGCATCGGGTGCCGCAAGATCGGCGCGCCCGTGCTTTGCGACTCGTCGGCGAGCTCGCGGAAGAGCGGCGCGAGCGCCTGGTGGACGCGCGCGAAACGGCGGAAGTGCGCGATGGTCTCGGCGTTGGAGCTCCAGGTCCAGTTCTCCATCTTCTTGTTGCCGTCGTGCGTGCGGAAGATCGGCGTGAACGCGCCGAGCTCCGTCCAGCGCTGGAAGAGCTCCTGATCGCTCGGTCCGCCCGAGAAGCCCGCGACGTCGTGGGTCACGTTCGGCTGCCCGGAGAGGCCGAGGTTCAAGAGCGCGGGCACCACCGTGGGCAGTCCGTCGTGCTCCGACCACGTCGCCTCTTGGTCGCCGACCCAGTGGATCTGCGCGACGCCCTGCACGCCTGTCCATCCGGCGCGCGCGAAGAACGCGTAGTCGCCGTCCGGTCGCGCCTCGTCGAGCACCTCGCGCGCCATGCGCTGCCACTCGATCGGGTAGCGGTTGTGGTAGCCGATCGGATCGCTGCCGTCGCTCATGACGGCATCGAGCGGGTTCCACTCCGAGAAGTCGTGCATCCAGCCGTCGATGCCGAAGTCGTCGACCATCGCGCGCAACGCGTCTTGCACGTACGCCACCGCGGCCGGATTCGTCAGATCGGGATGACCCGCCATCAGCGTGGGCGAGTTGGGCGCGGTGAAGCGGTAGCTCGCGCCCATCGGGTCGCGCACGAGGAGGCCCGCCGCTTCCATGGCGTCGAAGTGATTCGGCAACGACGGATCCACGAACGGGTTCGCGTAGGCGAGGAACTTCTTGCCGTCCGCGTGCAGGTCTTCGATGAATTCTCGGAGCGTCGGGTAGAGCTCTTCGTCCGCTTCCCAGCGGTACTCCACGCCGAATCCGCCGTCGACGTTTCGCCGAATCCCCGTCCAATCCTGCACCCAGAGCGCGCTCCACGGCACGTCGTGCTCGGCGAGATCGGCGACCTCCTGCTCGATCGACGCCTGGCCGCCCTGGCTCGCGATCCAGGTCCCGAACGCCCACTCCGGCATCGGCGCGGGGCGACCGACGACGTCGCCGAGCTGGCGCACCACGTCGAGCGGCGTCGGGCCGTGGAAGACCACCCACTCGATCGGCTCCGCGGTCACGACCTCGACGAACGCCACACCGGAGTCCTCGAAGTCGACCCCCTCCGCGTCGCCGTCCTCGTCGGGGACGCAGAGGCTCACGTTCACGCGTTGATCGGTGGTGAAGAGCACCCCGTGACCACGCGCGTCGAGCCAGTACGGCATCGGAAAATACGTCGTGTGATCGTTGCCCGCGACGGGGAAGAACCCTCCCGGTTCGCGGCCGATGCCTTGTTCGGACACGAACAGACCGAAGGCCTCACCGCGCTGGTTGGTGGCGTTGTATTGCTCACCGAAGCCGTGGAAGGTCGCGTCGGATTCGCAGAGCACCGGCACCGCGACCGACGTCACCTCGGCGGTCTCGCCGAGCAGCTCGAGGCGGAATGCGGTGCGGTCGGGCCCGTCCTCGCGCACGTGGAGGCGCGCCGAGAACGACGTGTCGGTGCTCGGCGGGCCGGGGTCGTACGCGAAGCCGATGACGAGCGTTCCGTCCGCGTCGAGCCGCGGCTCGCCGACCGCATCGAGCCGCACCCGCTTGGGCACCGGGTCGCCCGCCGCGTCGGTGCGCGTGCGCTCGCGGAAGCTCCAGATCGCGAGGGGCCCGTTGGCCTCGACGTCGTAGCGCGAGACGATCGGACCCTCGAAGGGCGGGATCACGAAGGGCCGTCGACCGTCGGGGAGCTCGAGCGCGACCTGTCCGTCCCAGCTCACGACGACCGCGCGACCGTCGGCGAAGCGGAACGTGCGAGGCTTGGGCTCGGGCTTGGAGCACGCGAAGAGGGCGGTGAGCGCGAGAAGGAGCGAGACGCGGGACATGGCCCGCGGACCATAGCAGCGCTCAACCCTCGTAGCGGCTGCGTCCGTCGCCTTCGACGTACTGCTTGAGCGTCCACGGGATCTTCAAGATCCACTCGTGCAGCGTCGGACGCACGAGGCCGCTCAGGAGCCCGTCACCGACGTCGACCATCGCGCCGAAGCTCAGCAGGGTCTGGTTCTCGCCCCAGCGACGCACGCGCATGAAGCCCCAGCCCGCGCGGATCGTGTGTGGGTGCGACTCGTCGAGCTGGAAGAGGACTGCCTTCTGCTGGTCGTCGTATTGGAAGCGCATCGCGTAGGTCGCGCGCACGACACCCACGCGATGCTCGAAGTGCATCACGCGCAGGTTCTCTTCTTCGCGGATCTGCCGCGCGGAGTGCACCTGCGGGAGCATGCGGCGCAGGTGCTCGGGCTCGTCGTGGAGCGCGCGCCACACCGCGCGTGGCGGCAGGTCGACCACCTGGAAGCTCGTGCCGCCGATCAGCGTGAGCGGGCCGCGACGTTCGCGGACGCGACGCAGCACGATCGAGCCGCGGTCGAGCTGCGCACGCTCCGACTCGGTGAGCGCGGAGCGGATGGCGATCGGCTGTGCGGACGACGGCCACGCCGAAAGCGCGGCGAGCAACACCGCGAGGGTGAGCGCCGGGGGGCCGATCCGCATGACTCCTCGATGTAGCAGCCGTGGAACGTGCGTCGAGGCCCGAAACATGGGGCGTCGGACGGGGCGCGTGGGGATTTGCTTCAGAATCACGATGAAATCCGGAAAGAACGGAAAAGCACACGAGGCAGACCGCCCCTGTCGCCGAGGCGGCCACGGGATCGGATCGGAGTGAGCCTTCGGTGCAGCCCGGGAGCGATCCGCCGCGTGAGCGCCATCCGGCGACCCAAGCGTTCGGAAGAGCACGGCGGGGTTCGTGGCTGCGAACCACGAACTCGGGTCATCGCGACCGCGGCGACGATCGAGGACGCGCCCCCGCGCGACGTCGATCTGCGGTTCCCGACGCGCGGACGCTGCATGTACCATCGACGCGATGAGCGACGCGCTCGTACGCATCGTGGCAGCCGGCGACACGCACATCGGGCTGCGAGAGCACAACGAGGACGCGATCCTCCTGCGGCGTGAGCTGGAGCTGTACGCGCTCGCGGACGGCGCCGGCGGCGAGAACGCGGGCAACGTCGCGAGCAACCTCGCGCTCACGACCATCGCGCATCGCTTCGAGGAGACGCAGAACAAGGAGCGTCCCGACTTCGACGTGCTCGGGCTCCCCTCGGGCGCGCGGCGCCTCTCGGCGGCGGTGCACCGCGCGAACGCGGAGATCGTGCAGCTCGCGCAGGCTTCGCACCGTTACCAGGGCATGGGCACCACCGTGGTGGCGGCGTACGTCGAGCCGGCGCGCGCGATCATGCACCTCGCGCACGTGGGCGACAGCCGCTGCTACCGGTTGCGCGCGGGCTTCGTGGAGCTGCTCACGCAGGATCACAGCCTGCTCAACGACGTGCTCGAGCTCGCGCCCGAGCTGCCGGAAGCGAACGCGAAGAAGCTGCCGACGCGCGTGGTGACGCGCGCGCTCGGGATGGAGCGCGTGGTGCGGGTGAGCGTGCAGTCGCTCGGGCTCGCGCCGGGCGATCGTTACCTGCTCTGCAGCGACGGGCTCACCGACCAACTCGAAGAGGAGCAGATCGCGGACGCGCTGCGGCAGGAGCTGCGGCCGGACGCGCTCGTGAAGCTCTTGCTCGACGTCTCCCACGCGGCGAAGGCACGCGACAACGTCGCGGTCGTGGTGCTCGACGTGCACGCGGTCGGCGCGAGTGACTATCCACAACCGGCGCTCCGCGGTCCGCGGGGCGCGGTCAGCGATTCGGATCCGGAGATCGTGATCCTCGGCAGCGAGCCGCCCGACCGTGGGCGATCCGAGCGTGCGGCGCTCTACTCCGGCGAGACCGACGTCAGCGCCGAAGACGACGGTGGTGACGACGACCCCGACCTCGACGCCGAGCCCGCGCGCCCGTCGGATCGCCCTTCGTCCGCCCCCCCCGAAGGCGAAGAGAGTGAAGGCGACGACGTCGACGAGGAGGTCGTCCTCGAAGCCGACAGCATCCCTCCCGAGCGCATCTCGGCGATCTCGTCCGCGCGCTTCAAGCGACCGAAGGCGAGCGCGCCACCGCAGACGACCGCCAAGCCGGTGCGACCGCCCGCGTACGTGCCGCCGGATCCTTCGGGAAAGCCAGAGGGTTCGTGGTCGGAGCCCGCACCGGCGCTCCAGCTCGACGAAGAAGAAGACGCTGGCACCACCAGCCAATGGCCGGCCGTGAAGATCGTGCCGGCCGCGCCCGGCAAGGCGGAGGAGCTGAAGGTCCTGCTCCACGAGCTGCCAGAGCCACGCGACGAGCGGGATCCGACGATCCGCTTCCGGCGTCGGTGCCGCCACTGCAACGCGCTCTTCGATGGCCCCGCGGACGTGTGCCCGTTCTGCTGGAAAGCGGACTGAACGCGCGAGCTCGCAGGATCACCCGCGACGGCGCCGAAGCGCGACGAGCACCGTCGCGACGAGCGCGAGCTCTCCCGACGCGTGGCCCCTGGGGGCGCGGCCCACCCGACACGAGCAGCCGCCGCTGACCGCCTCGTGCTCGTGACCTCCGGCGTCGCGGCCTCCCGCGTCGCGCGTCCCCGCGTCGCGCGTCCCGCCGTCGATCGACGTCCCCGCGTCGATCGCGACGCCCGCATCGATCGCCACGCCCGCGTCGGTGCCCGCGCGTGGCACGAGCACGAGGTCCGCGCACTGGTAGTAGTTGTCGTTGCCGCCGATCGTGTACGGCCGCTTGTCGTACATCACCTGGATCACCTGCAGCGTGCAGCGATCGCAGACCACGTCCGGCAGCGTGACGGTGATCGTCTGCTCCCGCGCGGGATCGTCGACCACGTGGTCGAGCAGTACGATCGCGGGATCGCCCGGTGCGAACACCGGATCGGGGCCGCTCGTCTCGCAGTTCTCGACGCAGACCGGGTCCGCGAAGTCGTCGTGTCCGTCGACGTCGAACGCCACGCGGTAGTGGCTCGGGTGATCGATGTACGCCTCGATCACGATCTCGATCGTCTGCCCCGCCTCGAAGGTCGTCACCGCCGAGCCGCGCACGCTCCCGGCCGCGCCGCACGGGGCGTCCTTGAGCTCCTCGCCGCCATCGCGTGCCGCGGGCGCCACGAGGTGAAGGTGTGCGTGCGCGGGCGAGGCGAGACACCACGTCACGAGACACGACGCGAACGGGACGAGCGCGATCCGCATACCGAGAGAGTACCAGCGCTCGGGGACCGAGCGCGTCACCGCCGCTGCGCGGACGAAGCTGCTACCTTGGCGCGCGATGAGCCCCACTGGCGTCGGTCTCGGTCTTCGCGCGGCGATGGCGCGCGAGTTTCTCGCTCGGATCCCCGACGAGGTCGCGTTCGTCGAGGTGCACCCGGAGAACTACGTCGGACGCGGCGGCCTCTACCGGCGCAACCTCGATCGCGCGCGCGATCGTTATCCGGTGCTCACCCACGGGCTCACGCTCGGCTTCGGCAGCACCGAGCCCTTCGATCGTGCGTTCCTCGCAGACGTGCGCGCCTTCCTCGATTCGGTGAACGCGCCTTGGCACAGCGATCACCTCTGCTTCGGCGGGGCGGGCGACGCGTTCGTGCACGATCTCCTGCCGATCCCGTTCACGGATGAGTCGGTGAAGACCGCGGCGCGACGCATCACCGAGATGCGCGACGCGCTCGATCGGCCAGTCGCGTTCGAGAACCTCTCCTACTACGTGCCGCTCGCGAAGGATCCGCTCGACGAGGCGCGGTTCTGCGTCGAGGTCGCCGAGCACGCGGACTGCGCGATCATGCTCGACGTCAACAACGTCTTCGTGAACAGCCGGAACTTCGGCTTCGATCCGCGGAAGTGGATCGACCTCGTGCCCGCGCATCGCGTGGTGCAGATGCACGTCGCCGGACACCTCGTGCGCCCCGACGGGTTGCGCATCGACACCCACGGCGAGCCCGTCCCCGACGGCGTGTACGAGCTGCTCGACTACACGCTGCGCAAGCTCGGGCCGCGGCCGGTGCTGCTCGAGCGCGACAACGACATCCCGTCGCTGGACGAGCTGCTCGCGGAGGTTCGGCGTTTGAACGAAGTGTACGCGGCGGCGACGAGCGCGGGTGTTTCGAGCGTTCCGTCTACGACCACGACCACGTCCACGTCCACGACCACGACCGCGTCCACTTCTTCTTCTCACGCGGAGGTCGCGAAGTGATCCCGCTCGCGGAGCACGAGCGCCTCGCGGCGGCGGTGTGTTTCTCGCGTGAGCTCGACGACGTCGTCGTGGCCACGCTCGCGGGCGGCGATGCGCTCGCGGACGAACGTTGGCGTGTGTACCGCGAGATGATCCGCTCACGCTTCCGCAAGGTCGTGCAGGCCGCGCTGCCTCGCACCACCCACGTGCTCGGCGATCGCTTCGAGGCGCGCTTCGCCGCGTGGCTCGACGAAGCGCCGCCCGACACCCGCTTCTTCCGTGAGGTCCCGGTCGGCTTCGCGCACCACGTGGAGGCGTGGCTCGCCTCGCCCGGAGCGGCCGATCTCCCGGCGTTCACGGCCGACATCGCGCGCTACGAGATCGCGCGATGGCGCGTGCTCGCGGCACCCGACGACGAGCCCGCGCAGGAGCTCTCCTTCGAGCGCCCGCCGCAGTTGACCCGCTCGCTCGCGCTGCTCGACGTGACCCACGCGGTGCACGCGAAGAAGAAGGGGCCTCCGAAGGCCGGCGTCGCACACCTCGCGATCTACCGCGCGCCGAAGGACGACGCGTTCGAGGCGGTCACGCTCGAGCTGAACGAGCTCGCGCGCGATCTGCTCCGCGCGTGGTCGGACCCGAGCGAGACCCCACTCGCCGCGCGGGTGCAGGCGGTCACGCAGGCCCGCGGGACCGCGATCGACGAACGTTTCCTCGAAGGCCTCGGGACGCTGCTCGAAGATCTGCTGCGACGCGGCGTCGTGCTCGGCTCGCGCTGAGCGCTCGTGTGGAGGTCGTGAGCGTGCGCTCGCCACGGGCATGCACGTGCGGTCGTCGTCGTGAAGGTGAACGCGAATCGAGCCGCTCGACGTCGCGTTCGACATGGCCCGCGCGTCGATGCGACCCTCGACACCTCGGCTCGTGGCTCTAGAGCCCGAGCTTCGACTGCGACGACGCGCGGAACCACGGCCTCGCTTCGGCGTCGGACGCAGTGTTCTCGAAAGGATGACGATGACTCTGCGCCTCTTCCTCGCTCTGGCCTCTCTCTCCCTCGTCGCGTGCGGCGGCGGCGAAGAGACGACCTCGACCACCGCGACCGACGAGACCTACACGACGTCGGGCGACGAAGCCGAAGCCGCCGAGGACGATCCGCCGGAGCCGGACTACGACGATCCGGACATGGCCGACGGGATGTGAGGCCGACGGGATGTGAGGACGGACGCGATGGGTGAGACGCCTCGATCCTTCTCATCCTCGCTTCCGCCGACGCCTTCCGACGCGGGCGCATCGTGCGATCGACGACGTCCCGACATCGGTGCGCTCGAAGAACGGCACGAGGACGCGTGAGCAGGCGTCGCCTGCGTGCGACGATGCGGCGTGAGCGTCTGGTACTTCGCGTATGGCGCGAACATGGCGACCGACGTGATCGTGGGTCGGCGTGGGTTGAAGGTGCTCGAGAGCCGCGCGGGTCGCGCGGTGGGTTGGCGCGTGGGGTTCGTCGAGCGCGGGCTACCGCTCGTGGAGCCTGCCTTCGCGGGGCTCGTGTCCGACGAGGTGATGGAGGCGCGGACCGACGAGGCACGCGAAGCGCTCGAACGCACGACCACCGACGCGTGGGGCGTGCTGCACCGCGTGTCGGAGAGTGATCTGCGTCGGCTCGATCGTTTCGAAGGCCCGGGCTACCTGCGGCGCGCGGTCGCGGTGCGCGACCGTGAAGGTCACGAGGTGGAGGCGCAGGCCTACACGTCGCCACGACCGATCGCGGGTCGCGCGCCTTCGCGGCGCTACCGCGATCTGCTGCTCCACGGCGCGCACGAGCACGCGCTGCCGGCGTCGCACCTCGCATGGCTGAACGGACATCCGACGAGGTACGTGCCGGGGCTCGCAGAGACGCTGGAGCTCGTGGTGCTGGCGGCGGAGCGGCTGCGACGTCGGCGTTGAGCGGTGGTCGCTCGTCCGCTCCGGCGGCAACGGATCGGACGTTCTGCCGATCCACGCGAGTCCACGCGAACGCGAACGACGCGCTGCGTTGGCGCGGCGCGTCGTTCGGAACCAGGGCGATGGATGCGTGCGGGGCTTCGCACTTCGCATCGCGCGGCGCGTAGCGCCCTACGCGGTGGGGCGCTTCGTCACGCGGGTCGCGAGCCCGAGGACGACGTGCTCAAGCGAGGCGGCGGCCCCAGCACTCGACCTCGATGTCGATGCGGGCGTTCGGGAGCTCGCGGGCGGTGAGGCCGACGTCGAGGTCGTCTTCGTCGAGCGAATCGGCCCACATGGCGGGGAGGTGGGAAAGGCGGTCGAGGCCTTCGAAGATGTGCTGCTCGTGGTCTTCGACGGTGGTGATGGCGTAGGACATGGCGGTCGTTCCCCCTGAGAGAGTCGGCCCGCGAAGGGCCGTGCCCGTCGACAAGGCAGGAGCCAGGCCAACCGGGCGCGCTGACGCGGCGCGTCGGTGAGCGGACGCACGCAAACGCTGCGCGGCGGCGCGGGAGCTGCGCGGGCGACTGGGTCGATCACCGGCGATTTGCGCGAAGGTGCGACCGCCGTCGCGCGGATCGTTCGTGCGATGCGTCGGCACGCGGCTCGCTTAGGGGCCCGTCGACATGGTCGTCGGAGCCATCCTCGCTGGCGCATTCGCCGGCCTCGCGAGCCTCCCACATTGCGCGGGGATGTGCGGCCCGCTCGCGGCCTTCGCGGGGCGCGACCGACGATCGACGGGCCTCTACCTCGCGGGGCGCTTCGTCAGCTACGTCGCGCTCGGCGCGCTCGCGGGCGCGTTCGGCGCGACGATGGTGGGCTGGATGGAGCGGCCGCTCGCGCAGGCGCTCCTGAGCTGGACGCTCGGGGCGGGGCTCGCGCTCACCGCGTGGCGCTTGTGGCGCGGCGGCGCGTCGCGGCCGGCGAAGCTGGTGACGCTGCGGACGAAAGACGAAGCGCGCCGCGCGACGCTGCGGGCGCCGCTGCTCGGGTTGATGACGGGCTTTCTTCCGTGCGGCGCGCTCGCGGCGGCGCTTTTGCTCGCAGCAGGCTCCGGCGACGCGCTCACGGGCGGGCTCACGCTCCTCTCGTTCGCGAGCGCGAGCGCGCCAGCGCTGCTCGGAGCGGGCGTGGCGGCGAGCTACCTGCGTCGCGCGGGCGAGACGCCGCGCAAGCTGCTCTCGGTCGCGCTCGCGCTCGGCGCGATCGTGCTCTTGCTGCGGCCGATCGACGCGCTGCGCGGCGAGCCGGCGGAGTGTCACGGCGCGCGGGTCGTCGTGGGAGTGGAGGCTCGGTCGTGAGCGAAGAGAGATCGCGCGGAGCCGTATCGGCGGAGTCGTCGCCGCGCACGTGTCTGCACTGCGGGCTGCCCGTGCCCTCCGAGAACAGCGCGTGGACGCGCGAAGGCTTCTGCTGTCCGGGCTGCCGCAGCGTGTACGGCATCCTGCGCGCGGGCGGGCTCGAGAAGTACTACGCGCTGCGCGACGGAGTCGGCGTGCCGGTGGGCGCGGTCGGCGAGCGCGGCGACGCGGAGCGCGATTGGCTCGACGCGGCGAAGGGCAAGCCGCACCTCGACCTCGACGTCCAGGGCATGCACTGCGCGGGCTGCGTGTGGGTGATCGAAGAGCTCTTCGAGCGCCGCGGGCCGGGCAAGATCGAGCTCGATCCGACGCTCGGGCGCGCGTCGATGTTGCTGCCGGAGGGCTTCGATCTCGAAGGCTTCGTCAGCGACGTCGAATCGCTCGGGTACCAACTCGCGCCCGCGTCGAACGATCCAGATCACACGACCGCCGCGAGCGATGCGTTGCTCTTGCGCGTCGGCATCTGCATGGCGCTCGCCGGCAACGGCATGCTCTTCGCGGCCGCGAGCTACTTCGGCCTCGACGTGAGCGACGGCGCCATCTACCGGCTGCTCACGCGGCTCGCGTTCGCGGCCGCCGCGCTCGCGGTGTTGGTGGGCGGCAGCGTGTTCGTGAAGGCCGCGTGGCAAGGTCTGCGACGCGGCGTGGTGCACCTCGATCTGCCGATCGCGCTCGGTGTGATCGCGAGCTTCGCGGGCGCGACGTGGAGCTTCGTGCGCGACGGCGAGGCGCGCTTCGCGGACACCGTCACCGTCTTCATCGCGCTGATGCTGCTCGGGCGGTGGGTGCAGGAGCGAATGCTCGAGCGCAACCGACGTCAGCTCCTCGCGGACCACGGCGGTGAGGCGCTGCGCACGCGCCGGGTCGACGAGGACGGCGTGCGGCTCGTGCGCGCGACGGAGGTGAAGGAAGGCGACGTGCTCCAGCTCGGCGCGGGCGATCTCGTGCCGGTGCAGAGCGCGCTGCTGGAGAGCGCGTCGACGTTCTCGCTCGATTGGATCGACGGAGAGAGCGCGCCGCGCACGTTCGAGGTCGACGCGATCGTGCCGGCGGGCGCGTTCCACGTGGGGCGCGGGACGCGGCGGGTGCGCGCGACCGAGAGCTTCGAGACCTCGGCGGTGAAGCGGCTCCTGCAGCGCACGCGATCGCTCACCAGCGATCCGGGCGCGTGGTGGCAGCACGTCGCGCGTTGGTACGTGCTCGGCGTGATCGGGGTCGCGGTCGGCGCGTTCGCGACGTGGTGGTCGCTCGAAGGGATCGAGCGCGCGATCGAGGTCGCGACCGCGGTGCTCGTGGTGACCTGTCCGTGCGCGTTCGGCATCGCGACGCCGCTCGCGTACGAGCTCGCGCACGCGCGGCTTCGTCGGCGCGGGCTCTTCGTGCGCACGCGCGCCTTCCTCGACCGCGCGCGCGAGGTCACGCGGATCGTCTTCGACAAGACGGGCACGCTGACGACTGGGCGGCTCGCGCTCGTGAACGAGGACGCGCTCGACGCGCTCTCGGCCGAAGAGCGCGAGGTGCTCGCGAGCCTGGCCGCGGCGAGCACGCACCCGAAGAGCGCGGCGGTGATGCGCGCGCTCGAAGCCCGGGGCGTGGTGGGCGCACCGCGCGACGTGGTGGAGACGACGGGGCGTGGGGTGTCGGTGCGCGTCGGCGACGTCGAACATCGGCTCGGCGCGCCGGGTTGGGCGGGCGAAGGCACGGGCGATCTGGTCTACGGGGTCGGCGACGTGACCCGCGCGGATCTGCGGACCGAAGAGCGCCTCCGCCCCGACGCCGCGCGGGAGCTGCGCGCGCTCGGAGACGCCGGCTACTCGACGTGGATCCTGAGCGGCGACGATCCGGTGCGCGTGAAGACGCTCGCGCGCGAGGTGGGCATCCCGGAGGAGCGCGCGCTCGGCGGGCACGATCCGGAGGCGAAGGCGGCCTTCGTGGCCGCACACGATCCCGCGCACACGATGATGATCGGCGATGGCCTCAACGACAGCCTCGCGGTCACGACGGCCGCCTGCGCAGGCACGCCCGCGATCGATCGCCCGTTCCTCGCGTCGCGCTCGGACTTCTACTTCACGACCCCGGGCCTCGGTCCGATCCTCGACGCGCTCGCGACCGCGAGTGAGCTCGGCCGCGTGGTGCGCGCGCTGCTGGCTTTCGCGGTCGCCTACAACGTGCTCGCGGTGGCGATCGCGTGGGCGGGCTGGATGGAGCCCTGGCTCGCCGCGCTGCTCATGCCGGCGTCGTCGCTCGCGAGCCTCGCGTACACGCTCACGGCGCTGGGCCCGAAGACGAGCCCGAAGCGCGAGCGGGTGCGCGCGCTGCGGACCGTCGAGGCCTGAAGCTCAATCGCGCAACAGGCGCTCCAACGTCTCCAGATCCACTCGCACGTCCGCGTCGTCCGCGTCCGCGAGCAATCCCTCCGCGAGGCTGCGTTTCTGATCGTGGATCGCGAGGATCTTCTCCTCGACGCTTCCCTGCAGCACCAGGCGGTACACCGTGACGGGGCGCGTCTGGCCGATGCGGTGCGCGCGATCGCTCGCTTGGTCCTCCGCGGCGGGGTTCCACCAGGGATCGAGGTGCACCACGTAGTCGGCCGCGGTGAGGTTCAGGCCGGTGCCGCCCGCCTTGAGGCTGATGAGGAAGAGATCCCCCTCGCCGTCTTGGAACGACGCGACCTCACGCTCGCGCTGCTTCGGGGAGGTGCTTCCGTCGAGGTAGCGGTAGGGGATCCCGCGCGCGTCGAGGTCGCGGCGCACGAGCGCGAGCAGGTCCACGAACTGGCTGAACACCAGCGCGCGGTGGCCGCCGTCGCGGAGCTCGTCCACGAGCTGCATGAACGCTTCGAGCTTCGCGCTCGGCACCTTCGTGCGCGGCGAGACGAGCTCGGGCGCGCAGCACGCGCGGCGCTGGCGCATGAGCGCGGCCAGCAGCGCGAAGCGGTGGTCCTTGGCGTCGGCGAGAGTGCGCAGATCCTTGCGACGCAGCGCCTCGAGGAACGCGAGCTGGGCGTCCGAAGGCTCGACGTGGAGCACGAGCTCGGTGCGCGGAGGAAGCTCGCGAAGCACGGTGCGCTTCTCGCGCCGAAGCACGAAGGGGCGCACGCGTTCGCGCAGGCGCCGCCCGGGGTTTCCGGGTTGGAACGCGTGACCCTCCACGTCCGCCACGGGCTTGATGAAGTTTCCTTGAAAACTTCGTTTGGTACCGAGGAGTCCGGGCACCAAGAATCGAAACAGACTCCAGAGCTCGCCGAGGTGGTTCTCGATCGGAGTGCCGGAGAGCGCGACGCGGGCGTCGGCGCGGAGGCGATGGGCCGCGCGCGCGGTCTGGGTCGTCGCGTTCTTGATCGCTTGGGCTTCGTCGAGGACCGCGGTCGTCCAGGCGCGCGACGCGAAGAGCTCACCGCGGGTCGGCAACATGCCGTAGCTCGTGAGCACCACGTCGAAAGGGCCCGCGTCGCGCACGATCGTTTCGGCGTCCTCACTCGCGATCCCGGCCCCGAGCACGTGCACGCGCAGCGAAGGCGCGAAGCGCGCGGCCTCGTCGCGCCAGCCCGCGAGCACGCTGGTGGGCGCGATCACGAGGGCCGCACCGTCGCGCGCCCGATCGAGCAAGAGCGCGAGCGTCTGCACGGTCTTGCCGAGGCCCATGTCGTCCGCGAGGCAGGCCCGGAGGCCCGCGCGGCACAGGCGCGCCATCCAGCGGAATCCTTCGACCTGGTAGGGGCGAAGCTCCGCGTCGAGGGTGCGCGGCACCGGGATGTCCGCGTGCATCGCCTCGCGCAAGCGCTCGCGCTCGACCTCCACGCCGCGCAGCTCGAGCTCGGGGTCGTCGAGGAGCGCGACGAGCGGATGCAGCGCGCCCTCGTCGGTGAAGGCTTCGAGGCGCTCCAGCGCGCGTTGCAGCGACGCGGTGAGCTCGAGATAACGATCGTCGTCGAGGCGCACGAAGCGACGCTCGCGGCGCACCGCGTCGAGCAAGGCCTCGTAGGTCGCCACGAGCTGTCCGTCGAGCTCGAGACCGCCGCTCGGCTCCAGCCAATCGTCGCGTCGCGCGACGCGTACCGCCAGCGTGCCGGTCGCGGGCTCCACGCGGAGCGGCGCACCTTCGCGCCACTCGACGTGGGCGTTCGCCGCGCGCAGCTCCGCGAGCAGATCGAGCGTCGTGTCGAGCGAGCACGCGCCGTGATCGCGTCGACCGAGCGTCGGGCACGCGTCGAAGAGCACCGCGCGCGCGAGCACCTCCGCGCGGCGATCGCGTTTCGCTCGGCGGCCCTTGGCGATCACGGTGTCGTGCCCTTCGCCGGGGCGGAGCGCGGGACCGTCCGGACCGAGCGGGGAGACGACGAGCTCGAAGCCGACCACGCCCGCGTCGCGGTGCAGACGCACGCGCACCGTCGAGTCCGCGCGCACGTCGTCGAGGGTGTCGATCGCGAGATCCGCGGTGGCGTCGACGGTGAAGAGCGGTGAGAGCGCGGCGACCAGCTTCTCGAGCTCGTCGCGGGCTTCGAGCGGCAGCTCGAACGCGCCGTCGAGCGCACGCGCAGCTTCGGCCTGGCGCGCGTCGAGCACCACCGCTTCGAGGTGGGTGCCGCGATCGACCAGACCGGTGGAGCGTGGCTGCACCGCGAGCGTGAAGGCCTCGGCGTCTTCGGTGATCGCGAGCCGCGCGGCGCCGCGACGCACCGGGATCGGCGACGGGTTCGGCGACGGGTCGTCGCGGCGCGTGACGCGGGGATGACCGACCAGCGCTTCGACGAAGAGCGCGTCGTGCAGGAAGATCCCGTCGCGCGTCACGTAGCGGAAGCCTCCGCGCGCGTGTTGGCCGAGCGCCTGGAAGAGACGGCGGTCCTCGTCGGGCACGCCGGTGCCGATCGGGCGACGGATCATGCGCGCGAGCTCGACGACCTTGCCCCGCGACCAGCCGTTCTTGCTCACGCGTTGCTCGCGCACCGTGAGCCCGTCGATCCGATCGTCGCGGAGCTCGAGGGCCCAGAGGTAGCGCACTTGAACCGGCGCCGGCGCGGCGACCTCGAGCGCAGCCTGTACGCGCCTCAACGTACGACGCCACGGCGGCTCGACATCGAGGAGCGCGAGCAGGGTGCTGCGCGCCGCGCGCGAGCCCTGCAGCAGATCCCGCAGCTCGGTGGCCTCGTG
Source organism: uncultured Sandaracinus sp. (assembly GCA_937982655.1). Lineage (GTDB taxonomy): Bacteria > Myxococcota_A > Polyangia > Polyangiales > Houyiibacteriaceae > JACKEH01. Next base: position 36,808 of record CALJLK010000407.1, read on the forward strand.
CGCGAGCCAGGGCACGTGGACGAGCTCGTCGAGCCGACGGGTGAGCGGATCGGCCGCGCGGCGCCGTCGATCGAGATCCGACACGAACGCCGCGTGCACGAGCGCGTACGCGAAGGTGCACCAGAAGCCTTCGTCGCGGGCGATCCAGGCCTCGATCGAAGCCGCGGGATCGTCGCGGAGGCGCTGGCCCCACTGGAAGGCTTCGTCGACTCCTCGCGGCACGCCGCGGTCGAAGCTGCGGACCGGGACGTCGGCCGAGAGCTTCGCGAGGCGTACGAAGAAGCGGAGCGCGACGCCGTGCGGGGCATCGTCGGTGAGGGTGAGGTTCGTGAGCGCATCGCGCGCCGATCGATCGCCACCGAGCCAGGCGGACAGCCCGTCGAGGATGCGTTCGTCGACGGTGTCGACACGGCGTCCGAGCGAGAGCGCGCGAGGGCCTTCTTCGAAGCCCGCCCGGAGCGCACGCAGCGGGCGGACGTCGGCGGGCGTGTCGGAGGTCGGCTCGGCGGGCGGCCCGAAGGCGCTGCGGGCGACGACGTCGTCACCGAGCGCGTCGACGGAGTGGATCGCCGCCGCGCGGGCGTAGACCTCGCGCGCGGCCACGAGCGCGTAGACCTTCGGGAGCGGGTCGTCGGCGAACGCGTGAATCGGGGCGAGGAAGTCGATCGGATCGTGGATCCGCCAACGGCTCGCGCGCATCACGGTGCGACACAGGTCGACGTCACCCAGCACTTGCGCGATCGCGAGATCCCGCCGCACCACCCTCGGCTCGGAGCCCTGGCGGGCGACGCGCACGCGATCGAAGAGCGGACGCAGCCGACTCGACTGCGCGAGCTCGCGCAGGAGCGTGAGGCGTCGCTCGAAGGGCACGCGGTCGCGCTCGTCGATCGCGCCTTCGTCGCGCAACCGCCGCGTGGCTTGGGCGATCGCGTCGTACGAGGCGCCGAGGAGGTGATGTCGCTCGTGCGACGTGAGGGTGCCGTGCTCGACCGCGAGGAGCTCGAGGAGGGCGCGCGGGAGATCGGCGGGCGAAGGCACGAGCGATGCGTGAGAGCGGAGAGAGTTGCTCGACGAGCTTGCGTTCAAACCTCGAACACGTCGGGAACTCGGGCGCCGTTCAACGCCCAACGCAGGGTCCGTCGAGGCGGGGAGACCAGCGGTTCTTCGCAGACCTTCGCGCGCCAGACGCCGCCGGGGCCGTCGATGGTGTCGCCGTCTTCGATCACCTCGCCGCGCTGGAGCAGGTAGTAGGCGAGGTTCATGAGGAACGCCGCGATCTCGTTGGGATCTTGATCGCGATCGAGGACGGCCTCGTGATCGGGGAGGAAGACCTGGTCCGCGCCCACGGTGTCCATGAGCGACCAGCCGGACGCTTCGGCGACGTTCATGAGGCGGACGTGGACGAAGGTGTCGAGCGGAGGCACGTCGCGCTCGTTCGCGTCGGCGAGGCGGCGCGTGAGCTCTTCGGGCTGCAGGAGCAGCTCCGCGCTCGGGTTGAAGTAGGCGATCGCGCCCGGGAGCGCAGTGAGCTTCTCGGCCAGGCGCGCGACGAAGGTGAGCTCGTCGACCACATCGGCGTCTTCGGGGAGCACGACGGCGTCCTCGCCCGCGCCCATCACGTAGCTGCCGCGCAGACGGATCATCCCGCGGTGCCGCGCGACCGCTTCGTTCGGATCGGCGGTCCAGGACACCGCTTGTTGGGCCGCGCGCGCGAGGTTGCCGGGGAAGGCGCCCGGTCCGAACGCGCCCATCGACCACGCGCCGAAGGTGTCCTCGTCGTGCTGCGGATCGCCCATCGTGTCGGGCCAGGTGCGGTCGATGCGCTCGACGGTGATGAAGCCGCGGATGGCGGGGCGGTAGTCGACCACGAGCTCGTCGAAGCCGCCGAACCAACTCTCTTCGTCGGCCGCGCGGCGTGCACGGATCGTGAAGTCGCCGAGCGCGGCTTCGATCGCGTCGAGGCTCGGCAGGGTGTCGAAGAGGACGGTGGTGCAGGTGGTGAAGAAGCCGCGGGGCATGGGCGCGGAGAGTAGTCGCGGGGCCGCGAGGCGCGAGGAGGTTTCTCGGGCAGCGCCACGCGAACGACCTGCGCACGACTCTCCACGCGGTGACACGTGTGTTCGTGGTATCCACACGTCGTCATGGCCGTTGAAGAGCCGGCGCCGCTGCGTCTTTCGTTCGCTCAGGTCGACGTGGAGGGGCTCGAGCTCGAGCTGCCGGTCCCCGAAGGTCACCGCGAGCCGCCGCGCGTGACCCTGCGCAACGCGCAGCGGCTCTCGGGGCGCATCGTGCAGCGACCGGGGCGGCTGCGGATCGATCGGCTCGAAGCGGAGCAGCTCGGGCTCGACGCGCTGCGGCTGATCTTCGGCGCGGTGGTGATCTCGGAAGAAGGAAAAGCCGTGCTCGAAGGCGCGAAGTGCACCTTCGAGCAACGCGCCGACGCGGTGGAGCTCGATCTCGAGGCTGCGACCGTGCGCGCGCATCGGCTCTCCGTCGCGGTGTCGGGTACGAGCGTCGCGGCGCGCGCGAGCTTCCGCGATCTGCGGATCGCGGCGCAGGGCGCGGAGGGCAGCTTCGAAGCGGAGGAGCTCCTGCTCGAAGGCTTCGCGATCGTCGCGCGCGGGCTCCGCGTGGAGGCGCCGCGCCTCGAGGCCACGCGGCTGCGCATCGAGTGGGGCGCGGCGGGCTTTCGGCTCGAAGCGCACGGCGCGAAGGCCCCGAGCCTCACGGTGCGCGCGGAGAATCTGGAGCTCGAGCTCGAAGCGATCGCGATCGCACACCTCGTGAGCCACGAAGCGCACGTGCTCCTCGAAGACGCCGAGATCGGCAAGGCCACCCTCGACGCGCGCTTCGAGCCGCGCGACTCCGCGGCCGAGACCGTCGAGCTCGTGCCGAGGTCGGCCCCGAAGCCGGAGCACCCACGCTTCGACGGGCGCTTGCTCGACACGCTCTTCGGCGAGCTGAAGGTCGATCTGCGCGTCGATCTCGAGGTGCCGATCCTCGGCCGTCGCGTGGCCACGCACCGCTTCCGCGTGCCCGTAGAGGCGGGCGCGGTGAACTTCCTCCAGCTCGAGGACGATCTCTCGACCCTGGAGAACGCGATCCTGAACTTCGCGGTGCGCGATCACGCGCTGGTGCTGGAGCGCGGCATCCCGCTCTTGCAGACGCGGGGCAAAGGCAAGGCCGTGTTGATCTGGAGCCTCGACGACGCCGACCTCGCGCTCGCGCGCGACCGCGATCGCGTGCGGCTCGCGGTGTTGCCGGGCTTCGACCTCGCGAAAGACACGGACGCGCCGAGCGAGCCCACGTCGAAGCCGAAGATCGCCCTGCGCGCGCTCGGCGCGGAGAACGTCGAGCTCTCGTTGCGCCTCGAGCCGACGGAGACGGTGCGCGAGGGCGTGATCCCGAAGATGGAGATCGAGTCGCTCTCCGTGAGCGGCGAGGTGCACCCGCTCACGCGCGAGGGCTCGCGCGAAGGACGGCTCCGCGTCGAGGCGCGCGAGATCGCCGCGAGCGTGCGTACGCTGCTGGACGAGCATCCGGTGGAGCTGGTGGATCTCCGCTGCGTCGCGATCCCGGAGGCGGAGCTCGCGTTCGCGGGGTCGCACCTCGAGCGCGTGCAGATCACGCTCGAACGGCTCGGTCTGAAGTCGGCCGAGCGGCTGCCAGTGCGCGCGGTCGAGGAGCGTCGAAAGGCCGAGCCGAACGGCGCGGCCTGACGCGAGCCGTCTTCCGAGTCCGAGGCCGCCAAACCCTCATTGACGGAACCACCGACCCGGCACAGGGTTCGCGCCCATGGCGAAGGTACGCTTCGAGCCCAGCGGCTACGAGACCGACATCACCCCCGGCACGCGCTTCATCGACGTGACGGACGAGCACCCCGAGGCCGAAGTGCCCTACAGCTGCCGTTCGGCGAGCTGCGGGACCTGCCGCGTCGAAGTGAAGGAAGGCCACGCGCACCTTCTCTCGCCCGAAGACGACGAGCTCGAAGTGCTCGAGGTGTTCGGCGACGACCCGAAGCAGATCCGCCTCTGCTGCCAGATCCGCCTGAAGGACGAAGGCCGCGTCGTCCTGCGCGTCGTCGAGCCCTGAGGGCGTCAGCCCACGAGGCGCGCGAGGTCTGAAGGCAACGCGCTCGACACGTCGACGTCCCCGCCCGGGCCCGCGAACGCGAGCTTCGACGCGTGCAGCGCGTGGCGCGAGAGCCCCTCGATCGACGGACCGCCGTAGAGCGCGTCGCCGAAGAGCGGATGCCCGATCGACGCGAGGTGCACGCGCACCTGATGACGCCGCGCGTGGTGCGCGCGAACCTCGACGAGGCTGCCACGCTCGTCCGCGGCTGACCCCGCGGACCCACGACGATCGATCACGCGGCTCGTGAGAACCTCCGTCCGCGCCGCGCGCGCGCCCTTCTCGCCCGCGTCCGCGACCCGCATCTTGCGCGCGTCGTGGTGCGCGATCGGCGACGCGATCGTCTGTGGCGCGCGCACTTCGCCCGCGCAGAGCGCGAGGTAACGTTTGTCGACGCGGCCCGAGCGGAGCGCTTCGACCAAGGTCTCGAACGCACCCGCGTTCTTCGCGGCGAGGAGCAGCCCGCTCGTGTCGTTGTCGAGCCGATGCACGAGCCCGGGCTCGCGCGGCGCGAAGCCGACGCCACGCATCGACGGGAAACGCGCGACGAGCGCGTTGGCGACCGTGCCCTTCTCGTCCGGTCGCAGCGGGTGCGAGGGCTGCCCCGCGGGCTTGTCGACGATCACGCACGCGTCGTCCTCGTACACCACCACGAGGGGCGCGTCGGGATCGGCCAGCGCCTCGAAGTCCGCCGGCGGCGGCGGCTCGTCGAGCGCGAGCACTTGCCCCGCCTCGACGCGCACGCCCTTGCGCACGCGCTTGCCGTCGATCTTCACGCGGCCTTCCTCCGCGAGGGTCTTGGCGCGCGCGCGTGAGGTCTCGAAGAGCTCCGCGACCGCGAGGTCGACGCGGATGCCGTCGAGGTGCGGGGGGACGGTGTGGGTGATCGGGGCGGTGGTCATCGAGGTCCAGCGAGCGAGTCGCGCGAGGAGCGCGACGTGGATTGGGAACGAACCGCGCTTCGGGCGCGGTGGAAGGACGAGGCGCGGTTCGGGCGCGACGAGAAGCAAGAGTGGAGCGCAAACGGGTGATCAGAGACAGGCGGGCGCGCCCATCACGCGCGTCCACACCCCTGCGAGCTCTTCGGTCTCGCTCGTGAAGGTGCCGGCGTCGTCGTCGGCCGTGCCGCTGAAACGCATCGGACCGTCACCTTCGCCGCGCCGCAGCGCTTGCACGACGTTGCCCGGACGCAGCGCGTAGCCGCCTGCGTTCACCACCGCGGTGAGGCGCAGCGTGAAGTCGCCGTTCGGACAGAAGACGAGGCTCTGCGCGCACTCGACCGACTCGTCACTCGCGGCACGACAGTCGTCGAGCGTCTCGAAGGGCGGGAGAACCCGCGTGTAGACGTGCTCTTCCGCGAAGGTCGGCTGCATCACGGGCGGCACGTCTTCGGGCACGAACGCGTCGACCGGCGCATCGACGCCAGCGTCTTCGATCGGCGCATCGTCGTCGCCGCACGCGACGAGGGCGAGGAGAAACGCGAGTCCCACGGGGCGAACGAACATCGGGCGGAGGCTGACGCGTGCGGCGCGGCTCGTCGAGGCTTCGATCGCTCGAGCGACGAACGGAGAGCAACGATCACGTGCGCGGACGGAGCGAGGGGATGCGCTGCTTCGGGCGGAGCACCGCGCCTTCGGTGCGCTCCACCAGCGGCCACGAGGGCTGCGCGTCGCGGGCGTCGAGGAGCACGCGGCGCGCGGCTTCCGGCAGCTCGTCGATCCACGCGTCGACGCGACGCACGAGCGGAACGGGGAGCGCGGGCGGCTGCACGGGCTCGGGGACCAGACGAGGCTTGGCGGCCGGAGCGGACGCGACGCGTTCCGAGGAAGCTTCGGGAACCGAGCGGTCCCCCTGCATCGCGATCGCGAGCGCCCGGCGATCGGCGCGCAGCGTGCGATCTTCTTCGTCTTCCTCGAAGGCGTACGGTGCGGGCTCACCGTCCGCGAGCGCGACCTTCGTCGCCGCGAGCAACGCCTCGCGCACCATCGCCGCCGCGGGCACCGTGGGCAGCTCGTCGGGGAACCCTTCGAGCTCGAGCTTCGGACGCACCCCCCGAATCGTGGGCGAGTCGTCGTCTTCCATCGAGGGGCTGTCGCCAGCCCCTCCCCCACGGGGCATGAAGCCCCGAGGGGCCCCCACCCGCGAGCCTTCGCTCCCTTCGGTCGCTGCGCGCCGTCCAGTAGGGCGGCTTGCAACATCGGCTGAGCGTCTTCTCGGATCCTCCAGCTCTTCCAGCTTCGCCGCGCGCGCCGCCGCTTCCAGCGCAGCGTCCAGCGCGGTCCGCTCGAGCTGCGGCAAGCGCGGAGCCGTCGGGCCCACGTCGATCGCGTCGCGGCGCCCACGAATCGTGACGTCGTCGTCGCCCGCCTCCGCGAGCACCGGCAGCCGCAGCGTGGTTGCCACGTCCGCGCTTCGCAGCGACGCGAGGACCTCCTTGGGGTCCACCACGTCCAGGGTCACGTGACCACGCTCGTCCGCGTCGGGGCTCCGCATGGAGAACGTGAATGCGGCTCGTGTGCCAAGCCCGATCCCCCGTGGGCGACCCTCGACGAGGCTCGAACGACCTCTTCTCGATCGCCTCGAAACCGAACGAAATCCGCACTTTGGAGCGCGCCGACCGGAACGACGCCCCGCGGGGTGGGTGGCGCCCGCGCTGGCCGCTGGAAGCCACGCGCGCCAGTCGATCGCCGAGCACGCTCGACTCGCGGAAGAAGACCGCCGCGATCGGAGCGGGTCCGTGATCTCGGCGGGGCGTGGTGCTTCGGGGTCGCCGCGGCGCCGATCCGGCAGACGTCGACCGACGTGACCCGTGCGCCGCCCGTTTGCGCCGGGGGAGTCGAGGCGCTACCGAGCCGCCGATCATGGGTCTTTCCGTCGGCATCGTCGGCCTCCCCAACGTGGGCAAGTCCACCCTCTTCAACGCGCTCTCGAGCAAGCAGGCCGAGGCGGCCAACTACGCCTTCTGCACGATCGAGCCGAACCACGGCATCGTGCCGGTGCCCGACTGGCGCTTCGACGCCCTGGTCGAGCTGGTGCAGCCGGGCAAGCAGGTGCCGGCCACGGTCGAGTTCGTCGACATCGCGGGCCTCGTTCGCGGCGCGTCGAAGGGCGAGGGCAAGGGCAACGCGTTCCTCAGCCACATCCGCGACGCGCAGGCCATCGCGCACGTGGTGCGCTGCTTCGAGGACGACAACGTCCTCCACGTCGACAACCGCGTCGATCCGATCGCGGACATCGAAACCATCGAGACGGAGCTGCTGCTCAAGGATCTCGAGACGGTGCAGAAGCGCCTCGACCGCGCGCGTCGTCAGTCCAAGGGCGGCAACACGATCGAGAAGAAGGCGGTCGAGGTCTGCGAGGCGCTGGAGAAGCGCCTCGACGCGGGCACCCCAGCGCGTGGCTTCGAGGTCGAAGGCGAGGACGAGCAGTCGATCGTGCGCGATCTGCAGCTCATCACGTCCAAGCCGATGTTCTACGTCTGCAACGTGAAGGAAGAGCAGCTGGCGGCGGGCACCGACGATCCGCTGGTGGCGCGCGTGAAGAAGCTCGCGGACGAGCGCGGCGCGCCGGTGGTGGTGATCTGCGCGGCGATCGAAGCCGAGATCATGCAGCTCCCGAAGGAGGAGCGGGCGGACTTCCTGGAGAGCATCGGCCTGAAGGAGCCGGGTCTTCACGCGGTGATTCAAACCGGGTACCGCATGCTCGACATGATCACGTACTTCACGGCCGGAAAGGTCGAAGTGCGGGCGTGGACGATCAAACGCGGCACCAAGGCCCCCCAGGCGGCGGGCGTGATTCACACGGATTTCGAGCGCGGCTTCATCCGCGCCGAGACGATCGCGATCGACGACTTCCTCGCGCACAAGACCGAAGCCGCGGTGAAGCAGGCGGGCAAGATGCGGCTCGAAGGCAAAGAGTACGTCGTCAACGACGGCGACGTGATGCACTTCCGCTTCAACGTCTGAATCCAGCGCGCGGTCGCGGGCACTCGCATCGCTCCGTCGTGATGCGGCGCGAGGACGCGCCGACGACGCGGCGTTGCGACGAAACGAATCTCGGGGGGCGACACGGATCAACGCGGCTTTTTGAGCACCGACTTGATCCCGTCCTTCAACCTTCGAACTCCCGCGTCGACCGTTTGTTTCATGCCCTGGGCGGGCATCAGGACGTGCTTCTTGAGGTACTCGTCGGGTCGAGCCTTGAAGATCGTCGTGTGCTTCTCGCCACGCCAACCCGCCGGAGCTTCGGCCGTGTAGTAGTAGGCGGCGAAGGAGCAGCGCTGAACGCCGGGTGGGCACTGAACCGCGGTGACCCCGTGGTAGCTGACGTTGTTGGTCGTGAACACGACACAACGATTCAGAATGGGGCTGATCGCCTGCTCTCGACGCGTGACGTCGGCGTTCCACATCTCGAAGAGACCGCCCCAACGCTCGTCCCAGCCGGGATTCAAGTAGATGAGGATGTTCAAGCGCCGATGGAGCTGTAACTGCTCGTTGAAGTTGAAGTCGACGTGCACGTCGAGCCAGCCGGACTGGTTCGTCTGATGCATCCCTCCACCTGCGTACCCGGGGTCCCAAACCAGCGAATCGATCCCCGTGATGTACTCGAGATCGGCGAGGAAGGACGGGGACGAGATGGCCTCCGCAATTTGCCGAATCGGCGGCGGGAACTTCTCGGAATCGACGATCTGGACCTTGCCGCTCTCGTTGATGGCCGAGAACTCTCGCCCCTGAAGCCGCGCCCGCTCGAAAGGCTCGAACGAGCGGGCCGCTTCCTCTGCGACTTCAGGTCGGAGGAACCCGTCGATCACCATGTGAGGGAACGGTGAAGCTCGGCGATACGACTCGCGCAGACCTTCGCGGTCGAGCGGTAGGATGATGGACATGACCGATGACTCCTCCTCGTGACCGGATCGCGCCCGGGCGTGAGGATAGGGCATCCGGCCGTCGGAACGCCATGGGGTCACGCCCCTCGGTGAGGCCTCCGCCGTCGTTCTCGGGAGGTCTCACTCCTCCGCGACCGGGACGTCCGCGGGCACGTTCCGCGAAGGCAACGCGCCGCGCACCCGCGCCATGACCGCGTCCTTCGCGCGCCGCGTGAGCTGCGAGAGGTCGTCGAGCCACGTGTAGAGCACCGGCGTCGCGAGCAGCGTGAGCAGGAGCGCGAGCGACTGGCCGCCGATCACGACGCCCGCGGTCGCGCGGTTCATGCCGCTGCCGGGGCCGCCCGCGATCATGAGCGGCGCCATGCCCGCCACGAACGCGACCGTGGTCATCAAGATCGGTCGGAGACGGTCTCGGTTCGCGATCATCACGGCGTCTGCGCGACTCCAGCCTTCCTTCTGGAGGTGGATCATGTGATCCACCTGAAGGATCGAGTTCTTCTTCACGATCCCGAAGAGAACGAGCACCCCGAGCGCGGAGAAGACGTTCAGCGACTGCCCGAAGATCAGCAGCGAGATCATCGCGTACGGGATCGTCATCGGCAGCGACGCGAGGATCGTGATCGGGTGGATCCAGCTCTCGAACTGCGCCGCGATCACCAGGTACATGAAGATGAAGCTCAGCACGATCGCGGTGAGGAACGCCGCCGCCGCCTTGCCGAACTCCTTCGCCTGTCCCGTCAGCGTGGTCGAGTACGTCGACGGCATGTCGAGCGCCTCCGCCGTGCGGTCGAGCTTCGCGAGCAGCGCCGCGGTCGACGAGCCAGGCAGTGTGTTGGCGTAGACGCGCACGCTGCGCTCACGACCGATGTGCTCGATCGCGGCCGGCCCGGTGCCCTCGACTAGCCGCGCCACCTGCGAGAGCGGCACGAGCGAACCGTTCGACGCGCGCACGTGGTAGCGGTCGAGGTCCTCCGCGCGCGTGCGTTGGTCGACGCCGGCGCGCAGGTTCACGTCGTACTGATCGTTGCCGAGCGTGAGCGTCGTGACGTCGAGCCCGCCCACGAGCACACGCAGCGTGTCCGCGAGATCCGCGATCGACACCCCGAGCTCCGCCGCGCGCTCGCGGTCGATCTCGACCCGCAGCTCCGGACGCCCTTCGCGGAACGTGGTGTCGGCCTGCGCGACGCCCGGCTCGTCCCGCAGCGACGCCGCGAGCGCCTCCGAGTATTCGTCGAGCTTCGCGAAGTCGGGGCCACGCAGCACGTATTGGATCGGCGCCGCCTGCGCGCCCGATCCACCGAACGCCGCGACCTTGGCGATCGTCGCCTCGAGCTGCCCTTCGAAGCCCGGCATCACCTGCTGACGCACGCGCTCCATCAGCTCCACCTGCGAGGCCTCGCGCTCGGAGTCCGGCACGAGCGAGACGTAGACCAGCGCCTCGTGATCGCCGCGGCCGCTCACGTCGCCTTCGTTCGCACCCACGATCACGATCGTGTGGTCGACCTCCGGCATCGCGCGCACCCGACGCGCCACCCGCTCCGCGAGCAGCTCGGTGCTCCCGAGCGAGGTGCCCTGCGGGGCTTCGAGCACGATCTCGAAGCGCCCCTCGTCGTCCTCCGGCAAGAAGCCGGTGGAGAGCATGGGACCGACCACCGCCATGCTGCCGAAGGAGAGCAGGATCGCGAGGCCGACCACCCAGCGGTGGCGCATCGAGAACGCGAGCAGCTTGCCGTACCAACGCTCGTAGGCCGCGCCCGGCAGCTCGATGCCGGTCTCCCCCTTCTGCCACTGCCGATAGCGCGCGCGCTCCTCCGCGCCCGTCATGCGCGCGGCCTTCGCGGGCGGCGTCGGACGATGCGCGTGGCCGCCGCTCGGCTTGAGCCAACGCGCGGTCAGCATCGGCGTCAGCGTGAACGCGACGAAGAGCGAGACGAGCACCGCGACCGCCATCGTGATGCCGAAGCTCGCGAGGAAGCGGCCCATGATGCCGCCCATGAACGCGACCGGGAGGAACACCGCGACGAGCGAGAGCGTGGTCGCGAGCACCGCGAGGCCGATCTCCTTGGTCGCGTAGAGCGTCGCTTCGCGCGGCGGGAGATCGCGCTCCTCGAGGAAGCGGATCACGTTCTCCAGCACGACGATCGCGTCGTCGATCACGATGCCGACCGCGAGGGTGAGCGCGAGCAGCGTGATCATGTTCAGCGTCAGCCCGAGCGCGGAGAGCACCGCGAAGGTCGCGACGATCGACACCGGGATCGCGAGCGCGGCGATCACCGTCGCGGGTCCGTTGCGCAGGAACGAGAGCACCACGAGGATCGCGAAGATCGCGCCGAGGATGAGGTGCTCCTGCACCGCGTGGACGGCGGTGCGGGGGAACTCGCTCTCGTCGCGCACCACGTCGAGCGTGTAGCCGGCGGGAAGATCTTCGCGGATCACGTCGAGCTCGGCGCGCAGCGCGTCCGCCACCGCGATCGCGTTGGTGCCCGACTGGCGCGTGATCGTGAGCATCACGACCGGATCGCCGTCGAGGGTCGCGAGCGACTCCGCCTCGGCCGCGCCGTCCGTCACCGTCGCGACGTCGGCGAGGCGCACCACGTGACCGCCACGCTGCGCGACCGGCACCTGCGCGAGCTGCTCGGCGCTCTGCACGCGCCCGGGCACCCGCACCTGCAACGTGCGCGCGCCTTGCGTCATGTCGCCACCCGGAAGCTCGAGGTTCTCGCGCGCCAGCGCGACGCGCACGTCGAGCACGCTGAGGCCCTGCGCCTGCAGACGCGCGGGATCGACCTCCACGCGGACCTGGCGATCGCGCGTGCCGAGCAGCGTGATGGCGCCGACGCCCGCCTTGCCTTCGAGGCGCGCCTTGACCTCGTCCTCCGCGAAGACCGAGAGCTCCTGCGGCGTGCCTGGACCACGGAGCGCCACGTAGAGCAGCGGCGCGGCGTCCGGATCGATCTTTTCGACACGCGGCGGATCGAGCGACTCTGGGAGCTGCGCGAGCACGCGGTCGACGCGATCCCGCACCTCCTGCGCGGCCACGTCGACGTCCTTGTCGAGCTCGAACTGGATCATCACGATCGAGAGCCCCTCGTACGACGTCGACTGCAGCTCCGAGAGCCCCGCGACGCTGTTGACGGTCTCCTCGATCACGTCGGTGACCTCGGTCTCGACCTGCTCGGGCGAGGCGCCGGGATAAGGCGAGATCACGGTCACGACCGGGATGTCGATGTTGGGGAAACGATCGACGGGCAGCCCACCGAGGGCGGCGACGCCGACCACGAGGAGCGTGAAGGAGAGCACCCACGTGAAGACGGGGCGATCGACGCAGACGCGTGCGAGCCATTGCATGACGTGTCCTCCTCAGCCTTCCCGCGCTTCGTTCGGAGCGCTCGGCTCGCTCGGTGCGCTCGGTGCGCTCGGTGTGCTCGGGCGAGCGTCCGCGCTCGAGGCGCCGTCGCTCGTGACGCGCGCGCCGTCCGCCAGCTCGCGCGGCGGCGCACCGACGATCGTCTCGGCCGCACGAAGATCGCCTTCGAGCAGCGTTCGATCCCGCTCCGGCCCCGCGCCGCGCTCGACCACCCGCACGATGCGCGCCTCCGCGGTTCCGTCGACGATCGCGTACACGCGGTACACGCCCGCGCGCTCGCTCACCGCCGTGCTCGGCACCGAGACCAGCTCGCGCGTCTCACCGAGATCGATCCGCGCACGCGCGAAATGACCTGCGCGCACCGAGCCGTCCTCGTTCGGCACCACGACCTCGATCGTCAGCGTGCGGCGCTGCGCGTCGATGGCCGCCGCCATGTGGCGCACCTCGCCCTCGCGCGTGAGCTCGGTGCCGTCGATCGCGACCAGCACACGCTGCCCCACGCGCACCTTCGTGACGAAGCGTTCGGGCACCTCGAGCCGCAGCCGGAGCTGCGACGCGTCGACGAGCTCGATCACCGGCGTCTGCGGACCCACGAACTCGCCGACCTCCGCGAGGCGCGCGGTCACGCTGCCCGCGAAGGGCGCGCGCACCGTCGTGTTGTTCGCGTCGTTGCGTCGGAGCGCGGCCTCGCTGCGGAGCGCCGCGTAGCCCGCGAGGCTCGCGCCGACCGCCTGCCGCGCGCTCTCGTAGCGCGCCCGCGCCGCCGCTTCACGTTGCGTCGCTTGCTCGAAGGTCTGCTCGTCGACCGCGCCGCTCTGGTGCAGCGGGGTCAGCCGTCGCAGCGCGTCCTCCGCGCTCACCAGATCCGCCCGCGCCGCGGCCACGCTCGGCACCGCCTCGACGTCGACCGCGGACGCGTCGTCCACGCCGAGCTGTCGGAGCTGCGCCTCCGCACGCGCCGAGGCCGCCGACGCCGCGAGCCGGAAGTCGACGCTGCGCAGCACGAGCAGCGGCGCGCCTTCTTCCACGACGTCGCCGAGCTCCGCGCGGACCTCCGCGACGTGCCCGTTCACCAGCGGCGAGAGACGCGCGTGGCGGTTGGGCTCGAGCGTTCCTTCGAGCTCCAACGTGAGCGGCACCGTCACGCCCTCCGCCGCCTGCGTCTCCACCGCGATCGGGGCCGCTTCCGACGGAGTCTCGGGAGCACGCGCGCTCGCGCCGTTGCACGCGGTGCCCGCGAGCCCGAGCGCGGCGATGCTCAGCACGCCGAGCGCACGTGCACTGAGCGCACGCACGTCGCGCGAGGGGTAGTTCTTCGAGAAGTCGGCGGCTGACCCCGCCGACCCGACCGAGACGATCCGAGCTGCAGACTTCATTTCAACGCTCCTCCACACGAGCGACGTCGTTCGAGCTGACGCCGAGCGCGCGTCGGAGGCGCGCGTCGGCGAGGTGGGCGTCGACGACCGCGTCGACGAGATCCAAGCGCGCGCCGAGACGCGCCGATTCGGCCTCCGCGAGATCCGTCGCGGTCGCGAGCCCCGCCGTGCGGCGCTCGGTCACCACACGCGCACGCTCGATCGCGGACGCCGTCGCAGCGTGCTGCGCCTCCACCCCCGCGAGCGCCGCGAGCAGTCCGCCGCGTGCTTGCAGCGCGGTGCGCTCGATCGACTCGCGCAGCTCCTCCGCGGCGAGGCGCTGGTCCTCCGCGATCGCGCGTTGCTGTTGCATCCGTGCGCCCGCGACGAGCGCTCCGTCGAACGACCACGAGAGCTCGACGCTCGCGTCCCACGTCGTCGTGAAGTCCGTCGTCTGCGGGAAGATGCGTTGGTTCGGGTTGGCGACGTCGACGTTGAACGCGACCCCGAGCGCCGGATAGAGCTGCGCACGCAGCGCGTCGGCCCGAGCGTCGGCCGCTTCCGCGCGAGAGAGCGCCGCCGCGACGTCGGGCGATCGTTTGCGCGCACTGCGGCGAAGCTGCGCGGGCGCGACGTTCGGCGCTTCGGGCAGACGTCCGAGATCGGCGCGGAGCCGCAGCGGAGCGCCCTCGTCGAGCCGCAAGAGATCGCGCAGCACGGCCTCCGCGATCTCCGCGCGGCTGCGCGCGACCTCGAGGAGCTGCCCGTAGCTCCGCGCCGCCGCGTCCGCGGCGAGACGATCGCCCTCCGTACCGACGCCCTGCGCGAGGCGTTCAGCCGCTTCCTGCGCACGCCGCGCCGCGACCGCGCCGGCTTCTTCTGCCAGCACGAGCTGCGCCCGCGCGCGTACGACCTCCCAATACGCGTCGAGCGCGTCGACCACGACTTGATCGCGCGCCGCGCGCGCTTGCTCCGCCGCCGCCTCCGCGTCGTGCTCCGCCGCGCGGAGCTGGTGGCGCTGCACGCCGATCAAGTCCGAGAGACGCGAGCCGACGGAGACGCGAAGTGCGTATTGATTCAGGATCGGCTCTTGAAGGACCACCCGTTGAACGAAGGTGTCCGGAGCGGCTTGGCACGTGACCAGATCCTGGAGACATCCCGCGGTGTCGAAGGCGGAGATGGTGCCGGGCGTAATGTCGGACAGGCGCGTGTAGCGCGCCGACAAGCGCGCTTGAGGCACGAACCCCCGACGCGCGACCGCCGTCCCTGCGTCCGCCGCGCGAGCCCCGAGCTCCGCGCGGCGGGCCGCGATCGACGCCCGCGTCGCGCGCGCGACCGCCGCTTCGACGTCCAGGCCGTCCGTCTCCGCGATCCCGTCGGGGAGCAGCGCGTCGAGCTCGAGCGCGCGGGGCTGGGTGACCGCGCGTGGGATCGCGAGCCGCGGCGGGTCGACATGCTCGGCGTCCGTAGGGGGCGCGACGTCCGTGCTCGTGGTCTCGGGCACCGACGGCACCTGGGGCGTGACGTCCAGCGGCGAGGTCGGGGTGCGGGCCGGCTGTGCGAACGTCGGCGTGGCGAGGACCACGACCAGCACGGCCGAGAGGCTCGACAGAACCCGTCGAAGCGAGCCTCCGGAGACGTCCCGGGACGCGATTCGGCCGTTCGAAAGTTCGTGAGCGCTCACTTTCGACTCGACCGTGGCGTCGGCCGCATCGTGGCGGCCCGAACCACGACCGTTAGTTCGTGAGCGCTTGCTCATTTGTAGCGCAGCGGGTTGGACGAGCGCCTGTTCAGCCCGAACCTTGTCGGGTCGTTTCATTAGTGAGCACACACTTATCATTGGTTCACCGCACGGAGGGTCGTGGAAGTCGGGCGAGCGTTTCATTCTCGGCGCGATTTCGTTGGTTCGGTCGCCTGACGGCGTCGGGTCGCTCGGCCTGGCGGCCGGCTCCAAAAACGTCGATTCGAGGCGTGGCCCGGCTCAGGAGCTCGTGATCGGCCGCGCGCCAGCGAGCTCGACCACGGCTCGCGCGAACCTGCGGCTCGCCTGCTCGAGCGTCTCGCTGCCCGGCAAGTCCCCGAAATACTGGAGCAAATGCACGTGCTTGAGGCACGCGCCGAGCAAGAAGTCCGCGAGCGTCCGGGTGTCGAGCGGCCGCATCCGACCCGCTTCGATCTCCCCCCGGAAGTACACCTCGAATCGGTCTCGCACGAGCTCGGGCGGCGCGTCCTCGTCTCCGATCACCGCCCGCAGGTCACGCGGCTTCATCTTCCCGCTCGACATCACGGTCTGCATGATCGGAATGATCTCGGAGATGTAGCCCATGAAGGCCAACGTCAGGTCCGCGACCTGGCTCTCCAGCGAGCCCTTGCCGACCCGCGCCGGCATCGACTCCATCCACACTTGGTCCTCGAGCGCCGGCATCCGCATCGCCTGGACGAAGAGCTTCCGTTTGGTGCCGAAGCGCTTGAACAACGTGCCTTCGCTGACCCCCGCGCGTTTGGCGAGCTCCTGGCTCGAAGCCGCAGGCCCGAGCTCCAAGAACGTCGCGCGCAGCGACTCGAGCAGGGCTTCGTCGTCGTACTTGCGGGGACGCGCCATGGTTCGTGAGTGTGTACTCACGAACCATGGCGTGCAACCCCGCTCAGCTGCATCACGGCAGACAGATCGCCGCGTCGTACGTGGTCGTGCTCGTGCGTGGGCAGAGGCCATCGCCCACGTAGATCGAGCGGCCCACGCACCACGGCTTTCCGTCCGCGCGAATCACGCAGCTCGTATGGGCCATGCGCGCGATCGCGATCGCGTCCGGCATCGGCAGCGACGTGAGGCCCGGCGACGAGTAGCCCGCCGTCGCCGAGCCGTTCTGCCCCGACTCGTCGTCACCCCACGCGAGCACCTCGTAGCCGCCGCTCGCGTTGCGACGCCGCACGAGCCCGCCGTTGCCGCCGCCGAAGGTGCCCATCACGAAGTAGTAGCCCTCGAGCGAGACGTCGACGACGTTGGTCAATCCGAAGAGCGGCGTCGGCGTCGACGACGATCCGACCGCGGGCACGTTGCCCCAACAAAGCGGGATTCCATCGCCCGTGATCACGCAGAGCGCGCTCGCGAAGCCGGTGGAGAAACGCGCGAGCGTGGTGTCGGACGGAAGCCCGACCACGTCGACCGGTGCCGACGACGAGACGTTGCGTCCGTCGCCGAGCTGTCCGTTGGTGCCCGTGCCCCAACAGCTCACGCGGTTTCCGCTCCGCATCGCGCAGCAGAAACGATCCATACACGCGACGTCGCGCGCATCCGCGATGCCCACGACCTCGACCGGCACCGCGGAGTACGCCGTCGTCTGATCCGGAGTGCAGCCGTAGAAGCCACATTCGACGCCGGCGACTCCGTCCCCGAGCGATCCCGTGCTCCCGCGGTAGCCCCAACACCGCACGCCTCCCGTCGAGAGCACCGCGCACGCGTGCCAGTGACCGACGCTCACGTCGATCGCGTCCGTGATGCCCTGCACCTGCACCGCCCCGGGCCCACCTGCGAAGGGCAATCCGTTGCCGAGCTGCCCCGCGTTGTCGGCTCCCCAACACAGCACCGTGCCGGCGCGCGTGCGACCGCAGGTGTTGCCGCGCCCGACGTCGATCTGCACGAGGTCGACCGCGCCGCCGAGCGTCGGCGTCCGCGTCGAGCCGCCCACCGCCGCGCCGAGCTCGCCGCTCCCGTTGCCACCCCACGCCACGTAGGTGCCGGTCGCGCGTCGCGCCACCACGTGCTCGGCGCCGATCGCGATCTCGACGAAGGGCGCTTCGTCGCACGTCCCCGCCGTCTCGCGCCCGCAGGTGTCGGCGTAGCCACACGCCATGTCGCAGCCGCCGCAGTGCGACACGCTCGTGCTCGTGCTCACCTCGCAGCCGTTGCTCGGCGCGCCGTCGCAGTCGGCGTAGCCCGCGGCGCACGCGGTGATCTCGCACGCGCCCTCGGTGCACGCGACGGTCGCGCGAGGCGCCGCGCACCGCGACGCCGCGCCTTCGTCGATCGTTCCGTCGCAGTCTTGGTCGACGCCGTCGCACGCCTCCGCGAGCATCGGCGCGCGCATCGGGTCGGCGTCGGTGCAGTCCCCGCCACGGTCGACCCAACCTCCTCCGGCCGGCGGCGCGCATCCCGTCGAGGTCTCACCGCCGGTGTCGCCCCAACCGTCACCGTCCGCGTCGCGGTACCAGGTTCGGATCGCGTCCTCGTCGATCGTTTCGTCGCAGTCTTGATCGGCGCCGTCGCACTCTTCAGCGCGTCCCGGATGTCGCGTCGCGTCCGCGTCGTCGCAGTCTTCCGGGTAGAGCGCGGCGTCGTGCGGCCTCGTGCACGCGAAGATCGCCGCGCCCGCCGCGCCGGAGCCGAAGCCGTCCCCGTCGGCGTCCGGGAAGTACGCGTAACGCACGCCGTTCTCGTCGGCCTCACCGTCGCAGTCCTCGTCGCCCCGCCCACACGGATCGGCGACTCCCGGGCGGATCGTGCTCGTGGAGTCGTCGCAGTCGTCTCGGTTCGGAACGCGCCCGGCTTGGGGCTCGCACGACTCGATCGGCGCGGTGTCGGACGCGTCGCCGAAGCCGTCTCCGTCGCGATCGAGGTACCAGAAGGGCATCGCGTCGCGTTCGTCGACGACCCCGTCGCAGTCGTTGTCGACCTCGTCGCAGACCTCGACGCTGCCCGCGCCGACGTCGGCGCGCGTGTCGTCGCAGTCCGGGCCGCCACACACGCGCATGTCCGCGATGCCGTCGCCGTCGTCGTCCTCGCCGTCGCCGTCGTCCGAAAAGAAGTCCGCCACACCGTCGCAGTCGTCGTCGATCCCGTTGCAGCGCTCGCGCGCCCCGGGGTTTCGTTCGCGGTCGGTGTCGTCGCAGTCGCTCGGGCGCGTGACGAAGCCCGGCACCGGCACGCACGAGATCACCACGCGTTCCGGATCGGGGAAGCCGAAGCCGTCTCCGTCGTCGTCCGGGTACCACGTCACGCTCACCGGCGACTCGTCCACGACTCCGTCGCAGTCGTTGTCGATCCCGTCGCAGAGCTCGAGCTGCGCGCCGTGCCGCACCGGGCTCGTGTCGTCGCAGTCGTCGTCGACCGTCGCGAAACGTGGCGTGCCCGCGCAGGCCTCCATCGGCCGGCTCGGATCGCCGTGCAGATCGAGGTCGTCGTCCGCGAAGCCGAGCACGAGCACGCCTTCGTCGATCGAGCCGTCGCAGTCGTTGTCGAGCCCGTCGCAGGCTTCGACCCGATCCGGGCTCACGTCGCGTCGTCGATCGTTGCAGTCGAGCCCGCAGCGGCCGATGCCCATCTCTTCGTTGCAGCACGCGGAGTCGACCTCGCCGTCCCCGTCCGCGTCGCGATCACCGAAGGTCGTCGGATCGCAGTCTTCGTCGCGGTTCGCGGCGTCGCAGACCTCGGTGTTGCCGGGGAAACGGTTGCGGTCGGTGTCGTCGCAGTCGGCGCCGCCGCACTCGATCGCGTCGAAACCATCACCGTCCGCGTCCGGCTGCACCGCACAGCTCGAGACGCACCGCTCCTCGTCGTTCAGACAGCGCTGCGATTCGAGGCAGGGCGGCACGCTCCCCACGCATCCACGCGCGTCCGCGCCGTCTCCCGGGGCGCACGTCTCGGTGCCGTTGCAGAAGAGCCCGTCGTCGCAATCGACGTCCGTGGAGCACACGAAGGGCATCGCGCCGTCCCCGAGCGGCGCGTCGTCGTCACCACAGCCGAGCCCCACGATCGCGAGACTCAAGACCACCCACGCGCGACGCGCGCTCGATCCCCCCATGTCGTCCCCCTCGCCTCGCGGCAACGTGATCCCACGACGTCCCCGGAACGACGCGGCATCGGACGGATCGTATCGCGGGTCGCTCGCGCAGGGTTCGGTGAAAGATTGGGGACGTCGGCGACGAAGCGCTCGCCTCGGCCGCATCGTAGGCTTCGCCGCGTGCGCACCCTCCACCTCGCGTGTCTGCCCTTCCCGTCGCCCCAAGGGACGCAGGCGATCGTGCGCGCGATGGTCGAGGCGCTCGCCGACGCGGGCCACGACACGCACCTGCTCACCTACGCACACGGCGCGCTCGACCCACGCGAGGGCACTCGGACGGGTGCGCACCGACGCGCGCGAAGGGATCTACACACGCGGAGCGATCCGCACGCGCGCACCGCTCCGCGCGGCGTCACGCACCATCGACTGGTCGACTTCCCCCCGACACGTTCGCTTCGTTCGGGCCCCTCTCTTTCGAAAATCGCCCTCGATCTGCAGATGATCCTCGTCGCGCGTCGGCTCGCTTCTCGGCTCCGTCCAGACCTCGTGATCGCGCACGGTGTCGAAGCCGCCTACGTCGCGCGCTCCGCGCGTCTCTCGTCGATCGCGCGCACCATCCACTACGCCCACACCCGCTTCGACGCCGAGCTGCCGACGTACGCGACGAAGACGAAACGCACCGCGGCCCCGCTGCAGACGCTCGGCAGCCTGCTCGACGCCGGAGCCTCGCGGCTTCGCACCGTCGCGATCACGCCCGACCTCGCAGCGCACCTCGCGCGGCGCAGCTCCCGCCGCGAAGGTCGCGCGACCCCGCTGCTCCCGCCGTGGTCCCCGCTCGACCCCCCGCGTTCGGACGAACGCGTCGCCGCGCGCGCGTCCCTCGCGCTTCCCCTCGACGCGAAGGTCGTCCTCTACGCGGGAAACCTCGATGGCTATCAAGGCTGGGAAGAAGCCGCCGACGCGGCGCGCCGCGCGAACGCGACCTTCCTCGTCGCGACCGAGAGCGATCCGGCGCCGCTCGCTCCCTTCCCTCACCTTCGTGTTCGCCTCGCGGACGAGCCCGATCGACGTCGCGCCTACGCGGCGTGCGATCTCGCCATCGTGCCGCGGCGCGCGCCGGGTGGGTTGCCCATCAAGCTGCTCGACGCCCTCGCGCGCGACGTGCCCGTGGTGGCCGGGCCGCGCGCGCTGGCAGGGCTCGACCCGCGCGGCGTCGAACGCGCGGACACCGACGAAGCCCCCGCGCTCGCCGTAGCGATCGAACGCGCGCTCGCATCCGCGCCGCGAGGGGGTCGGGCGTGGATCGAAGACTCCCTCGCGCCCGCCCGCTTCATCGCGGCTGTCGCGGAGCTCACGCGCGGCGCGTGAGCGGATGCCGAGTGCGCGACGACCGCATCGGATTTTCCGATGCTCCTTGCTCGAACCCATCGGTGATCCCGATGACGTGCCGAGCCGACACCCCGATGACGTGCCGAGCCGGCGTGGGCAGCTTCTGGTACCGAGGCGCGCGCGTAGTAACGTCCGACCGTGATCGCCGGACCGATCCTCGACGCACGTCCCAGCTCCGCGTGGCTGCTCCGGCTGCGTTGGGTCGCGATCGCCGCCGAAGGCCTCGTGCTGATCTTCGCGCCCTTCACCGGCGTCTCGCTCGATCGCCGCCCGCTCTTCGCGCTCGTCGCGCTGCACGCGCTGACCAACGCGCTCCTGCAGCGCCGCCGAACGTCGCTCGGCGAAGCTGGCTTCGGTGAAGCCACCCTCGGCGCGGTCCTGGTCTTCGACGTCTGGCTCCTCACCGCGCTGCTCGGTCTCAGCGGCGGACCCGCCAACCCCTTCAGCGTCCTCTACTTCACGCAGGTGCTCGTCGCCGCGCTGCTCCTCGGCCCCGGTTGGACCTTCGCGGTCTGGCTCCACACGGTGTCTGGCTACGCGCTCATCTTCTTCGATCACCGCGCGCTCCCCGGCCTCGGCCACGTGCACGGCGATCTCGGCGCGCACCTCTGGGGCATGCTCGCCGCGTACGTGCTCGTGAGCGCCATCCTCGCGTTCTTCGTGCGTCGCCTCGCGCACGTGCTCGACGAGCAGCGTGAGGCGCTGGTGTCGATCCGCGATCGAGCCGCCCGCGCCGAACGCGTCGCGAGCCTCACCACGCTGGCCGCCGGCGCCGCGCACGAGCTCGGCACCCCGCTCGGCACCATCGCGATCGTGGCGGGCGAGCTCGAACGTCAGCTCGAGGGATCGCTCGCGGAGGACGCGCGCCTCATCCGCAGCGAGGTCGCCCGATGCCGCGCGGTGCTCGACTCGCTCGCCGCGCGCTCGGGCGACGTGCTCGGCGCGAGCCCCGAGCGGCTCGATCTCGTCGCGCTCGCGAACGCGCTGCGCGAGAAGCTCCCGAGCGCGCGCGCGAAGCGTCTGGTCGTGACCGGCGAAGGCAGCGCGCTCGCCCCCCGCGCGCCGCTGCTGCAAGCGCTCGAGGTCCTCGTGCAGAACGCCTTCGACGCGAGCGGGCCGGACGCCGACGTCGAGCTGCTCCTCTCCGACGATCGTGTCGAAGTGCGCGACCACGGCGCGGGTATGGACGCCGCGACGCTCGAGCGCGCGTGCGAGCCCTTCTTCACCACGAAGCCCGAAGGGGTCGGCATGGGCCTCGGCCTCTTCCTCGCGCGCAGCACCGCCGAAGCGCTCGGCGGCACGCTGATGCTGACGAGCAAGGTCGGCGAAGGCACACGAGCGGTCCTCTCACTTCACGACGCCGGCGCGCCGACGTGACCCCGCACGACGCGCGATGGCATGCCGACTCGA
The DNA here is from genome assembly GCA_937982655.1 of uncultured Sandaracinus sp. GTDB lineage: Bacteria > Myxococcota_A > Polyangia > Polyangiales > Houyiibacteriaceae > JACKEH01. The sequence continues at coordinate 59,122 of CALJLK010000407.1, forward strand.
ACGCGCGCGAGGTCGAGCGGTCGTTCACGATCCAGTGCGTTGCGGTCCTCGACCCTTCGCTCTCGTAGGCCGCCACGCAGCTGGATGGCACGCAGGAGGCGACGAAACGGAGCCCACGCTCCCTCGAAGAAGGAATCTGCGGGCATTCGCGTATCTTCGCGACGTGGCGATTCCGCATTTCTTGCTCGACCCGCCGTGGCGCCGCGCGACCAGCGCGATCACGTCGTGCTCCTCCGACATCGGCCATCCCGAGCTACCTCCCCCTCGCCTCGCGTGGGAGCCCGGCGAGCGCGAACGCTTGGCGGGCCCCGACGGCACGCTGAAGGGCGCGGCCGACGAGAAGGCGCTCGACCGATTGCTCGATCGCCTCGACGACGGACGTCCGCTCCCGCTCGCGAAGGTCGAGCTCCTCTCCGACGCTTCGCTCGCCGTGTTGGCCGACGAAGCGCCGCTCGAGGCGATGGACGCGGGCATCGCGCGTCGAATGCTCGCCCGCCTCGGCGCGCCTTTCGTCGAACGGGCCCTCGCGTGGTTCCGCTCGCGTCCTCCGTCCGTGACGCTCTTCGCGTCGGTGGCTCCCATCGCCTGCCCCTCACTCGCGCCCGCCGCGGCCGAGGCGCTCCTCGCCCGGGACCTCGGCGACGTGCGCCTCGAGCTCGACCCGGTCTTCTCCGAGGCCGAAGCGTGGCTGAGGCGCTTCCCCCGCGAGGCGGCGCTCGGGCTGCTGCTCTTCCCGGACGCGCCCTCGACGCGCGCGGCGCTCACGTGGCTCGCCGCGCGTGGGCACGCCGACACCCTCCACGACGTGCTCGCGTCGCACGGGGCGGCTCGTTCGTCGCTCTCGGAGGCGACACACCGCGCGGCGTCGCTCGCGGAGGAGAGCTCGTCGCGCTTCGAATGGCTGGCGCTCTTCGCCGCGCGTGATCCCGCGCTCGCGCTCGATCGACTCGATGCGCTCGTTCCCGAACCCACGTCGAGCGAGCTTCGAGCGTTGGTCCCGTGGGTCGCCTCCACGCTCGCGACCCTCGCGCGCTCGCGTGCGGTGGACTGGCTGCGCGCGCACGCCGAGCACTCGGTGCCCATCCTTCGCGCGCTCGCCGCGCCCGCTGCCGTCGAGGCCGATCGCGCAGCTCGGCACGACGCGGTCGCCGCCGACGCACGGCTCGCGCTCGCGGTGCTGGAGGGTGATCTCACGCGCGGCGCTCCCGACCTCGAGGCGGTGCCATCGCACATCCCGCCGCTACCGACGTTCTTCGACCCCTCCGTGCTCCCCGCGCCGCGGCTCCTCGACGGAACGCCCTTTCCCTCCGACGTCGTGCGCGCGCTCGGGGAGATGCTCCGCTTCTCACCGCTGGCGCGCCCCTATCCGGGCGTGGCCCTGGTGCGGCAAGCGTGCGATCCGGGCTCGCTGGACGACCTCGCGGTCGCGCTTCTCGCCGCGTGGGAGGCGGCCGACTTCCCGCCGCTCGAGCAGTGGGTGCTCGAGAGCGCAGCGAAGATCGGGGCCGATCGCGCCGCCGGCGAGGTCGCGCGTCTCGTGCGTTCGTGGAGCCGCGACTCGGTCGCGCAGCGGACCGAGTGGGACGAGCGCGCACGCGAGCGAGTGATGGTTCAGAAGGGAAACCGCGAGTGGTTCCTCGCGCGCTCCGGTTGCGCCGTGCTCGGCGCTCTCGCTCGCTCCGAAGGCCCTGGCTCGAAGCTCGCGCTCGCGACCCTCGACGACCTCGCGCGTCACGGCGCGGTGTCTTGGCTGCGCAAAGAAGCCGCGGCCGGCCTCGACGGACTCCGCTCGGAGCGCGCGACCGCGCGGGTCGTCGACGAAGCACCGATCCCGGACTTCGGCCTCGCGCCGGACGGAACGCTCACGCTCGACTTCGGTCAGCGCCGATTCCGTGTCGACTTCGACGAGACGCTCGTGCCCTTCGTGCGCGACGCCGACGGCGAGCGCCTGCGCGCGTTCCCGCGAGCGCGGCGCGAAGACGATCCCGCGGCCGTCGCCACCGCGAAACGCACGTTCGAGGCGCTCCGTCGCGACGTGAAGGTCGTCGCACGCCAACAGGTCGCCGCGCTCGAAGCGGCGATGTGCACGGGTCGTCGCTTCGCCCTCGGTCCGACCCGGGCACGCCTCTTCGATCATCCGTTGATGCGGCACGTCGCGCGGCGCCTCCTCTGGGCGGCCGTCGAGGAGGGCGAGCAGCCGATTCCGTTTCGCATCGCCGAAGACGGCACCTTCGCCGACGTCGACGACACGAGCCTCTCCATCGCCGCCGACGCCACCGTGCTCCTCGTCCATCCGATCGACCTCGACGCGTCGCTCACTTCGTGGCGTGAGCTCTTCGCCTCCTACCGAATCCTGCAGCCCTTCCCGCAGCTCGGCCGCGAGACGGCGCGCGTGAGCGACGACGAGCTGGACGAGACGCGGTGGACTCGCTTCGAAGGCGCGCTTACGAGCCGAGGTCGGCTCTTCGGCCTGACGCGCAGTGGTTGGCAAGCTCACGCGGAGGCCGGGACGCTCGTTCGATGGTCGCGTGAGCTCCCGAGCGGCGCGCGCCTTCAGGTGCGCGTGAGCCCTGGGCTCGTGCTCGACGGTCCGGGGGCGGACGACGAGCACCAGTCGATCGTCGAGGCGACGAGCTCGCGACGTCTCGGGAACCTCTCGCCGCGCGAATACAGCGAAGTCACGCGAGAGCTCCAGAACCTCTGCCGCTGAGCGAGCCTCGCGCGCCGGGCCTCACGCTGCGACCTCGTGACGCATGGAGATTCCTCCGGGGGTGTCGCAGACTGCGCGTCATGACCGACGCGCTCGACGGACCGAGCACGCTCCTCGTGGTCGACGACGACGAGGTCTTCCGGACGCGGCTCGCGCGCGCGCTCCAAACACGAGGCTTCGAGGTCTGGTCGGCGAGCGGTCCCACCGAAGCGCTCGTGATCGCGCGCGAGCACGCGCCCGAGCTCGCGCTCGTGGACCTGCGCATGCCGGACGGCAGCGGCCTCGACCTCGTGCGCGATCTGCTCGCGCTCGAGCCGTGCACCAACGTCGTCGTGCTCACCGGCTACGGCAGCATCGCGACCGCGCTCGAAGCGGTGCGTCGTGGCGCGACCCACTACCTCACCAAGCCCGCCGACGTGGACGAGATCCTCGCCGCCTTCGCGCGCAAGGACCTGCCCGCGGAGGCGGATCCGCCCGAGGTGCAGGTCGAAGCGCCTTCGCTCGCGCGCATGGAGTGGGAGCACATCCAGCGCGTGCTCACCGATTGCCACGGCAACATCAGCCACGCGGCGGAGCGGCTCGGCCTCCATCGGCGATCGCTGCAGCGCAAGCTCTCGAAATACCCGGTGCAGCGTTGAGCGTGCCGTGAGCGTCTTCCTCGCCGTCTCGTCGGAGCTCTGGGTCGCGTCGAACACGCTGGCGTTCGCGATCCGCGACGCGAACCCGGTCACCGACGGACACACCCTCGTGATCCCGAGGCGTCTCGTGGTCGACTTCTTCGGCACCACCGACGAGGAGCGCCTGGCGCTCTTCGCGCTGGTGGACGAAGTGAAACGCGCGCTCGACGCGAGCCATCGACCCGACGGATACAACGTCGGTTTCAACGCCGGAGCCGCCGCGGGTCAAACCGTCTTTCACCTCCACCTGCACGTCATCCCGCGCTACGCGGGGGACGTCGAGGATCCTCGGGGAGGCATTCGTCACGTGATCCCAGATCGCGGCGTTCCTCCGACGAGTCCCCGCTGAAGGTCCCACCGAAGGACGGACCGCCGACTGCGGACGACCCCGCCTCGACGGGGCGAACCTCCGATCATGCGATCTCGCGGGCCCCCACGCGCGCCCTCGCGCGGCCGATCCACTTCTTCAGCTCGATCACCGCGAGCACGATCATCCCCGCGCCCGTGAACCAGAGCCACCAGAACCACTCGATCGGAGCGGTGTGGAAGAGCCGATTCATGAAGGGGACATAGGTGAACAGAAGCTGCGCGCCGAGCATCACGGTCGCGCCGATCCACACGTAGCGATTGGTGAAGAGACCGAGCTGCCAGATCGGAAGCCGCAAGCTCCGACACGCGAAGAGGTACGCGACCTCCACCACCACGATGGTGTTCACCGCGAGGGTGCGCGCCACCGCCAGGTCGTCGGGTCGACTTCGTTGCGCGTACTCGAACAGGCCGAACGCCGCCGCGGACATCAGCACGGACACGATGAGCGTGCGCAGGCCGAGCTTCGCCGAGAGCAGCGGCTCGTCGACGTCACGGGGCGGCCGGTCCATCAGCCCCGGCTCCTTCGGCTCGAAGACGAGCGAGAGCCCGAGCAGCACCGCGGTCGACATGTTCACCCACAAGATCTGCACGGGCAGGATCGGCAGCACCGCGCCCGTGATCACCGCGAGCAGGAGCACGAGCCCTTCGCCGCCGTTGGTCGGCAGCGTCCAGGTCACGAACTTCACGAGGTTGTCGTACACGCCGCGACCTTCCTCGACCGCCGCGGCGATCGTCGCGAAGTCGTCGTCGGTCAGGATCATCGCGGAAGCCCCCCGCGCGACGTCGGTCCCGCCCTTGCCCATGGCGACGCCGATGTCCGCTTGTTCGAGCGCCGGCGCGTCGTTCACACCGTCGCCCGTCATCGCGACCACGTGGCCTCGATGCTGGAGCGCGCGTACGAGCAAGAGCTTCTGTTCGGGTGCGACCCGCGCGAAGACCGCGACCTCCTCCGCGACCGACGCCACCCGCTCGAGGCGCGCGGCGGAGAACGGATCTTCCCCCTCCGACACCCGCCCCGCGAGCGTCGTCAGCTCGGCCCCCGTGACCGCGCGCAGGCGCCCCGCCTCGTCGCGCGCACCTTCGAGCCCGATCTCGGCCGCGATCGCGGACGCGGTCACCGCGTGATCGCCCGTGATCATCTTCACCTTCACGCCCGCCCCGCGACACGCGGCGACCGCGCGCTTCGCCGCCGGACGCGGAGGATCGATCATGCCGACGAGCCCGAGGAAGACGAGCTCCGCGACCGCGTCACGCGTGAGGGCCCCTTCGGGTCGGTGCATCCGTCGATACGCGAGCGCGAGCACACGCAAACCCTCGCTCCCGAGCTCGCGCACCTTCGCCTCGATCGCCTCGACGTCGAGCGTGCCCCCCTCCGCACGGACACAACGCGGAAGCAGCGCCTCGGCGGAGCCCTTCACGAAGAGCCACGCGTCGTCTCGTGCGTCGTCGGCGCTGCGGTCGGGAGAGCCGCGCTCGTCGATGCCGCGCTCCTCGGCGCCTCGCTCGTCGGGGCTCGCCCCGCCCTCGCGGACCAACGTCGCCATGTACATGTGCTCGGAGGCGAACGGGATCTCGTCGAGCCGCGTCCACGCGCCGACCTCGACGCCGCCCTTCCCGGCCGCCACGAGCAACGCCGCTTCGGTCGGATCGCCCTCGACGCGCACCTCGCCCGCTTCGCGCACGATCCGCGTGTCGTTGCAGAGCAGCCCGCAGCGGAGCGCACGCTCGACCGCGAGCCCCGTGTCGAGCGCCTCGCCATCGGAGCTCACGACGCGACCCACCGGATCGTAGCCGACGCCTTCGAAGGCGAAGTCGCCCGATTGAGTCCAGAGCCGGGTCACGGTCATCTGGTTCTCGGTCAACGTGCCGGTCTTGTCGGAGCAGATCACCGTGGTGCTGCCCAAGGTCTCGACCGCCGGCAGGCGCCGAACGAGCGCACGACGCTTGGCCATGTGCGACACGCCGACGGCCAGCAGCACCGTCACCGCCGCAGGGAGCCCCTCGGGGATCGCGCCCACCGCGAGGGCCACCGCGACGTTGAAGGTCTCCGTGAGGTCCGCGCCTCGCAGCGCCTCGATCGCGAAGAGCACGCACGCGAAGCCGAGGATGATCCACACCAGCAGCTTCGAGAGCGCCGCGATGCGTCGCGTGAGCGGCGTCGCGATCTCGGTCGCGTTCGCGATGAGCCCCGCGATGCGGCCGGTCTCCGTGCGATCGCCGGTCGCGACGACGACCCCGAGCCCGGTGCCGAACGTCACCGCGGTGCCCGCGAAGGCCATGTTCGTGCGATCGCCGATCGTCGTCTCGCGCGCGACGGGTTCGACCGTCTTGAGGATCGGCACCGACTCGCCGGTCAGCGCCGCCTCATCGGTCTGCAGCTCTCGTGAGCGCAGGAGCCGCAGATCGGCCGGAACCGAATCCCCCGCCTGCAACGCCACGACGTCGCCCACCACGAGCCCCCGACTCGGGATCCGACGGTTGCGTCCGTCGCGGAGCACGTCGGCCTCCGTGACCACCATCGCGTCGAGCGCCGCGATCGCCTGCTCCGCGCGGTGCTCCTGGAGGAAGCCGATCACCGCGTTGACGAGCACGACCGCACCGATCACCAGCGCATCGACGACGTCACCGAGCGCGACCGAAACTCCAGCCGCCGCGATCAAGACGATCACGAGCGGCTGCGCGAACTGGTCGAGCACCCGACGCAGCGTCGACTTGCCGCGCCGCGCGCTCATCACGTTGGGACCGTCACGTTCGAGGCGTCGCGACGCTTCGTCGGACGAGAGCCCCGTCGCCGCATCGCTCTGGAGCTCCGCGAGGAGCTCGACGCGTGTCTTCGCGTGCCAGTGCACGTGCGCGAGATAGCAGACGACCGGACCGGTCACACGGCGGCGTTCGCGGCCTTCCGTTCATCCGGTCTGCAACGGAGCCGACTCCGGGCGCGAGACGGCCGCGAGCTTCGCCCGCATCACCGCGCTCGTCTCGCCCGTGCCGTCCGCGCGCCACCCCGGGGGTCCGAAGACCACCCCGAGCGCTTCGCGCAGCGAACGCGCGCTCCGCAGGTCGCGGCCGATCGCCGCCCACTCGTGGAACGCGATGGTGACCGGATGGAACGACTCGAGGTTCTTCGTGAGCCCGTAGGTCGGCGTCTGCCGCTCCGCCTCGAAGGTCCCGAAGAGTCGGTCCCACACGATCAGGATTCCCCCGTGGTTGCGATCCAGATAGCGCGGGTCACTGCCGTGGTGGACGCGGTGGTGCGAAGGCGTGTTGAAGATCCACTCGAAGGGCCCGAGCTTCCCCAGCCACTCGACGTGGATCCAGTACTGATAGAGCAGCGAGATCGCCTGCTGCATGAGCACGAGCGCGGGATGGAAACCGAGCCAGAGCAGCGGCAGCCAGAAGATGCCGCCCACGATGGGCCCGGTCCACGACTGCCGGAGCGCGGTCGAGAGGTTGTAGTGCTGGCTGGAGTGGTGGTTGACGTGCGCGGCCCAGAAGAAACGCACCTCGTGGCTCGTGCGGTGGAAGACGTAGTAACAGAAGTCTTCCGCCACGAAGAGCAGCACGAAGACCCACCAGGCATCGACCGGGAGCTCGAAGAGGCGGTGCTCGTAGATCACCCACCAGAGCGGGATCCACGCGAGCTTCGTCACCGCGGAGATCACGACGTTGCCCACGCCCATCGTGAGGCTCGCGAAGGTGTCCTTCACCTCGTAGCCCACGAGCGGGCTGCCTTCGCGCTGCGCCTTCGTGACGAAGAACGCCTCCAGCAGCACGGTCACGAGAAACGCCGGGATCGCGAAGTAGATCAGCGACGACATCAGGTCCTCCCCCTGCGGAGCTCCGTCCCCGCCGTCGCGGCGGGGTCAGCCGCCGCGGTCGCCGTGGCGAGCCCCGCGACCGAGAGCTCGTGCAACGCCAGGCGCTCGAAGAACGCGAGGTGCTCGCGCTCGCGGCGGTCGTCACTGCGGAAGAGGCCGAGCGCGACGCCCTGCATCGCGTACACGACCGCGTCGACGCCGGTCGCGAGCGCGCCCTCGAGCTCCGGTCGCTCCGCCAGCTCGGGGAAAAGCCGCCGCGCCTCGGCGAAGATGTTCTCGCGGTGTGCGGAGAGGAGCGGCTCGAGCGCCTCGCCGAGCTCGAGGTCGGTGCGCGCCGCGAGGTAGACCTCGAAGAGGCCCTGCATCGCCGGCAGCCGAAAGACCTTCCACAACGCGCGCACGCCGAGCGCGATCCGCGCTTCGAGGGTGTCGGGAAGCTTCTTCGGAAGCCCTCCGCGGAAGTCGCGCACGAGCGAGGCGAGCACCGCCTGCGTCGCGGCGGAGAGCAACGCGGTCTTGCTCGGGAAGTGTTTGAAGAGCGCGCCCTGCGACACCCCCGCGCGCGTCGCGACCGCAGTGGTCGTCGTCCCACGAAGGCCCTCTTCGGCGAGGAGCGACGCGGCCGCTTCGAGGAGCCGCTCCCGGGTGGCGACGGCGCGGGCCTGCTGCGGAACCAACATGAGCGGAGCATGACAAAAAGAAAGCGACCTGTCACTTTCTTTTTGTCATGCTCCGCTCACGGCGCTCGGAGGAAGGCGCGGCTCGAGGGCGTAGGATGCGCGCAGCGTCCATGGAGCCCCCTCGTCAGCCCCTCGAACCATCCCCGGACTCCGCGACCTCGCCCGCGGGGCGATCGCCCGCGGTGCTCGCCGCGCATGCGATCGGCGCGGTCGCCGTCGGCGCGGCCTGTCTCGCGCTCCAGCTCGACGCCTACGCGAGCTCGTGGCTCACCACATCGAAGCCGCTCCATTGCATCGTCTTCGGGTTCGGAGACTGCGAGTCGATCCTCGCTTCCGGCTACGCGTCGTTCGTTCCCGGGCAGAGCATCAACTTCGAAGCGATGATGGCGCGCCTCGTCCCGACGCTGATGTGGATCGCGCTCGGGTGGTCGTGCGTCGTCCCGATCGTGGAGGAGCTGAAGCCGCGCTACCTCGTGGCGGCGGTGGTGCTTGCGGTCTTGGTGAGTGCCATGGCGCTCCGGCGCCGACCCGAACCGACGCGTGTCGGAGCGCTCGACGTGATCGCCCACGACCGCTCCGACCCGAGGGAACAACGCCGTCACCGCGATCGGTTCGCCCGCCCATGAAACACACGCCCCTCTGGGTCTGCTTCCTCGCCGCGTGCACGTCGTCCGCGACCTGCCCCGAGCCGACGATCGCGCCCGTCGCGACGACCGAGCCCGCGACGCGAACCGAGCCTGCGCGCCCCGCAGACGCGATCGTGGAGCTCGCGCCCCGCCCCGAGCTCGCGCACCACTTCACCGGCGCCGGCTACGCGGGATCGTTCGCCGCGTGGCGCACCGACGGGTCGCTCGCGGTCTGCGTCGGCGACTGCGATGCACGACGACCGGCCGCGTCGACGTTCAAGATCCCCCACGCGCTCCTCGCGCTCGATCTCGGCGTGCTCGACGGCCCCGAGCACGTGCTCGCGTGGGACGGACAGACCCGCAGCATCGCGAGCTGGAACCGCGACCACACGCTGCGCACCGCGATCCGCGACTCCGCCGTCTGGTACTTCCAACGCCTCGCGCCCTTCGTCGGACGCGCGCGCATGCAGGCCGGCCTCGAGCGCTTCGCCTTCGGCAACGCCGCGATCGGCGAAGCCCTCGACGCGTTCTGGCTCGACGGAACCCTGCGCGTCTCGCCGCGCGAGCAAGTCGCGTTCTGGCATCGCCTGCACGGCGACGCCTTCGACGTCCGCCCCGAGGCGCGCGATGCCGTGCTCGACATGACGGTCCTCGCGCGCGACGAAGAGCGCGTGCTCCGCGCCAAGACCGGCTGGTTCCGCCTCGAAGGAACGGTAGCGAACGTCGGCTGGCTCGTGGGCTGCGTCGAAGAGCACGCACGCCCCGACGAGCGCGTCTGCTTCGCGACGGTGATCGAGGTCGACTCCCCCGACGACGCAGTGTTCATGCGCGCGCGCCACTCGCTGAGCGCGACCCTGCTCGGCGAGCTCGGCGTGATGGTGCCGGCGTACTGAGCGCGGCGCGGCCCCCGTCCGAAGGCAGCTCGGACGGAGGCACGTCGTCGCGCCGCACCTTCGTCGCGCCTCCCTCGCGTGGCGTGAAACCCCGAGGGGCTCATTCCGCGTGAAGATTCTCCAGCCGTTCGAGCAGCGCGGCTTGATCCGAGAGCTCCACCTCGACCTCGTCGCCATCGCGCACGCGCCGCAGACCTTCCACGAGGATGCGCTCTCCCTCACTCAGTCCCTCACGCACCACGTAGCGGTGCGGCAGCTCCTCGCCGACGGTGATCTCCCGCGAGCGCACCACGCCCTCGCCGTCGACCACGAAGACGAAGGTGCGGTCGAGTATGGTGAAGGTCGCGGCCTGCGGGATCACCAGCACGTTCGGCAGCGGCGTGGTGAGGAGCACCTCACCAGTCTCGCCGTGACGCAGCAGGCCGGTCGGGTTCGGGAAACCCGCACGGAAGGCGATGGTGCCCGTTTCGTTGTCGAAGTCCGCTTCGATCGTCTGAATCACGCCCGGCTCATCGAAGACCACGCCGTTCGCCAACCGGAGCCGAACCGGCACTTGCTCACCGAGCTCGTGCTCCGCGCGGTACGTCAGGTAGTCGCTCTCGCTCACGTTGAAGTAGACCCACATCTCGTCGTTGTCGGAGAGCACGGTGAGCACGTCTCCTTCCTCGACGAGGCTGCCCCTTCGCACCATCAGGCGGCCGACGATGCCGTCGAAGGGCGCGTCGAGGGACGCGAAGCGAAGGTGCGCCTGAGCGAGCTGCTGCTGCGCGGAACGGCGCGCGAGCCCTGCTTCGGCGAGCGCGAGCTCGTTCGGCGAGACCACGTTGCCTTCGCGAAGCATGCGCGTGTTCTGGTACTCGATCTCCGCCGCACGTCGCTCCGCGCTCGCGAGGTCGACCTCCGCACGAAAGAGCACGGGTGTGATCTGAAAGAGGCGCGTGCCTCGCGTGACGTGCTGACCCTCGTCGACGAGGATCTCCTGCAAGTAGCCGCGCTCGAGCGCGCGCACCTCGATGTGTTGACTGGCCCGAATCTGCGCGACGTACTCGCGCACGATCTCGGTGTTCCGTCGGACCACGGTCGTGGCTTCGAAACGCGGCTCCGGCTCTTCCGCGTGCGCCTCCGGGTGCCCGCAGCCCCCGAGAACCGAGGTCAGCGCGGCGATCGAGACGGCCGCCCACCAGGCACGGGCGACGCTCACGGCTGCGCCCCCATCGGATGCAGACCGCGACGCGCGTCGTCGTCGTCGTCGTCGTCGTCGTGCTCGTCGTCGTCGTCGTGCTCGTCGTCGTCGTCGTCGTCGTGCTCGTCGTCCGCGCGTCGTTCGTCTCCGTGGTCCGCGATTCGCTCCTCCGTGCCCGGACGACGCCAGCCTCCTCCGAGCGCCTGGTAGAGCGTCACCGTCGCCGTCAGTTGTCGTCGCTTCGTCTCGACCAGTTCCATCTGTGCCTCCAGGTAGTCGCGCCGCGTCGTCAACACCTCGAGGTAATCGGCGCGCGCTGCGTCGAAGAGCTGCGTCGACAAACCGACGGACTCTTCGAGTCGTTGAACTTGTTGGACGCGAACCTCGTAGGCCTGACCGAGGTTTCGCACCCGGTTGAGGCCGCCGTTCACGTCGACGAACGCGGAGAGGATCGCGCGCTCGTAGGCGAGAACCGCGGCTTGCTGCTCCGCGTTGCGAGCGAAGTACTCCGCGGTGATGCCGCTCCGGTTGAGGAGAGGCGCCGTCAGGCCGCCCAACAACCCGTAGAAGAGCGACGCGGGCGAGAAGAGCTTGGTGACGTCGAAGGACTGCACGCCGCCGCCCGCTTCGATAGAGAGCGAGGGATAGAAGCGTGCACGCGCCGCCCGGACGTCGAGCTCCGCGGCCACGAGCCGAAGCTCTGCCTGCCGCACGTCGGGTCGGTTCTCGAGCAGACGCGCGGGCACGCCGGTGTGCAGCACGGGCGGCTCGATCGCGAAGAAGTCCGCCTCCGTCCGCACGACGGGCTGCGGAAAACGACCGACCAGGAAGTTGATCTGGTTCTCGGTCTCGACGATGCGCTGCGCGATCTCGAAGCGCCGACTCTCGAACGAACGGAGCTGCGCCTCGAACCGCGTGACCGCGAGCATCGTGACGCGCGCGGCTCGAAGCTGCAGACGCATCATCTCCAGCGAGTCGTGCTGGAGCTCGATGTTGGCCTCGAGGATCGCGAGCGAGCGGTCGAGCGCGAGCAGCTCGTAGTAGAGCTGCGCGATCTCCGCGACGATCCGCGTGACGACGAAGTTCCGACCCTCCGCGCTCGCGAAGTACCGCAACGTCGCCGCTTTCGCGGAGTTGCGAAGACGCCCCCAGACGTCGACCTCCCACGACGCGTAGAGGCCGACCTGAAACGCGGGCAGGTCCCGGCGGACGTCCGAGGTCTCGTCACTCCGGCCTTGGCTCGTGTGCAGACCGACACGCTCGATGCCTGCGCCCGCACCGGCCGAGAGGCTCGGGAAGAGCTCGCCGCGGCGGGCCATGACCTCCGCGTTCGCAACGATCATCTCCTGCACCACGATGTTCAGCTCCTGGTTGTGCGCGAGGGCTTCGTCGACGAGCGCGACGAGGTGGGGGTCGGAGAACACCAAACGCCAGTCGACCTCGGCCGAGCTTGGCGCGGATCCATCGCCTTCGACGTTCTCTCCGCCGAAGGTGGCCGGGGTCTCGGTGCTGGCCTCGCGTGGAGTCACCGGCGGCGTCGGAACGCACGCCGAGGTGGCCCAGAGCGCGACGAGGAGCGTGAGCGTGCTCGAGCGAGTCATGATCGACCCTCCGGTGCGGTGTCGTCGCGGCCCGCGTCGTCGCCGTCGCCCGTGTCGTCGCCGGCGGCCGTGTCGCCACCCGGATCGACCGAAGCACTGCGCGTCAACTCGGAGTCGACTCCCGCGCCGTCCGCCGTCTCCAGGACCGCGCCGTCGCCTTCGTCGTCGCGCTTCCGTTCGTCCGAGTCCGGCTCCGAGAGCGGCCGGAAGTCTTCGTCGCGAATCAGGCTCTTGCCCTCGGCGAGCTTGCCGAAGACGTAGTAGAGGCCCGGGATCACGATCACCCCGAAGACCGTGCCGAAGAGCATGCCGCCGAGCGCCGAGGCGCCGATGGTGTGGTTGCCGACCGCACCGGGCCCCGACGCGCGCACGAGCGGGATGAGGCCCGCGACGAACGCGAACGAGGTCATGAGGATCGGTCGGAAGCGCGCCTTCGCGCCTTCGAGAGCCGCGTCGCGTACGGACATGCCTCCCTGCTGGGCTTGCACCGCGAACTCCACGATGAGGACCGCGTTCTTGCCCAACAACCCGACGAGCATGACCAACCCGACTTGTGCGTAGATGTCGTTCGCGAGCCCCAAACCTCTCAAGAGCAGAAACGCACCGAAGACACCCGCCGGCAGCGAGAGAATCACCGCGAAAGGAAGGATGAAGCTCTCGTATTGCGCCGCGAGCACGAGGTACACGAACGCGACGACGACGAGGAAGATCAGAATGGCTTCGTTGCCACGTCGCGCCTCGTCGTAGGAGAGACCTTCCCACGCGATGTCGTAGCCCCGGGGAAGCGTGCTCGCGGCGACCTCGCGGATTGCGGCGATCGCGTCTCCGCTCGTGTACCCCGCGGCCGGTCGACCACGAATCGCAGACGAGGTGTAGAGGTTGTAGCGCGTGAGCTCGTTCGGGCCGTGCGTCTCGCGCATCGTCATGAACGCGGAGTACGGGACCATCTCGCCGCGATCGTTCTCGACGAAGAGCTCGAGAATGTCCGACGGCATGCGCCGAAACTCCGGCGCGGACTGGACGTAGACCTTGAAGAATCGCCCGAACCGGATGAACCCCTGCTCGTAGGTGCTCCCCACCAGGATGTCGAGGTTCTCGAGCGCGGCCGAGATCGACACGCCCTTCTGCATGGCGCGCTCGTTGTCGATCACGAGCTCGTACTGTGGATAGTTCGCGGCGAAGAAGGTGAACAACCCCGTGAGCTCAGGCCGCTCCTCCAGGTGCTCCATGAGCTCGCGGTTGATCCGGTCGAACTCCTCGTAATCGGTCTCCTCGCCGAGGTCGATCAATCGCACGGCGAAGCCGTCCGCGGCGCCGTATCCGGGCACCGACGGCGGCTCGAAGTATTCGATGACCGCGCCGATGTCGTGGGTGCGTTCCTCGAGCGCTTCGATCACCTCGTGAACCGACGCGCTGCGCTCGCTCCACGGGCGGAGGTTGATGAGGCAGGTCCCGGCGTTCGAGCCTCGACCCTCGGTGAGGATCTCGTACCCGGCCAAGGCGGACACGGACTCGACGCCCTCGACCTCGCGCGCGATGCCTTGAAGCTCTTCGATGACCTCGTTGGTGCGCTCGAGCGTGGTCCCGGGAGGCGTCTGGACGATCGCGTAGATCTGTCCCTGATCTTCGGTCGGGATGAAGCCCGCCGGCAACGTCTGGTTCACCCCGAAGATGCCGAAGGCGAAGAGCCCGACGATCGCGAAGGTCAGGGTCCTGCGCGTGACGATGTGACGAAGGAAACGAACGTAGTGCAGCGTCCCGGCGTCGAACTTCCGGTTGAACCAGTCCAGGAAGCGACCGAGGGGGCCGCGCCGTCGCGCGTGTCCCGCCTCGTGTGGTTTCAGGATCATCGCGCAGAGCACGGGCGTGAGCGTGAGCGCGACGACTCCGGAGAGCAGGATCGACGAAGCCATCGTGATCGAGAACTGGCGATAGAACACGCCGACGGGTCCCGTCATGAACGCCACCGGGACGAACACGGCCGCCATCAGGAGCGTGATCGCGATGATCGCGCCGCTGATCTCACCGAGGACGCGCCGCACCGCCTCGTAGGGGCCGACGTGGTCCTCCGCCATCTTCACGTGCACGGCTTCCACGACGACGATCGCGTCGTCGACGACGATCCCGATCGCGAGCACCAGCGCGAAGAGCGTGATGAGGTTGATGGTGAGGCCGAAGGCCTGCATGAAGACGAACGCGCCGATCAGCGAGACGGGCACCGCGAGGGTCGGGATGAGCGTCGAGCGCCAGTCGCCGAGGAAGAGGAAGACGACGAGCGCGACCAACACGAAGGCCTCCCCGAGCGTGTGCAGCACCTGCTCGATCGAGGCGTCGAGGAACTTCGAGACGTCGTAGTTGATCGAGTACTGCATGCCGGGTGGGAACGCCGTGCGTCGAAGCTCCTCGAGGCGCTCCTTCACGGCTTCGATGACCTCGCTCGCGTTGCTCCCCGCGTTCTGCTTGAGGACGATCGCGGCCGAAGGGTGGCCGTCGAGGTTCGAGTAGATGCTCTGGAACTCCGAGCCGAGCTCCACGTCCGCGAGGTCGCCGAGCCGCAAGAGCTCGCCCTCGGGAGTCGCCCGCACGATGATGTCCGCGTACTGCTCCGGTTCGGCGAAGCGGCCCTGGTACGTCAGCACGTACTCGAGCGACTGCGGGGTCTGCCCCGAGGCCTGCCCCGTGCGACCCGGACGTCCGATGATGCTCTGCTCGCCGATCGCCTCCATGACCTCGTCGGTGGAGACGCCGTACGCGCGCATTCGGTCGGGCTTGAGCCAGATGCGCATCGCGTACTGCCGGTTGCCGAGGATCGTGAC
>CALJLK010000408.1 GCA_937982655.1 uncultured Sandaracinus sp.
CTAGGCGCGACGATCGTGGCGTGGCTCGTCGGCGCGTTCGTGCCTCGCGCCGTGGCCCACGACGCACGCCCCGGCGTGCTCTCGATCGTCGAGCGCGACGATCACACGTACACGTTCCGCTGGACCGCGCCGGTCGACGCGCGTCGCGAAGAAGACGCCGTCCGTGTGCGTTGGCCGACCGACTGCACCGCCGAAGCGACGTCGCTGCGTTGCCCGGACGAGCTCCGCCGCGTCGATTTCGATGGGCTCTCCGGCGCGCGCGTCGTCGTCGTCCTCACGCGCCGTGACGGCCGACGGCTCGAGGGGATCGCGACGTCGGAGAGCCCCCGCGCGCTCCTCGACGCTCCGTCCGGCCTCGCGTGGATTCCGGTCGGGGTCGAGCACGTCGTCCTCGGGCTCGATCCGTCGCGTTCGTGCTCGGTCTGCTGCTCGTGCTCGTGGCCCGTCGTCGTGCGAGCACGGGATCTCCCGTCGTTTCATCCGACGCCCCCGCCGAATCGCCGGGTCGAGCGTCCACGACCACCGCGCCCGCGCACGATCGCCGACGTTTCCTCCGCGCCCTCGTCGGCACCCTGACCGCCTTCACGCTCGCGCACTCCGTCACGCTCGCCCTCGCCGCGCTCGAGCTCGTGCGACTGCCCTCCGGCGCGGTCGAGGCCACCATCGCGGCGAGCGTGGTCCTCGTCGCGCGCGAAGCCTTCGCCGACGCCGACACCCTCACGCGCCGACGTCCTTGGCTCGTCGCCTCCGTCTTCGGGCTCGTGCACGGTCTCGGCTTCGCGGGCGCGCTCGGTGACCTCGGCCTCCCCTCGGACGGCCACGGCTTGGTGATCGCGCTCCTCGGCTTCAACGCCGGCGTGGAGCTCGGTCAGCTCGCGATCGTGCTCGGGGTGCTCGGCCTCGCACTCCTCGCACGACGCGCGATCTCGGAGACCGTCCAGCGTCGTGCCCACGCCGTGGCCTGCTACGCGCTCGGCGCCGCCGGCGCGATCTGGTGCGTCGATCGCGTCGCGGGAATCCTCGGTGGTTGATCGCGCGCCGTCGTGATCGAGGATCGACCGATCGCGCGCGCCGTCGCGATCGTTTCCCGTTCGATCGATCGTCGCCCGCGCTCAGCGCGTCGTGAAGCGACGCACCGGCGTGCGCGCCTCGTGATCGCAGTCACGCGCGCTCGCGTACCACTCGTAGATGCGCCCGGGCTCGAGCCCCTCCACCTCGATCGCCACGCGCGCCGCCGCGTCGTCGACCCGCGCGATCTCCTCGAACGCCGTCGTGCCCGCGCCGCGCAGATCGAGCGACACCGTGAACTCGCTGTTCGCGTCGGTCTCGAAACGATCGAGCATCGGCGAGTACGTGCGCACCGTCATCTCGCCGTTCGCGGGCGAGAGCTCCCACAGGCGCATCCAGCCGTTCCCGCCGTTCTCGCGGCTCTGGTAGTCCGCGAGCATCGAGAGGATCGGGTGCCCTTCGAAGGTATCGACGCGCCGCTGCTCGTTCGAGACGTGCCCGCACGTCATCACGTGGAGGTTCGGCACGTCGCGCAGCGCCGCGTAGATCGCCGCGCCCTGCGCGCTGAAGTTGCCCGCGCCCGTGAGGATGTAGTGCGCGTTCAGGATCCCGAAGGCGTCTGGGTGCGTCTCGAAGATGCGGCGCGCGAACGCGAGCATCGCGGCGCTCGGTTCCGGATCGAACTGGAGGTTCACCACCACGAACTCCAGCCCGCCCGCGGTGAAGGTGAACCAACTGTCGTTGTTGTTCGAGCTCGTGCGGCTGCCGCCGTAGTAGGTGCGACCGAGGAAGCGCTCGCGTCCGAAGAACTCGTTGAATCGCCGTGCCGGCCCCGGCTCGCTCACCACCGAGAGATCGTGGTTTCCCACCGCGACTCCGAACGGGATCCCGTCGGGGAGCGCCGCGATGTCCTCGAGCCGCGACATCGCCGCGTCCGCCACGCGCCATTGGTAGATCTGGCTGTCACCGTTGTTGACGATGTCGCCGTTGTGGATCACCGCCGCGATCCCGTAAGCCTCGCGGTTGTCGACGATCCATCGCGTTTGTGCGTGGAAGTACGCGTCCAGAGCCCGGCTCTCCACCGTGTAGTACTGGGTGTCCGGAAGCACCGCGATCGTGAAGTCGTCGACCTCGGTGATCTCGCGCAGGTGGAACGTGACGTCGACCGGCTCTCCTTCTGCGTCGACGACGTCGATAGCGAGCTCGATCGGCGCGCTCGTGTCGAGCTCCGCGTCGTCCGCGACCGCGGCGTCGATCGTCGGCGGCACGCCTCGCTCGAGGACCGGGCCGCCCGCTTCGATGCGCCCCCCGACCACCGTGGCCGGGTGCTCTCCGATCGTGTCCGCGAGCCCCTCCGCGCCGTGAAACGCCCATCGCCCGACGAGCCCTTCGCCCGACGTGAGCCGCGCGAAACGATCGCGCGCGAGCTCCTCCTGCGTGCGCGCCCGATCCCACACCCGCAGCTCGGCGATCGCGCCGTGCAGCCGCCCCGCCGCGACGCCCATCGAGTTGAACGCGGTGCCGACCCCGAAGTGCTGGATGCTGTCCGCGCGCGGCGTCGCGTTCGCGCGCGCCTCGCCGTCGAGCTCTCCGTCGAGGTAGAGCCGCCAGGTGGTGCCGTCGTAGGTCGCCGCGACGTGATGCCACTCGCCGCGCGGCACGCGGCTGCGCCCGAGCACCGGGTGGTTCGCGCCGCTCGCCATGTCCTCGAAGTCCGCGCCGAGCACGTCGCCCACGAAGCCGAACGCGTAGTTGCAGTCGACGTTGCTTCCGTCGTCCTCGCCGCGCCCCTTGCCCGCGATCGGCACCACCGAGATCCCGCCCACACCGGTGCCGGTCGCGACGCCCTTTCCGTCGCGTCGGACCCACGCCTCCACCGTCAGCTCCGCGAGCCCGAGCCCCGACGCGACCCCCATCGTCGCCCCGTCGTCGACTCCGTCGAGCACCATCGCCTCGCTCGGCGCCGCGCTCTCGCAGACCGGACCGGCGTCGACCGCCGCCATCGCGTCGACCACGCTCGCGTCGACCTCGGGCGCGGCGGCATCGCCGCGAGGTCCCGCGTCTCGCACCTCCGCATCGCGTGGCGAGGCGACGAGCTCGGCGGAGCAACCGAGAGCCGTGAGGCCCCCGAGAGAGAGGAGCAGCGCGATCCGTGACGAGGTGTGCACGGGTCGAGGTGAGCACGCCTCATGCCGCGGTGTACCCCCTCGAAACGCGAGTGATTTCGTGTCGCTGCGGGCGCAGGTCCGCACCTGACTCCAGCGGGCGGCCGGCGATCGTCCAGGCCGCGGTCGGAGCTGCATCGGTGCTGCGGCCGACCGGCGACAGGCGTCGCGGGAGCCACGCGGGTGGCGTTAGTCACCTGACAGTGCAGAGATCGCGCACGGTCCTGCGACTCCGCGCCAAACCGAACAACTCAATCGTTTTCAGTCACTTACACACCAGGAGGCGGCCGCGCACGCATCTTGCTGCGAGGTGCCGCCTCGGGAGTGCTCCCGATCGCTTGCCTCGCGCCGGCGGTGTGCGCCGGAAAGGAACCTCGCTGATGAGACTTCGTCACCTCCTCGTGTTTGCCCTGGGCCTCGTCGCCCTCGCGTGCGGGGACACCCAACCCGCGGTCAATCGCGTCCAGCCGAACGTCGTCGAGAAGGCCATCTTCAACGACGGGAGCGCCTGGTACTTCCTCCAGACCGTGATCGACTCGCCTTACAGCGCGCCCTACACCTTCGTGGGCGAGCAGGGTGAAACCGAGAAGATCACCTGGGAGATCCAGGAAGATTACCTGATCGCGCGTCGCGCTTATCAGCACATCGCGGGTGCGGACGGCGAAGGCATCGCGGGCTCGAACCCGACCGGCGCCGCCATCGCGATGTACAAGATCGTCAAGCACTTCGACATCCGTCGCTCCTACAACCCGGTCACGGGCGAAGAGCAGAACATCATCGAAGAGAACGACTACGACCGCCCCTGGCATCAGCGCGAGTTCATGCGCGTCGACTGGTCGGAGAACCTCATCACGAACAACGACTTCCTCCTCGGCGCCAAGCTCTTCGACGGCATCGAGATGGAGCCGGTCTCGTACTTCATCCCGCCCGGAACGGGGCATCCGCACGAGCCGAAGTTCGTGCGCGCGCCCGGCGCGAGCGAGGACGAAGAGGGTCCGATCCACTACATCGACATCGTCAACAAGATGTTCGTGCGCCCGACGACCGCGTACATCGACGGCTTCGGCGAGATCCCGACCTGCTTCCTCAACGGCAGCAGCCACCTCGACTGCGCGCCCGGTGAGATCACCGTCCGCAACAGCTTCCTCCGCGTCGATCCGAACCGCGACTACGAGCCGATGGAGTACACGGGCGACCGCATGGAGCGCTTCGGTTACTTCGTGACCGAGCGCGCCGGCTACGACCCCGAGTACGGCGCGGTCGAGTCCGCCCGCATCCGCTTCGTCAACCGCCACAACCTCTGGCAGCAGAGCCACCGCCGCGACGAGGCGGGCAACCTGATCCGCTGCACCGAGGCGACCGAGATGGCGATCTGCGGCGGCAACGGCAGCCGCTGCGACCTCGCGTTCGGCATGGCGCGTCGCGAGACGGTCGACGGCGCGTGGGCCGGCGCGTGCACGATCCCGTACCGCGAGCGCCAGGTGCGCCCGATCGCGTACCACCTCAGCAGCAACTTCCCCGAGGACCTCAAGTCCGACTCGCAGAGCGTGGCCGACGACTGGAACGAGGTCTTCGTGGCGACCGTGGCGTCGCTCCGCGAGAACGAGTGCCTCGAGAACGGCGGCGACGCGGCGACCTGCGCGGCCGAACGTACGCGCGAAGATCACCAGCAGATGTTCGTGCTCTGCCAGAACCCGGTGGCCGAGGGCGACCACGAGGCGTGTGGCCCCGTCGGGACCAGCGCGCAGATCGGCGACCTCCGCTACTCGATGATCGGCTGGGTCAACGAGCCGCACGCGTCGAGCCCCCTCGGGTACGGCCCGTCGAGCGCCGACCCGGAGACGGGCGAGATCATCATGGGCAACGCGTTCATGTACGGCGCGGGCGTCGAGACGCTCCAAGCCTTCGCGCGCGACATCATCGGCTTGCTCACCGGCGACCTCCGCGAGTCGGACGTCACGAGCGGTGAGGTCGTCGAAGCGTGGGTCGAGCGCAACCGCGAGCCGCGCAGCCGCACGACCTCCGCGTCGGTCGCGGGCGTCGACGGCACGATCGAGAACCCGATGGAGGGCATGGACTTCTCGTGGGTCAACCGCTTCCGCGGCGGTGACGCGCGCCCGGCCCCGACCACCATCGGCGACCTCGTCTCGCGCGTCCGCGAGACGCGTCAGCGCCTTCGCACCGCCGGTGCGTTCGGCGACGACGTCGACCTCGGCGAGGCGCGTCTGCAGAACCTGATCGGCACCGACATCGAGCGCATGCTCACGCCGGCCGAAATGCGCATCGCGCGCGGCATCGACCCGAACGCCGCGGTCGACGACGCGACCCTGAACCACGCGTCGCCGCTGCGCGGCTTCGGCCTGCGCGCCCAAGAGGCGATGCAGCGCGCGCACGACCAGATGCACCGCATGGGGCACTGCCGCATCCACGCGGCGGAGTTCACGGACGAGGGCCTGCTCGGCCTCGCGCGCGCCATCCAGCGCGCGGTCGAGGACGGCGACGGCACGATCGAGTGGTACGGCCAGAGCTACCAGCTCCGTCAGGACGACGGCACGATCGACTACGCGGCGGTCTCGGGGATGCTCCGGCACCCGATGTTCCACGGCGTGACCTCGCACGAGATCGGCCACACCGTCGGTCTTCGTCACAACTTCAGCGGCAGCTACGACGCGATGAACTACGCGCCGCGCTACTGGGAGCTCCGTGACGACGGCAACATGCGCCCGCGCGCGTGGGACCCGATCACCGACGCGGAGATCGACGGGCGCATCCACGAGTACCAGTACTCGACCGTCATGGACTACGGAAACAACTTCGTGGTCACGGACGCGCACGGCCTCGGGCACTACGACGCGGCCGCGATCAAGATGGGCTACGGCGACCTCATCGAGGTGTTCGCCGACGTCCCGGCCGCGAACGCGCGCGAGCTCGCATGGTTCTCCTTCTTCCAGGCGAACTGGCCGGTCCCGCTGAAGATCTCGGCCTTCGAGGGCGGTGAGCTCTCGGCCTACAATTACACGGACATCCCGGAGATCGTGGGCAGCCGCGAAGCGCTCGAGCGCCGCGTCGACGTGCCCTACCGCTCGCTCCAGGCCTTCCCCGAGCTCGCGAGCAACGGCATCACCGACCCGACGGTCGATCCGCAGGGTCGCCTCCGCGTGCCCTACCTCTTCTGCTCGGACGAGCAGCGAGACCTCGGCCCCGACTGCTACCTCTACGACATGGGCGCGGACACCTACGAGACGGTGAACAGCGTCATCGACAACTACTGGAACTACTACATCTTCAACGCCTTCCGTCGCGGCCGTCTCGGCTTCGACACGGGCCCGTACGCGGACCGCATCTACGGCCGCTACTTCGAGAAGCTGAAGTACTCCAACCAGATCTACTCGCTCTACACGCCGATCTTCATCGACATCTTCGGCGAAGAGCAGGCCGCGCAGTTCCTCAACCGCGAGGACGGCATGGCGCCCTACACGCTCGCCGTTCAGTCGGCCTTCCGCCTGTTCACGCGTGTCATCGCCACGCCGGAGCCCGGCACCTACGTGCGCACGATCCGCGGCGACGGCTCCGAGGGTCTCATCGCGGGCGGCGGTGGCTTCGGCGGCGGCGTCGGCGTGAGCGCGTTCGACGGTCGCGCGATCGAGACCACGTGGAACTTCGACGACGGCTACTTCTGGTTCGACCAGCTCGAGCGCGTCGGATACTTCTACGACAAGGTCCTCGCGATCATGGCGCTGACGGATCCGCAGACGAACTTCCTCGGCCGCGACACCTCGGCGGACGTTCGTCAGTACCAGATCAACTTCTACAGCTCGTTCGGGCCTGCGATGCAGGGCTTCCTCGGCGGGCTCTGGGGTGACGACTGGAACGCGATCGCGCCGCGCGCGGTCGGCAGCGAGCTCGTGTATCCGACGCCGGCGCAGCTCGCGGGCGAGACGATGCCGGGCCTGCCGATCGAGCCGAACGCGAGCTTCTCGATCCAGCTCTACTCGGCCGTCTACGGCATGGCGTGGATCCCGGAGACCTTCGACCGCTCGTTCTTCCAGCGCTCGCGCATCTGGATCCGCGGCGGCGCGGACGAGGTCACCCCCGATCCCTCGATGACGACGGTGGAGTTCACCGACGCGCGCACCGGCCTCACGTACGTCGCGATCTCGTATCCCGACGACGAGGGCGTCGAGCGTGGCCCGGCGGCGCTCATGGTGCTGCACGCGCAGGCGCTCGCGGACAACGACGCGAACGGCGAGCTCGACGCGTTCATCGACAACCTCGACGTGATGCGCCGCCTCGGCTGGTCGTACGATCTCGGCCGCTGATCGCACGTCGCGAACGAACGTGAAGTGAGGGCGTCCTTCGGGGCGCCCTTCTTCTTTCCGTCCGAGCCGTGGCGAGCGTTCGTGGCCGTCGCGGGTGAGCGCTTCGAGGTCGATTCGCCGTTCGCAGCGGAGCGCGCGCGTCCGCGTGGCGGAACGAGGCGTGACGGGCGGGCACCCTCGGAATTCCGCGTCTATCCTGCCGACTTCTTTGCCGGGTCGGCGGGGTCAGCCGCCGACTTCACGTCGAGGGGGTGGGTCTTGCTTCGTTCGCTTCTCGTGCTCGCATCCGTGCTCGTGTCGGCGTCCGCGCTCGCGCAGCCATCGTTTCACCACTTCGAGTCCGGCCCGGTGCGGCCGCTCGCGATCTCCGCCGACGGCACGCGCCTCTTCGCGTGCAACACCCCGGACGGACACCTCGAGATCCTCGACCTCACTGGCGAAGCGCCGCGCGTGGTCGAGAGTGTTCCGGTGGGGCTCGAGCCGGTCGCGGTCGCGGTCGAGAGCGCCTCGCGGGTCTGGGTGGTCAATCACCTCTCCGACAGCGTCTCGATCGTCGACGTCGCGAGCTCGCCCGCGCGTGTCGTGCGCACTCTGCACGTGGG
>CALJLK010000409.1 GCA_937982655.1 uncultured Sandaracinus sp.
GGCGGGCGCGGCATCGCGCGAGACGCTCCCGTCGCGCGACGTGCTCGCGTCGCCGCCTCCCCCGTCGTCGTCGCCGCACCCGAGCACCAACACGATCCCCCACACGAACCAGCGACACGTCGGCATGGCCGCAGAGTGCCACCGTCGCTCCACGAAACGCACGTGCCGCGATCGAAACGAAGCCGATCGAACGAAGCCGATCGAACGAAGCCGATCGAACGAAGCCGATCGAACGAAGCCGACCGAACGAAGCCGATCAAATCGAAGCCAGGCGCTCGAGGCGCTCGAACGACGACGTCCGCGCGCCCCCGCGAGCCGCTCGAGCCTCACGCGATGCGCGAGAGGAACCCGTCGATCCCCGGGTCGTTCGCCTCGAGCTCTCCGCCGTCGAGCGTCACGTGCGCGAGCGCCGCGTACCGCGCATCGCGCCACGCGAGCAGCTCGGCGTAGCACCGAGGCAGCGCGTCCTCGGGACGCTCCCCTTCGCGCGCTCGAAACGCGTCGCCCCACACGACCGGCTTCGGCTCTTCGAGGTAACGCTTCAGCATCGCGTCGCGACGTGCGTCCGGCGTTCGCAGATACACCACGCGACCGATCCCGCGCAGGCGCGCGAGCAACGCGTCGTCGAGGTAGATGACGCTCCCCGTGGTGTCGATCACGTGGCGCGCGCTCCCCGAGCCCGAAGCGCTCGCCGCGTCCACCGCCTCCGCGGTGACCGCCGCTTCGAGCGCGAGGTAACGCGCCTCGCGCGCCGCGTAGTCGGGTGACCACGGCATGCCCATCCAGCGCCCGAGCGCATGAACGAGTGCCTCGTTCGGCGCGGCCTCCACGAGCGTCCCGAGACGCTCTCCGATCGCGCCGTCGCAGTCGTGTCGCTCGTAGCCCAACTGCGTGAGCCGCTCCGCCCAGAAGCTCTTGCCGACGCCGGACATGCCGACCAAGACCAAGACGTCGTTCATCGCGCAGAAGGTGCGCGAGGTGCGGACGCGACGCACGCGCTCGATGCCCGACCCGAGAGGCGCAACCGAGCGCACGCGCATCGTGCGCGTCACGTCCGGCGCGACATCGAGTCACGCGTTTGCGGAAACTCTCGATAATTCGGCGCCTCGAGCGCACCTCGACGACGCTGCTCGCGAGCGCGCCCCGACGGGATTCCCCCGGACCCGTGAGCGAACGTGCGATCGAGGACGTCACGCTCGGGCGCGCTCGTGCGACGTTTCCGCCGATGCTGACCGTTCCCCCCACCACGCTGCGCGCGCTGCTCCCCTCGGGGGCGGCGCTCGGCATCAGCGAGGTGGTCGCGCGGCTCGAGCGCGCGGGCGTGCGCTTGACGCCCTGCGCGCAGGCTTCGTGTCGGTGGGTGTTGCGTGGCCAGCTCGGCGAACGAGAGGTCGCGGTCGCGCTCCGACCGAGCCACGGACTGCCGGCGCACGTCGCGCACGGCGCGACGCACGAGGAACCTTTCGGTGCCGACGAAGCCGCCTGCGCCGACTACGAGCTCGCCTTCGAGAGCACGCTCGGCGAGCGCCCGCTCGAGGACTACCACGCGCTCATCCGCCTCGTGGCCGCGGCCGCGCCCGAGCTCTCGCTGCTGGTCGACGACTCGAGCTTCGCGGTGCGCTTCCCCGAGTGGGTCTTCGAGACGGCGGAGACGAACGCGCCGCCCTCCCCGCGCGTGCTCTATTCGGTGCACGCGGTGCGCAAGGACGGTCGCGCGTGGGTGCACACGCACGGCCTCGTGCGCGCGGGCGCGATCGAGCTCGAGATGCTCGACGTGCCGGAGAGCGCGTTGTCGTGCCTCGCGCCGCTGGTACACGCCGTGGCCGCGCAGTGGATCGAGCAAGGCCCGCCGTGTCCCGGCGAACGCTTCGAGGCCGGACGAGAGCTCGAGCTCGCATGGGCCCCGTGGCCGAAGGCGCTCTCGAAGCACGCCCCGCGCGGGCCCGGCGGAGAGACGGATCGCGACGACGTGCACGCGCAGCCCGCCGGCGTGCTCTACGTGCCGGTGAAGAGCCTCGCGCGCACGCACTGGCGCTGTCCCTCGACCCTCGCGCCCGTGCTCGAGAACGACCCGCTGCTCTACGTCTCGCGCATGGAGACCGAGCGCATGGCCACGCTCGCGAAGGAGCGGTGGTCGCTCTTCGAAGCCGCGCTGCGTCGGCACCGAGAGGCCCGCGGCTACCGCTTCCTCGTGAAGCTCGGCTACGAGGGCGAAGGCGCGAACGCCGACCAACGCGAGCACCTCTGGGCGGAGGTCCACGACGCCCACGACGACGTGCTCGACGCCACGATCGCGTGTCGACCGCGGCTCGTCCCGCTGAAGCAGGGCGAGCGTGGGACACACGACGTCGCGCGAGTGACCGATTGGCTCGTGGTGACCCCGCACGGCAACGTGGGTCCGGACGACGCGATCGCGCTCGACGAAGACTGAGAGCCCCCCCGCACTCGATCCGTGCAGGTGGACTCGTGCTCGCGCTCAAACCGGAAGATCGGAGCGTTTCAGGCTCACCGTGCTGCGCATCGTGCCGATCGGACGCGCGATGCCGATCGCCTCACGCACCCGATGCATCGTCGCGCGCGCCACGTGACGCGCACGCTCGGCGCCCTCCGCGAGGATACGATCGAGCGCCTCTTCGTCGGCGCGGAACGACTCGTAGACCTCGCGCTTCGGACCGAGCTCCGCGTCGAGCGCCTCGAAG
The DNA here is from genome assembly GCA_937982655.1 of uncultured Sandaracinus sp. Lineage (GTDB taxonomy): Bacteria > Myxococcota_A > Polyangia > Polyangiales > Houyiibacteriaceae > JACKEH01. The sequence goes on from CALJLK010000409.1 coordinate 2,700, forward strand.
AAGTCTTGCTTCGCGTGGCCCCAGCCGTAGTTGCCGGCGGCGAGCTTCTTCGCCATCTCCGCCGCGATGCTCGGCGTGAGCTGCTTGGTCAGCTCGTAGATCGTCGTGCCCTCCGCGACCTTCGGCTCTTCGAGCGTCTCGCTGCCGGTCGTGATCTTCATGACGACCTTGCGCAGCTCCTTGCTCGACGCGAAGAGCGGGATCGAGTTGCCACGGCTCTTGGACATCTTCTCGCCGTCGAGCCCCGGCACCAGCGGCGCGTCCTCGCTGATGTGCGCCTCCGGCACCACGAGCACACCTTCGCCGTAGACGTGGTTGAAGCGCGCCGCGAGATCGCGGCAGACCTCGATGTGCTGCTTCTGATCCTTGCCCACCGGCACCACGTGGGTGTCGTAGAGCAGGATGTCGGCCGCCATCAGCACCGGATAGTAGAAGATGCCCGCGTTCGGGTGCTCGACGCCCTTCGCGATCGCGTCCTTGTACGCGTGCCCGCGCTCGAGCTGACCGGTCGCGACGAGGCAGCTCAAGATCCACGCGAGCTCGAAGACCTCCAGCACGTCCGACTGCCGGAAGAAGACGATCTCCTTCGGATCGAGCCCACACGCGAGCCACGTCGCCGCGACGTCGTAGACGTTCTTCTGGAGCGCGATCGGATCGCGGAGCGTGGTGACCGCGTGGTAGTCGGCGATGAAGTAGAAGCTCTTGAACGACTTCGCGAGCTGCAGCGCGGGACGGATCGCGCCGAGGTAGTTGCCGAGGTGCGGCGTGTCGGTGGGCTTGATGCCGGTGAGCGAGGTCTTGGTGCTCGCGTCGGTCGAGGTCATGGCGCGCGCATCGTTGCGCGCGCCTGCCACGTGGGCAACCGCGCGCGCGAGGTCGGCGACCTCACGCAGACCTGCTACGAAGCGCCCCATGACGGACTACTCGGACCGCCCGTTTCGCGTGCTCGGCATCCAACAGGTCGCCATCGGCGGCCTCGACAAGCAGGCGCTGCGTCGCTTCTGGGTCGACGTGCTCGGCATCGAGGCCCACGGCACCTACCGCGAGGTCGCGCAGAACGTCGACGAGGACATCCTGCGCCTCGGCCACGGACCGCACGCGGTGGAGATCGATCTGATGCAGCCGATCGATCCCGAGAAGGCGCCGAAGGTCCACGTGCCGCCGCTCAACCACGTCGGCCTCTGGGTGGACGACCTGCGCGCCGCGGTCACGTGGCTCAAGCAGAACGGCGTGCGCGTGCTCGGCGAGCCGCGCCCGGGCGCCGCGGGTTACGACATCGTCTTCGTGCACCCGAAGGGCAACGACGCCTTCCCGATCGGCGCCGAGGGCGTGCTCCTCGAGCTCGTGCAGGCGCCGCCCGAGGTGATCGAAGCGCTCTCGAAGTGAGCCGACGTCACGCTGCGGCGGCGCTCGGCGCTCGCTTTCCTCGACGCGGCCACGAGAGCCGCACGATCCGCTTCGCGACGTCCGCGAGCTGCGCGGGCAGCGAACCGGTGGCGTACACCTGTCCGTAGCGCTCGCAGATCGCGCGCACCCGCGGCGCGATCTCCGGGTACCGGGCCGCGGGCAGATCCGGGAAGAGATGGTGCTCGATCTGGTGGCTCAGATGCCCCGTCATCAGGTGCATCCAGCGGCTTCCGTCGAGGTTGGCCGAGCCGTTGATCTGTCGGACGTACCACTCACCACGCGACTCGTCCTTTGTCTCTTCTTCGGTGTAGACGCGGACTCCTTCCGGAAAGTGTCCACAGAAGATCACCGAGAAGGTCCAGAGGTTCCGCGCCACGTTCGCGAGCACGTTTCCGGCGAGCACTCGAGGCGCGTTCGGTCCCGCGATCAGCGGAAACACGACGTAGTCCTTCGCGACCTGCCAGCCTGCCTTCGCGAGGAACGGCCCCGAGCGACGCCAGAGCTCCGCGACGCTCTGCTCACCGCGCGTGGTCTCGGCGACGCGCAGATCGTGCATTCCCACGCCCCACTCGAAGAACACCGCGAGCGCGAGCGCGGTGACGGGCTGCGCGAGATGCCGCATCTCCCACGGCTGCTCGTCCGCCACCCGCAAGAACTGATACCCGATGTCGCGGTCCTTCCCGAGGATGTTCGTGAAGGTGTGATGCTCGTAGTTGTGAGAGGATCGCCAGTCGTCTCCCGGACAAACGATGTCCCACTCGTAGGCAGCTCCACGAAGCGCCGGGTCGCCGGTCCAATCGTATTGACCGTGCATCACGTTGTGGCCGATCTCCATGTTCTCCAGGATCTTCGCCACTCCGAGCGCGCTCGTTCCGAGCACGAAGGTCACGGGGTCGATCCCGAAATGCAGCAGCGTTCGCCCCGCGATCGCCGCCGCGCCCGAGGCCTTCATCACCGCCCGGATGTGCGCGACGTCCCGCTCGCCCAGATCGGCGAGCACCTCCGCGCGGATGGCGTCGAGCTCGCGGCCGAGCGCGTCGGACTCCTCCCGGCTGAGCCGCCGGCTCGATTTCCCGTGAGACGGCCGAAGCTCGCTCGTGGGAACCATCGGAGAACGCGTCACGTCGCGCGTCGCATCGCTCGTCACGACGCTCTTCGCGGTGCCGTTCGCAGGGTCGAAGCGTCCACTCGTCTCGATCGGTTGCGTGTCCAGGATCACCTCGGATCGACTTTCTGCGTGGATCGGCGCGCGAGCTTCTCTCGTGGGTCGAGTGTTCGTTCGGCCGCACGTTCGTGGGGCATCGCGGAGTGCACCGCGGCCTGCACGATCGGCCCGAGCTCGACGTCGGTGCACGGCACCGAGACACAGAGCTGGATGATCTCGTCGGGAGCGTCCGAGATCGCGCCGCTGATCGCGTGGCGCACCGTGCCGCTGCGCTTGAGGCAGGAGCAGGTGCGGCACAGCCCCATGCGGCAGCCGGACGCCGGTCGTTCGCCCGCCGCTTCGAGCTGATCGAGCAGCGTGCCGTCGGTGCGCGCAGGCAGCGTGCGGCCACTCGGGCTCGCGCGCCCACCGAGCGTCACGAGCACCTCGGTCGCGTCGGGATCGGCCGCGGGCCGCGGCATCGCGGCGAAGCGCTCGACGTGCAACCTCGGGAGCCCCATCGCCTCCACGCGTTGCATCATCGCCGGCGGGCCACACACGAAGACCTCGCGTTCCTCGAGGTCGGCGGCTGACCCCGCCGACCCGGCGAAGAGGTCGGGAACCGCCGTGCGCAGCGCGCCCTCGTCGAAGCCGCCTTCGCCAGGCCGTGCGTGCTCGTCGTCGAGACGCACCACCACCCGAAAGCCTCGACGCTTCGCCAGCGCGTCGAGCTCGGCGCCGAAGATGACGTCGGCGCGCGTGCGGGCGTGGTGGACGATCACCACGTCGGCCGCATCGGACTCGAGCAGCGCACGCCACATCGCGCGCATCGGCGTGATCCCGGATCCACCGCTCAGCAGCAGCAGCCGAGCGGGGTGCGTCGGCAGCACGAACTGCCCCTCCGCCGGCGAGATGCGGAGCGCGTCGCCGGCCCGCAGCGCGTGCAGACGACCCGACACGCGCCCGTTCGGCACGCGCTTCACCGTGATCCGAAGCTCGGGGTCGTGCGGCGCCGACGAGAGCGAATAGCAGCGACTCGTCCGGACACCCGCCAGCTCGATCTCCACGCGCGTCCACTGCCCCGGGCGATGAGGCACCCAACCCCGCGGCGGCTCCAGCACCAGCGTCCGGGTGTCCGGGGTCTCGTCCAGCACCGCGGTGATGCGCGCGTGGTCACGCGAGCGCACGCCGAGCCACGCGAGCTCGCTGCGCCAGAGCCCCGTCTGTCGGTCGACGAGGAACCGGCGCGCCGCCGTGCGACGGGCATCCCTCAGGGTCGCGCTCAGGCGACGCTCGATCGTGCTCAACATCGGCCCTCCTATGTTACTCGACCGTAGGTTGCCACGATGACGCGCCGCGTCGAGTCACAACTTCGTCATCGCGGTCGCACGGATCACGCACATCACCCCGCGTTTCACGACGAACCGCCGACGTTCGTGGACCTCACGCGGACGATCGCCCGTCCACGACGAAGGCATGAGCTTCAGCCGACGACGCGACTCGGAAACGATGGCGTAACTTACGCGAGGGTAGTAATGGAGCGCATGGCCAGCTCCGAGCGACGCCCGAAGGCACCCGTGGACGCACCGAGCCGAGCGCAGAAGAAGGCGCTCGACGCCCAGCAACGCGCCGAGCGCGACGCGCGGAAGAAGGCGATCGAATCGAGCGCGCGCGCGGAACGAGCGGAGACGAAGCGCACCCTCGAGGCGCGAGAGCGCGCAGCCCGGGAGGCACGCAAGAAGGAGCTCGAGGAGAAGAAGTCGGCGGCTGACCCCGCCGACTCGAAGAAGAAGTCGGCGGCTGACCCCGCCGACTCGAAGAAGAAGTCGGCGGCTGACCC